>NZ_LMCG01000040.1:0-488842 GCF_001623065.1 Pseudovibrio sp. Ad46 | reverse complement strand
GAGCATCGTGGAGAAAGCTGCGCATCCAATTAGAAGATAAGAACCTGATTGAGCCGGGCCTTACTCTTTATGGTCTGCGGCATACGGTGGCGACCATTTTGCGGGAGATTGGGCTGAATGACAGAGATCTTGCCGCTGCGCTTGGACATGAGACAGAAGCCATGGCACGGCTTTATGCCAAAGGTGCTGATTTGCGCAAAAGCATGTCGGATATTGCTGTTCGATTTGAGAAGGAAATCACTCTGCGCGGGGAAGAGTTCAGCAAGCGGTTGGAGCAAAAGTGTCAAACCTTGAGAAAGCTGAGCGAATGCTCGGTTTATTATCTATTAATTTCAAGGAGATAAATGGTGCCCGGAGGCGGATTCGAACCACCGACACGCGGATTTTCAATCCGCTGCTCTACCAACTGAGCTATCCGGGCATTTCGCGTTGGGCAGTGTGCCCCGCTGAGGTGAGGGTCTTATAGGGCGCCTGATTTCCTCTGTCCAGCACCTCAATGAGTTTTCCCAAAGGCTTTTAGGGGGTTAAATCTTTTTTTCTCAGAACGTATTGCAAGGAAGAGGCTGGCTCACAAAAAAAGGGCGCTGTTCATGCGCCCTTAGTTTTCTTCTACTCTCAATAGACTTAGACGCTGACCCAACTGGCCTGTTCGTGAGATTTGGCCATGGTCTGGACGAGGTCTTCAATGAAGATGCCGCGTTCGAAGTCGATCAGGTGACTGTCTTCACCCTGCAGGCTTTTCAGGATCTCGTTGACCTCAATGATCTTCAGATCGTTGAAGCCGAGACCGTGGCCCGGGGCCGGGATGAAGCGGTCGTATGGCGCATGAGCTGGCCCTGCCAGAACTGTGGTGTAGCCCTGCCCTGCGACTTCGCCTTCAGCTTTGTAGACGTGCATCTCATTCATACGCTCCTGATCATAAACGATGGAGCCTTTGGAGCCGAAGATCTGTACGGCGATGCGGCCTTTACGTCCCCATGCAGAGCGATTGAGCTGCAACGTGCCGTTGCCGCCATTTTCCAGCTCAAACAGCACGGTGGCTGCATCAAAGGTTTCAACGGCTTTGTCGTTGCCAGCAGCGTCCTTGCGGGTCGCGTATGGCTTGGTCATGTGACACATGACTTTGGCAATGCGCAGATCCAGCGCCATGAGCAAGGACATGGTGTGCACGCCGAAGTCATCCAGTGCGCCAAAGCCGGAGGCTAGTCCGCTTTTGATGCCCCATTCATCATCCGGGTTGGCCATGAAGTCCTCGTCCATCTCAAGACGGATCTGAAGCACATCGCCGATTTCACCCGTATTCAGCAAGTCGCGGATGCGGCGTATCATGGGGTTCTGGATGTAGTTATAACCAAGGAAGGTCTTCTTGCCGGATTTGCGGGAGGCTTCCAGCATTTTCTGCGCATCCGCATAGGACGGAGCCATTGGCTTTTCGCAGTAGACGTGCTTGCCCGCTTCCAGAGCTGCGATCGCCATTTCCGGGTGGAATTCATTCGGCGTGGTAATCGAGATAATGTGAATATCCGGATCGGCCAGCATATCACGCCAGTTGCCCGTAGACTTGGCAAAGCCAAAGTCTTTTGCGCGTGCTGCAGCCAGTTCTTCATTCACCTCAGCAAGCGTCACCAATTCTGGCTTCAGCTCACCACCAAACACACCGGATACAGCATTCCATGCCAGAGCATGACATTTGCCCATGTATCCGGTTCCAATCAGACCTACGCCGATTTTTTCCATCTCAGTAATCCTGGAAGTACCCCTAGAATAGAGTTCATTGGAATAGAACGCGTTATGAACGGGGCATTGATAAAATAAAGGAGCGGCACGATCGGGTAATGCCGCTCCTCAGTGTCTCACTGAACATCCTGTAAGTTGCGTATGCCTGACCCGAAAACCGACAGAGGATTTTCGGGAATGCACATCACACAGTGCCGCCCAATGATGCCTCCAGACTGGCAAGCCCTTGCCCGCCAGCCATGAGATCTTGAAGTTCTTCAGCGGTAATTTCGCCTTTCTTCGCAGTACCAAGGGTTTGCCCCCTGTTCAGCACCGTGAAGCGATCTCCCACTGCCATGGCGTGGCGTACGTTGTGCGAAATGAACACGACGCCAACACCTTTTTTGCGGACCTTATCCATGGTCGAGAGCACGTTTGACGTCTGGCGTACACCCAGAGCAGAGGTCGGCTCATCGAGGATGAGGACTTTCGCGCCGAAATACACGGCGCGCGAGATTGCGACTGTCTGACGTTCCCCACCAGACAGTGTGCCCACAGCCTGATCCGGTTCGCGCAGATTAATGCCCATCTTGGACATTTCTTCCATAGTGACTTCGTTTGCGTACTTATGGTCGAAATAGGAGATCGGGCCGAACTTCTTGACTGGTTCACGGCCAAGCCAGAAGTTTCGGGTGATGGACATGAGCGGGATCATCGCAAGGTCCTGATGCACCGTTGCAATGCCTGCATTCATGGCATCACGTGGGCTTTCAAAGACGTGCTTTTGACCATCCACGACGATCTCGCCCTTACTTGGCTTGTGCACGCCAGACATGGTTTTGATGAAGGTGGATTTACCTGCACCATTGTCACCAAGCAGACAATGCACTTCGCCGGGCATGACGGAGAAGGAAACACCTGCCAAAGCAATGACGGAGCCAAAATGCTTCTCGATGTTCTTCATCTCAACAATAGGTGTCGTCATGATCAGCGCTCCCCTGTGACGCGCTTGCGGATCATGTTGTTAAACAACACCGCGATCAGCAGCATGGAACCGAGGAAGACCAGATACCAGTCCTGATCGATATTGGTGTAGCTGAGGCCGATCAGCACCATTCCGAAGATGATGGAGCCGAAGAAGGCACCGATTGCGGAACCGTAACCGCCTGTCAGCAAACAGCCACCGATCACCGCTGCAATGATTGCCTCAAACTCCTTTTGGAAGCCACGGCGGGCGTCCGTTGAGCCAGCATCCATAACAGTCAGGATTGCAACGAGAGCTGCACAGCATGCGGTGAACATGAACAGGTACATTTTGACCTTGCGCACCGGCACACCGGAGTTGCTTGCTGCGTTGCTGTCGCCACCAGCTGCAAAGATCCAGCTGCCAAACGGGGAGCGAAGCAGAACCCAGGTTGCCAGAAGAGCCAGCAGGCCAAACCAGAGAATATCAACCGGGATGCCATCTACTTTCGGCTTGCCAGACTTGAAGGTGTCGATCCAACCCGCTTCAGCCAGCCAGTAGAAGAACGGTGTGAATGCTTCTCCGCTAAAGAAGTCAGCAAGCCAGCTGCCTTCAAACTCTGCGCGGATGCCGCGCAGCTGAGTGGAGCCGCCGGTTGCCGCTTTAAGGCCTACCAGAGACAGGCCGCGCAGGATAAACAAGAACGCAAGCGTTACAATGAAAGACGGTAAGCCCGTACGGATGACGATCTGTCCGTTGATGGCACCCATTGCAGCTGCCACGATGAAGGTAACAATAATCGCTGCATAGAGTGGCAGGTCGAAGGTGACCATTGCCGCGCCGAAAATCAGGCCTGTGAACGCAACCATAGAGCCAACGGAGAGATCAAACTCACCGCCGATCATGAGAAGTGCCGCCCCAATAGCCAGAATGCCGAGTTGGGCAGCAGGCGTCATGAAGTTCAGGATCCCCGCGAGGGTGAACATCTTAGGGTCAGCAGTAAAAAGAAAGAAGATTGTTACGAGAGCAAGGCCAGCAATGGCGCCGAGTTCAGGACGCTTCATGAGCCGGGAGATGAGCGAGACGTTTTTTACTCTTTCGTCCGCGCTCTCAACAGCAAGATCGGACATTTTATTTCCCTCAGTTTTGCATGAAATGAGAGGGATGCGTACACCCCTCCCACAGCAAAGCTCCTTAACGGATGCCTTGAGCGGACAGCTCTACAACCTGACCGGCTTTATCAGCGGTGATCAGGTTTGGACCGGATGGAACGTTGCCACCAGGGATAAGTCCGTACTCTGCATTGAGAGCGAGGAAGATAACAGGCAGGTAGCCTTGAAGGAACTGCTGCTGGTCGATTGCAAATGCTGCTTTACCGTCAACAACTGACTGCAGGAAGCCTGCGGACATGTCGAAGGTTGCAACGTTTACTTCGCCAGTGCGTCCAACTGCTTCAACAGCTGCCACTGCTGGCTCACCCACGAGAGATGCACCAAGACCCATGATGGTGTCGATGTCTTCGTTGGATTGCAGAGTTGCCTTGATCTTCGCTTCAACTTCAGCTGGATCGTTGTTTGTTGGAACAACAGTTACTTTGCCGCCAAAGCCAGCTGCAAAACCGTCACAGCGCAGATCGAGGGACACGTTGCCCACTTCCTGGTTGACGCAGATGCCGACCTTGCCGCCCATGTCAGCAAGCTTTTGGCCTGCTGCTTTACCGGCGTCATACTCGTCCTGGCCCACGTGCAACAAAGCACCGAAGCTTGCAGACACATCACTACCGGAGTTCATGGAGATAACTGGAATGCCAGCTTCCACTGCTTTGGTAATGGATGGGCCGAGCGCGTCACCATCTGGAATGGACACAACAATTCCGTCCGGCTCCTGAACGATTGCTGCATCAATCAGCTGGCTCATGGCCACCATGTCAAAAGTTTCTGGAGCACGGTAAGAAACGTTAGCGCCGCTGTCTTTTGCTGCTTTGTCTACACCGTTCTTAACAACAGACCAGAATGGGTCGTTTGCCTGGCCGTGGCTCACAACAATGATGTCAGCAGCCATTACAGCAGGTGCAGTCATGATCGCAGCAGCAGCTACGAACGCGCGTAAAGTCTTTTTCATATAAACCTCCCAAGATTGGCGGATGCCAATTTTAAGTCAGGGTTTCCCCTAGAAGTCCGGTGTTTATCTCGTCCACAAACACTGGAGTTCGAATGCGTTTCCGCACGAATTGTAGTGCTCAGCCGTCCCACGGGCAAAAGCACCCATCACCCCCATTATATCAACGCAAGCCTGATTGCGGCAAATCCGTGCTGAAACAGCACTTTAAGAAAGTGATGGACAGAGCACGTGTTACCGGCCCTACAATCGTAGAATTCATCCAAATTTGAGCAATTCGGAAAATTCATTCCAAATTTATAGAACGTACATTGCGGTTTTTCAAGTTTTGGAATAGATTTTTTTCATGACACAGAATTTAGACGCAATTAGCCCAGACATTCCCTCGGATTACGAGAGCCTGAAAGCTCGAATAAGTACTCTTTCGGACAGCATGCCCAAGCGCCTTTTGCAGTGCGCAAGATATGCTTTGGCGAATCCGGACAGAATCGCTCTTGGCACCACAGCCGAGATTGCCAGCGCTGCAGGCGTGCAGCCTTCTACTCTTGTTCGCTTTGCCCAAACGCTGGGATTTGACGGTTTCTCGCAGATGCAGCAGATTTTTCAGGGGCAGTTGGTTGGCCGTAACTCTGAATATACGGAGCGCCTGACGAAGATCCGCGAGAGTGGAACAAACACTCCAGGCAGCATTCTTGGCAACTTTGTAGAACGGTCCAAACAGTCGCTTGATGACCTTCTGCGCCAGGTCGACACGGTCGCTCTTGAGCGCTCCATTGAGGCACTGTCAGCTGCAGAAAACATACACTTATTAGGCCTGCGGCGTGCATATCCGGTCGTCAGCTACCTACACTATACATTGGGCAAGATGGGCGTGAGAACAAACCTGCTGGAATACACGGGTGGTATTTTGGAGGAACGCGTTCAGTTCATCAATGAGAACGATGCATTGTTTGTTGCGACCTTCAGCCCCTACTCTCCTGAGGTGGTTGAGTTTGCGAGCAAGGCCTTTGGCCGGGGTGTCTCTGTTATCTCCTTGACCGACAGCGTTCTGTCTCCAATTGCCCGCGTTTCTTCAACCGTTCTGGAGGTTAATGAGGCCGAGCATGGCGCGTTCAGATCACTCTCCACAACCATGTGTCTTGCCACTTCTATCGCTGTTGCGGTTGGTGATGCACGAAAGTGGACGTCCCTCTCCTAGAGTATCTCTAAGGAATCAATAGGAAGCCGGCAAAGGACTGAATTTGGAAGAGAGCTTGTTTAAAATTTTGGAACAAAGCTCATTCTATTTTGAACAGATATTCCACTTGTGATTATTTTTGGAATATGTAATCTTTCAGGAAATGCTAGTACCTGATTGGGAGAATCCGTTGAAATCACTTGATGTCATCACAATCGGCCGGTCATCGGTCGACCTGTATGGAACGCAGGTTGGCAGCCGACTGGAAGACATGTCTTCATTCAATAAGTATGTCGGCGGCTCACCAACCAATATGTCAGTCGGAACAGCCCGTCTTGGGCTGAAATCTGCCCTTATCTCCCGCGTAGGGGATGAGCACATGGGCCGTTTCATCCGCGAGCAACTGGTTAAAGAAGGCGTTTGCGTTGATGGTCTTGTTACTGACAAGGATCGCCTGACCGCCCTTGTTATTCTTGGCATTCGCGACAAAGAGCAGTTTCCGCTGATTTTCTATCGCGAAAACTGTGCCGACATGGCGCTGTGCGAAGATGATATTGATCCTGAATTCATCGCCTCAGCTGGTTGTGTGACTGTTACCGGTACCCATCTCTCGCACCCACGCACGGAAGCTGCTGTTCTAAAAGCGCTGCGTCTTGCAAAAGAGAACGGCTCCCGCACTGCTCTGGACATTGACTATCGCCCGAACCTTTGGGGTCTTGCAGGTCATGGTGATGGCGAAGAGCGTTTCATCGCCTCTGAAAAGGTGACCACTGAGCTGCAAAAGCACTTGCACCTGTTTGATCTGATCGTGGGCACGGAAGAAGAGTTCCACATCGCCGGCGGTTCTACCGACACTCTTGAAGCATTGAATGCTGTGCGCAAGGTCAGCAAGGCTGCTCTGGTTTGCAAGCGTGGCCCAATGGGCGCTGTGGTGTTTGAAGACGAGATTGGCACGAGCCTTGATGATGGCAAGTCCGGTCCGGGTTTCCCGATTGAGGTGTTCAACGTGCTTGGCGCAGGCGATGGCTTTATGTCTGGCCTGCTGCGCGGCTGGCTGAAGGATGAGACTTGGGAAACCACCCTCACCTATGCCAATGCATGTGGCGCGTTTGCTGTCTCCCGTCACGGCTGTGCGCCTGCTTACCCAAGCTGGGAAGAGCTGCAGTGGTTCCTTGATAACGGTTCCTCCGAGCATGCTCTGCGCAAAGACAAAAAGCTTGAGCAGATCCACTGGTCTACCAACCGCAAGGGTAAATGGTCCAACATGAAGGTGTTTGCCTTCGATCACCGCTCTCAGCTGGAAGACATGGCAGCCAAAGTTGGCGCATCCGAAGACAAGATCCCTGAGTTCAAAGAGCTTTGCCTCAAAGCTGCTCAGCAGGTTCGTGCTGGTGGTGACGACTACGGTATTTTGTGTGATGGCCGTCTTGGTGAGGAAGCTCTGTTCAAAGCAACGGGTTCCGGTCTTTGGATTGGCCGTCCGGTTGAATTGCCGGGCTCTCGCCCACTGGAGCTGGAGATTGGTCCGGACCTTGGTTCGCAGCTGGCGGAATGGCCGGTTGAGCATGTGGTCAAGGTGCTGTGCTTCTATCATCCAGATGACAGCGCTGAGATGAAGGCCCGTCAGGAAGAGACCATTTTACGCCTTGCGCATGCATGCCGGCAAAACAATCTGGAATTTTTGCTGGAAGTCATCCCGTCCAAGGTTGGACCGGTTGATGATGATACCACCGCGACCATCATTCAGCGCTTCTATGATCTGGGTGTCTACCCTGACTGGTGGAAGCTGGAGCCTTTGAAGACCGATGCAGGCTGGCAGAAAGCGTGTGACGCGATCAAGACAAATGATCCCTGGTGCCGCGGTATTGTTGTTCTTGGCCTTGATGCACCAGCTGAGGAGCTCGCTGCGAGCTTTAAGGTTGCAGGCAAGTATGACCTTGTGAAAGGTTTTGCTGTGGGCCGCACTATTTTTGCTGAGGCTGCTGAGAAGTGGCTTGGCGGAAACCTATCTGACGAAGAAGCCATCGCTAACATGGCTGCAAAATTTGAAGGCCTCGGATCTGTCTGGGAGCAGGCCCGAATGGATAAGAAAGAAGTTGCATGAGCACGATCAGATTAACAGCCGCGCAGGCTCTGGTTCGCTATCTAGCAGCCCAGAAAACGCCTGAGGGAGACAGCTTTATCGCTGGGGTCTGGGCTATTTTCGGTCACGGCAACGTGGCGGGTCTTGGTGAAGCGCTTTATCACACGCAGGACACGCTGCCGACCTATCGCGGTCACAACGAGCAAGGTATGGCCCATGCGGCTATCTCCTATGCCAAGGCATCCAACCGTCGCCGTGCGATGGCTGTGACGACCTCCATTGGTCCGGGCGCGACCAACATGGTGACAGCTGCTGCGCTGGCTCACGTGAACCGCCTGCCGGTTCTGCTGTTGCCAGGTGATGTGTTTGCAAACCGTGCACCGGATCCAGTGCTTCAACAGATTGAAGACTTTCAGGATGGCACTGTCAGCGCGAATGACTGTTTCCGCCCTGTAAGCCGTTATTATGACCGTATCCAGCGCCCTGAGCAGCTTTTGACAGCTTTGCCACGCGCTATGGCGGTTATGACTGATCCGGTCGAGTGCGGCCCTGTTACACTGGCCATGTGTCAGGACGTGCAGGCTGAAGCTTATGACTGGCCTGTGAGCTTCTTTGAAGAGCGCACCTTGCACTTCCGCCGCCCTGCACCTGATGCAGCTGAGCTGGAAACTGCGGTTGCTGCGATCCGTGCTGCGAAAAAGCCGATGATCATTGCTGGTGGTGGTGTTCACTACTCTCTGGCAACGGATGATCTGAAGAGCTTTGCCGAGACGCACAATGTACCCGTTGCTGAAACGCAGGCTGGCAAGTCCGCTCTGCCATGGGATCATGAGCTGAATCTGGGCAGTGTTGGTGTGACCGGCTCTTCTGCTGCGAACGCTGTTGCTGAAGATGCTGATCTGATCATTGCAGTCGGAACACGCTTGCAGGACTTCACGACAGGGTCCTGGGCACTGTTTAAGAACCCGGATCGTCGTATTTTGCAGCTGAACGCAGCTTCTTATGACACTGGCAAGCACAATGCACTTCCGCTGGTGTGTGATGCACGTGTTGGCCTGCAGGCTCTCAGCCAAAACCTGGGTAGCTGGAAGGCCGAGACCGAGACTGCGTCTCACCTTGCGACCTGGCTCTCTGCCGTTGAGAATGCAACGGCAGCCCCCGAGGGCGGCAATGAGTTGCCAACTGATGCGCAGGTGATTGGCGCTGTTCAGCGTGCGTCCAATGCAGACACCACTGTTGTGTGTGCTGCTGGCGGTCTGCCGGGCGAGCTGCACAAGCTTTGGAAGACCGACAAGCCGGGTGGTTACCATCTGGAATACGGCTTCTCCTGCATGGGCTATGAGATTGCAGGTGGTCTTGGCGTGAAGATGGCCAAGCCAGAGAACGAAGTGGTCGTCATGGTTGGCGATGGCAGCTACATGATGATGAACTCCGAGCTGGCGACCTCCGTCATGCTGGGTCACAAGATCATTCTGGTTCTGCTGGACAACCGCGGTTACGGCTGCATCAACCGTTTGCAGATGGCAACCGGTGGTGACAACTTCAACAACCTGTTGGATGACGCCTACCACGTTGAGCCATCCAACATTGATTTTGCTGCACATGCGGGTGCAATGGGGGCAACCTCTGAGCACGTGAAAAGCATTGAAGAGCTGAGTGAAGCTCTGGAGCGCGCAAAAGCCAGCACCAAGTCCTACTGCATTGTGATCGACACTGATCCGCTGCCAACCATGCCGGAAGGTGGCCACTGGTGGGATGTAGCTGTGCCAGAAGTATCAAAAAGAAAAGAAGTTAATGAAGCTCGCAAGGGCTATGAGCATGCGCTGACCAATCAGCGTTTGGGGGACTAAGGCCAATGATCCGTTACGGAACCAACCCAATTGCGTGGAGCAATGACGACGACCGTACTCTTGGTGCGCACATTTCTCTGGAACAGTGCCTGAGCGAGGCTGGCGAAATCGGCTTTGACGGCATTGAAAAGGGCCACAAGATGCCAACCGAGCCAGCTGCTTTGAAAGCTGCGCTCGACCCGCATGGTCTTGCCTTTGTTTCTGGCTGGCATTCCCTGAACCTGTTGGCTCACAGCGTTGAAGAGGAAAAGAAGGCGATCCAGCCGCACCTCGATCTGCTCAAAGCCATGGGCTGCAAGGTTTGCATCACCTGTGAAACCTCCAACGCGATCCACGGTGCTGATGACACCCCGCTGGCAGACAAGCCTGTGCTGGCTGATGACCAGTGGGCGAAGTTTGGCGCTGATGTTGAAGCAGTTGCTGCTTACTGCGCACAGCAGGGTATCTCGCTCGTTTACCATCACCACATGGGTACTGTGGTACAGAGCGGTGAAGAGATTGATCGCTTTATGGACGTGACCGGACCGAACACCTACCTGCTGCTGGACACTGGCCATGCATGGTTTGGTGGAGCAGATCCGGTTGAAGTTGCCAAGAAGCATATGGCGCGTGTACGCCATTTGCATGCGAAGAACGTTCGCCCGACTGTCCGCGCACAGGTTGAAGGCGAGCGCCTGAGCTTCCTGGAAGGCGTCCGCCGCGGTGTGTTCACCGTTCCTGGCGATAAAGAAGGCGGCGTTGATTTTGAACCTGTGCTGAAGGTTGCAGCCGAGCATGGCTATGAAGGTTGGCTGGTGATTGAAGCAGAGCAGGACCCTGATCAGCGCAATCCGTTCACATACCAGAGCATGGGCCTGAAAGCACTGCGTGAGATGGCTATCAGCGCTGGTCTTGATAAGAAGGTAGTCGCATGAGCAAGCTTCTCGTAAAACCCAATGGTACAGAAGGCAAGGTGCATGACATCACGCCTGAATCTGCCGGTTGGGGCTACGTTGGTTTTGGCCTTTATCATCTGGAACCGGGCGCAAACGCCAAGGAGCTGATGAAGGGCCGCGAGGCCATTCTGGTTATCGTGGAAGGCAAAGCTTCCATCACTTCTGATGGTCAGGACTTTGGTGTGCTTGGTGAGCGCAAGAACGTGTTTGAGCGCATCAAGCCATGGTGTGTGTACGTTCCTGCCGGAGCTGAGTGGAGCGCAACTGCTGTTACCAAGCTGACACTGGCTGTGTGTACTGCCCCTGCAAAAGACGGCAGCTACCCTGCCCGCGTGATTGGTCCGGATGACATTCCAAGCGTTGAGCGCGGCGTTGGTGCCAACACCCGCTACATCCACCCGATTGCCATGGAAGACCAGGACTTTGCAGAGAGCCTGCTGGTGACTGAGGTTTACACCCCTCAGGGCAACTGGTCGTCTTACCCTCCGCATCGTCATGATGAAGATAACTTCCCGGAAATGACCTATCTGGAAGAGACGTACTACCACCGTCTCAACCCGGACCAGGGTTTCGGCTTCCAACGTGTGTTCACTGAAGATGGTGAGCTGGATGAGGCGATTGCTATGTCCAGCGGGGATGTTGTGCTTGTTCCAAAAGGGCACCACCCTTGCGGCTCTCCGTATGGCTACGAGATGTACTACCTGAATGTGATGGCTGGCCCGATGCGCAAATGGCGCTTCCAGAACCACCCTGACCACGACTGGATTGCACAGCGCGACGCAAAACCTGCGGACGCCTAAGGCACCTGATATCCGCGTGTTCCCACTGATATTTCTTTGGGAGCACGCGTTTAATAAGCGCGTAGGTTCTGCGGAAACCACCAGGCATTCGTTGGAGATGCGCGATATAAACGCTGTTGTGAAAGATAAGCTATGACTGTTTCAATTGGCCTGTTGGGAGCTGGCCGTATTGGCAAGACCCACGCAAAAGCTGTGAGCCAGCTTGAAAATGCCAAGCTGGCTGCTGTGTTCGACCCGTTTGAAGATGCTGCAAAAGAGATTGCAGCTCAGACAGGTGCACGCGTTGACGGCCTTGACGCCATCATGAATGATCCGGCTATTGATGCTGTGATCATCGCGACCCCAACGGATCTGCACGCTGAGCAGATTGAGCAGGCTGCGCGTGCTGGTAAGGCAATCTTCTGCGAAAAGCCAATCCATCTGGACGGCGACCGTGTGCGCGAATGCCTCAAGGTTGTTGAGGAGACCGGTGCAAAGCTGATGGTTGGCTTCAACCGTCGTTTTGACCCGAACTTCGCTGAAGTGAAGCGCCAGATTGAAGCTGGAGTGATTGGTGACGTTGAGATGGTTCAGATCACCTCTCGTGACCCTTCCCCGCCACCAGTCGACTACGTGAAGCGCTCTGGTGGTCTGTTCAAAGACATGATGATCCATGACTTTGACATGGCTCGCTTCCTGCTTGGCGAAGAAGTTGTTGAAGTAAACGCCATGGGCAGCGCAATCGTATCTGAAGAGATCGGTGCTGCTGGTGACGTGGACACGGCAACTGCAACGCTGAAGACAGCAAGCGGCAAGATCTGCACCATCACCAACTCCCGCCGCGCCACTTATGGCTACGACCAGCGCGTGGAAGTGCACGGTTCCAAGGGTATGGTGTCTGCAGAAAACATGCGCACCACCACAGTAACTGTTGCAAATGGTGACGGCTACACTGCTGAGCCACTCATGGACTTCTTCATGGAGCGTTATGAAGCAGCTTATCGCATTGAGCTTGCTGCCTTCGTTGATGCCTTGACCAGTGGTTCCGAGATCTCTCCAAACGGCTTTGATGGCCTGAAGGCTCTCGAACTTGCTGAAGCTGCAACTGAAGAAGTTGCCAAAGCACGCGATCTGGCAAACGCTTAAGCTGCTTTAAAAACTGAATATGAAAAGGGCCGATGCATTGCAACGGCCCTTTTTTATTGGTCTAAAGCCTTCGCTTTACGCCATGGCTGCCTGACGGCGGACGGTGGCGATGCGGAAGCGGTTGGCGACGTAGGCGCCGTCTGTGAGGCTGGCGTTGCCGGCCGGGTTGGCACCGGTGACGTGGAAGTCAGAGTACGCTGCTGACTGGTTCACGTAGATGTTTCCAGTCAGGTTCACAGAAAGCGGTGCGCCTGCCCATGCGTAGGCATCGGTGGCTTTGTCGATCACATCTTCGTTGGTTGAGTACAGCGCTGCGGTGATGGCACCGTGGCTCTTGGCTGAGCCTGCTGCGCGGGCGATGGCATCGTCAATGTCATCACAGGCGATGAGGAAGGAGATCGGGCCGAAGCGCTCCTGCATGTAGGCTTCTTCCTCTTTGGAATCGACAGCTACAACGGTAGGCGTTGCAGAACGTGCTCCGTTCATGCCTTCCACTGGTTCAGAAGAGCGGATCACTTTACCCAGTTTTCCTGCTGCAAAAATACGTTCCAATGTGGATGGGTTCTGCACGGCGCCGAGGATGGCAGCGGCACGAGCCGGATCGCCAAGGAGCTTGTCCAGTGAGATCTTGATGGCTTGCGCCACTTCCTCAAAGCTCTTCTTGCCGTCGTTGGTTTCAATGCCATCACGGGGAACGAAGATGTTCTGCGGTGTGGTGCACATTTGACCGGAATAGAGCGACAGTGAGAACGCGATGTTGCTGGCCATGCCGCGCAGGTTGTCGGTCGATTCAATCGTAATCGCGTTGACGCCTGCTTCCTCGGTGTAAACCAATGCATCGCCTGCATTTTCACGCACCCATGCCCCAAAGGCATTGGAGCCGGTGAAGTCGATGATTTTTACAGCATCATTGGTCACCAGTTCCTTGGTTTTTGGCGCATCCGCGGTATCAGCAGCCAGCATCAGCACGTTTGGATCAAAGCCTGCTTCTTTCAGCACTTCGCGGCCAATCTGAATGGAGATGGCCATTGGCAGGATCGCCATTGGATGCGGCTTGATGATGACCGGATTGCCGGTAACGAAGCTTGCGAACATGCCTGGATAGGTGTTCCAGGTTGGGAAGGTTGCACAGCCGATAACCAGCGCGACACCGCGTGGCACAACGCGGAACTTCTTGTCGAGCACGATCGGGTCATGTTTGCCCTGCGGCTTTGTCCAGGTCACCTCGGTCGGTGTCTGGGTCATTGCGTCATAAGCATAAGCGACGGCTTCCAGTCCCCTATCCTGCGCGTGTGGGCCACCTGCCTGAAACGCCATCATGAAGGCCTGACCGGAAGTGTGCATCACCGCGTTAGCGATGAGGAATGACTTTTTGTTGATGCGAGCCAGCATTTCCAACGCAACGCCAACGCGCTCTTCAACGGTGGCCTTCGCCCAGCTCTTGCCTGCTTCTGAGGCTGCTTTGACCAGCTCTGCGGGATCAGCATCTTCATAGGTGACACCCAGCTCTTTGCCATAGGGAGACGATTCTGCGCCTGTCCAGTTGCCGTTGGTTGGCTGGCCCAGTGCGAATGGCTTGCCGAGAATCCCCTCAAATTCTGCAAGCTGATCGTCTTTTGCTGTTTCACCATAGATCTTACCGGATGCAATCTCAGGATAAGCAGACCAGTAGTCTCTTGATTTACTTGTCTTTACTGCTTGAAAGAGCGTGTCTTTGTGCGTTTCAAAAAAGTTACTCATTGTTCCTCCTCGAAAAACCTGCGCCTACCGCAGTGCTTCTTCGACCAATGTGTGAGTTGAATTCCAATTGACAGCGGTTTCACTTCCAGACAATAATTTACCGACCGGTCAGTCATTTCAAGCAAAAAGTGCTAGAACCATCGACCAGCCTACGAAGTGATTAGGTTTTCCAGAGGGCTCTCCTCATGAATTTGGAAGTTCATTGAAGGAGATTCGGTGGTTCACTGGGGAGTGATGATTGATCTATTTGGAGGGAGAAACCATGAGCGAGACCACTGTCATTTCCGAGCAGAGCATTTTGGTGGATGTGAATGACAACTACCACGTGATTACGCTGAACCGCCCTGACAAGCTGAACTCGTTCAATGACGAGATGCATCGCGCGCTCTATGCGGCGCTGGAAGCTGCGGACGCAGATGACAACTGCCGCGCTATTTTGCTGACGGCTGCAGGCAAAGGGTTCTGCGCAGGTCAGGACCTTGGAGATCGCGTTAAGCCAACAGCGGACTCCCCTCCACCCGATCTTACTCAGACTATCGGCGATTTTTACAATCCCCTCATCCGCAAGCTGAAGTCGATCAACATGCCGATCGTGTGTGCGGTCAATGGGGTGGCAGCTGGTGCAGGTGCCAACATCGCCATGGCTTGTGACATTGTGATTGCTTCTGAAAAAGCCAAGTTTATTCAGGCGTTTGCCAAAATCGGGCTGGTGCCGGATTCTGGCGGCACTTACTTCCTACCACGGCTTGTCGGCTCTGCCCGTGCGCGCGGCCTTGCCATGCTCGGCACACCTATCACCGCTGCGCAGGCCGCGGAATGGGGCATGATCTGGAAGTGCTCTTCTGCCGAGACCTTTCTGGAAGAAGCCACTGCCATGGTGCAGGAGTTTTCTGTTGGACCAACCATCGGCCTTGGTCTGATCAAGCAAGCGCTGAATGCGTCTGAAGGCAACACGCTGGATGAACAGCTTGATCTGGAGCGGGATTACCAGGGCGAAGCCGGACGGACACCGGATTATCTGGAGGGCGTGACGGCCTTCATGGATAAGCGGGCTCCAAAGTATTCAGGCAAGCGCTGATGAACAAGCAGGACTTGGCGGAGGCCGTTGCGGCCTCCATGTGGGACGAAGATGAAGCAACGCAAGCGCTTGGGATGACGCTGGACGAGATTGCACCCGGACGGGCTGTGATTTCCATGAAGGTGTTAGAGCGCATGACCAACGGGCACAAAACCTGTCATGGTGGGTACATTTTTACCCTTGCGGACAGCGCCTTTGCGTTCGCATGCAACAGCCACAACCAGCGTGTTGTCGCCTTTCAGTGTTCCATCACGTATCTCGCCCCAGCCTTTGAGGATGATGTTTTAACGGCAACTGCCGAGGAACTTACCGTGCAAGGCCGATCCGGCATTTACGACATTCATGTGCGCAATCAGGATGGCGCGCATATTGCAGAATTTCGCGGAAACTCGAGGACCATCAAAGGGACTCATATCGAGTTAAGCACCTAGTTTTTATGGATAACCAGCATTTGAGGAGGAGAAAATGTTGGAGGTTGAAGAACGCAGGCCCGATCTGGAGCCTATTGAAACGGCTGCGCGGGAGGACCTTGCCGCACTGCAACTGGAGCGCATGCGCTGGTCAGTGCAGCACGCCTATGAGAACGTAAAGTTCTACAAAGACAGTTTTGATGCAGCTGGCGTGCATCCTGATGATCTGCAAAGCCTTGCTGATCTGGCGAAGTTTCCTTTCACCACCAAGCAGGATTTGCGCGACAATTATCCGTTCGGAATGTTTGCTGTTCCGGAAGAGGATATCTGCCGTATACATGCATCCTCTGGCACCACTGGCAAACCAACCGTTGTTGGCTACACCAAGAAAGACATTGAAACCTGGGCTGGTGTGGTTGCGCGCTCCATTCGTGCAGCAGGCGGTAAGCCGGGTGACAAAGTGCACATCGCCTATGGGTACGGGCTGTTTACGGGCGGTCTGGGTGCGCACTACGGCGCGGAAGCGCTTGGCTGTACCGTTATACCAATGTCGGGCGGCATGACAGAGCGGCAGGTGCGGCTCATTGAGGATTTCAAGCCTGAGATCATCATGGTCACCCCGTCTTACATGCTCTCCATTTTGGATGAGTATCGCAAAGAAGGCCTTGATCCGCGCAAGAGTTCCATCAAGATCGGCATCTTTGGAGCTGAGCCGTGGACCAACTCCATGCGCGAAGAGATTGAACAAGCCTTCGACATGCATGCGGTTGATATCTATGGCCTTTCAGAGGTTATGGGTCCGGGTGTGGCGCAGGAGTGTGTGGAGACCAAAGACGGTCTGCACATCTGGGAGGATCACTTCTATCCGGAGATCATTGATCCGGTAACTGGTGAGGTTCTGCCGGATGGATCAGAAGGTGAGCTGGTGTTTACTACGCTGACCAAGGAAGGCCTGCCGATCATCCGCTACCGCACCCGCGACCTGACCC
Organism: Pseudovibrio sp. Ad46; assembly: GCF_001623065.1. Classification (NCBI taxonomy): domain Bacteria; kingdom Pseudomonadati; phylum Pseudomonadota; class Alphaproteobacteria; order Hyphomicrobiales; family Stappiaceae; genus Pseudovibrio; species Pseudovibrio sp. Ad46. Next base: position 471,857 of record NZ_LMCG01000040.1, on the reverse strand, counting down.
GCCTGATGCCGGGCACAGCCCGCAAGATGCGGCGTATGGAGAAGATCACTGGTCGCTCTGATGACATGATGATCGTACGTGGTGTGAATGTGTTCCCGACCCAGATTGAGGAGCAGATGCTGCGCTGTGACGGGCTCTCCCCTCACTACCAGATCCAGATTGCCCGCAAGGGGCGTATGGACCAGCTGACCGTCAACGTGGAAGCCGCTGCACATGCAACGTCTGACGCTGATCGTCTGGCAAGTGCCAAGGAACTGGCGGTTCATGTGAAAAACAACATCGGAATTTCGGTTGGGGTAGACGTGGGCCTGCCAAATTCCATAGAACGAAGCCAAGGCAAGGCCACGCGGGTTATCGACCTGCGGCCTAAAGAAGATTAACGGAATTAAAAAGCATGGCGCGCACCAGAGCAGCGGATTATGACGACAAACGCAAATCCATCTTAAAGTTATCGGCGCGCGCCTTCGCGCAGCAAGGCTATGACAAAACCTCAATGGCACAGCTCGCCAAGATCTGTGGTTTCTCCAAGGCTTTGCTCTATCACTATTACGAGAACAAAGAGACGCTGCTGATCGACATCATCAGCGCTCACCTTGAAGAGCTGGTGGAGGCGGTGGAAAGTGTTGCTCAGGCAGAGCCGGACCCATTGGAACGCTTACGCGGCCTGTGCCGTGCTTTACTGCTGGCTTATGAGGACGCAGATTCTGAGCATAAGCTGCAGATCAACGAGCTGTCCTTTCTTCCAACTGAGAAGAAGCAGGACATCATTGAGCTGGAGCGCAAACTTGTTGCCATCTTCGCCAAGGCAGTTGCGGCCACAAACCCGCAGTTTGGCGATGGTAGTGCCCTGATCAAGCCCGTGACCATGAGCCTGTTTGGCATGCTCAACTGGTCTTATCTGTGGTTTAAACCGGGCGGCGACCTGACCCGCGAAGGTTACGCGGATCTGGTGGTGCAGTTGTTGCTAAACGGCTCGCAATCCATACAAGGTACGGCGGCGAGCTAAGCCTCGCCTGCTCCCGATATCGCCGGTTTCCTAAGTCATCAGCTCTCCGATGCGTAGTACCTTCACCATGCTGGGGGATCTCCAGTTGAGGCTGTGGCATCTGTTGAGTGACGGGCAGGCTTTGCGGTGTGCGATGCCTGCCTTTTTCCCAAATGCCTTATTGCAGTAAAAATGCAGCTTGCAAGACTCTTCTATTTTTCCGAGAGTTACGGGAAGACTCAAGGAACAGACCCATCATGAAAACAGAACGCGAAAAGATGGAAGCGGGTGAATGGTACACCTGCATCGATGACGAGCTGGAAACGCTGCGGCAAGCAGCCTACCACGCTGTACATGAGCATCGCACGCTGCACCCGAGCAAGCGTGGCTGGATAAGCCCTGCCCTACGTGCGCTGCTTGGCAGTTCCACCGACAGCACAATCATCGAGGCGCCGTTTCATTGCGCTTATGGCATCAACATTCATTTGGGAGAACGGGTTTTCCTCAATGCGGGTTGCACCATTTTGGATACAGCGCCTGTGCGAATTGGTGACCAGACCATGCTTGGGCCGAATGTGCAGATCTATTGCGCCCAGCACCACAAAGATGCAGAGAAGCGCTGTGCGGGACTGGAAGTCGCAAAGCCGGTGACCATTGGCAAGCGAGCATGGATTGGCGGGGCTGCGATCATCATGCCGGGCGTGATTATTGGTGATGAGGCCATTGTTGGCGCAGGCAGTGTGGTGACCAAAGATGTGCCCGCCGGAGCCACCGTGGTAGGTAACCCCGCGCGGGCGAGAGGCTAACTCTCCAAAGAGAGAAACTGGCTGCCGATTTTCCCATGCAGCCAGTTTGGATCGGGGTCAGGCTTCCAGCGTTTGTCGCCCGGCTTCTGCCTTTGGGGCTGCTTGTCTCTTTCCAAACCACATTCTGCTGATGAGGTTATCTCGCAGGATAAACTGGTGAAACGCCCATCCAACAACATGCAGCACAAGCAAAGCAGTCAGCACGTTCGCGATGACACCATGGGCGACACGTGCCGGATACACTGTGAGATCTGCGGGGAGTGGGGCTCCAGAACCGCCCAGCGTTATTGCGAAGAGATCTGCGTTATAGGCCATAACGAGACCAGAGAGCACCATACCTGCAACCAGCGCATACATGGCCCAGTGGGTCAGCCCAGCGGCAGTGTTGAGTGCGGCTTTTCCCGTGTCTGCTTTTGCAGGCTTTGTTGTTACAAAACGGGTGATGAGGCGCAGGAGGATGAGCACGCCGATGGTCATGCCCCAGATGATATGTCCAGTCATACCGGTGAGTTTTTGCGGGTCGGTGCTTTCCATAGCTGCCATCATGGGCCCTCCCACCACCAGCGCCATAAATATCATCAGAGCGAGGATCCAGTGCAGGGCTACTAAGGCCGGGTGATAGCGTGTTGTCATCGGGTGTTCCAATCATCAATCTTCAACGGAACCGACGGTGGGTTCCTAATTATGTCTGGAGTGCATTTTACGTTACCTAATGAGAACAAGAATGATATAATAAGAAACAAGGCATTACTCTGATGTAACAAGAGAGACACCATGAGGTCACTGGACTGGGAGCTGTTGCCGTCTTTTCTTGCTGTTGCGCGGGCGGGCAGTTTGAGAGCGGGCGCTGAGTTGCTTCATACCAACTATGGCACTGTGAACCGCAACATTCAGGCTCTTGAGGCCAGTTATGGCGTGGCGTTGTTTAGTCGCTCCACCAAAGGCTTCAAACTGACTGATGCCGGCGAAACCGTGCTTCCGTTTGCCGAGCAGGCAGAACAGGTGATCATCAATGCGCGCAAACGTGTTGAGGGGCTGGACAAGAGCGAAGCGGGGACGCTCCGCTTTTCTGTCACGCCCACGTTTGCCTATGATGTGATTTCTCCAATCATCAGCAGGTTTCAGGAGGCCTATCCTGATATTCAGGTGGAGCTGAGGCTCACTTCTGCCGTTGAGGAGATCAACAAGGACGAGACAGATGTCTCTCTGCGTGCGGCCTATGAAGTGAGCGAGGATGTGGTTGCCCGCAAACTCTACCCCATAGCCATCGGCATCTATGCAAGCCAGGCCTACATTGACGCCGCGTTTGCGCAGTCCGGACAGCAAGGCTCTGGTCTTTCCTGGATCGGCTGGCCAGGTGACGCACACACGACCAATTGGGTCGCTCAAAGCCCCTTCCCTCATGCTGACATCCGGCACATGGTGTCCGACGGCTATATGCGCCTCCGGTTGTTGCGAGAGAACTGCGGTCTCTCTTACCTCCCTGTGGTTTTTGAACGGTTCTTTCCTGATTTGTGCCGCGTGCCCGGCACCAAGACTGAGTTGGGGCAGTCGCTTTGGATTGTGCTTCATGCAGACCTGCGCAAAACCGTCCGCATCCGCCGCTTTGTGGATTTTCTGGCTGAGGAACTCATGGCCCTGCGAGAGGACATGCAAGGCGAACTTTACAGGCGCTAAAGCAGTTCGCTTAAGTGCTGGTCACAATAAGCTCAATTGCAGGTTGGTAAAGCTGCGTATAGGCTGTGGGCATCTGATCATTCCAGCAAACATAAGTGACCTATGAAACTGTTTTACGCTCCCGGCACCATTTCAATTGCCGTTGCCATTGCCCTTGAAGAATCCGGTGTCCCTTACACCACGCACAAGATCGACTTTAAGAACCCGGAGGTCAGCCGTCCGCAGCTCTTAGAGGTGAACCCGAAGGGCCGTGTTCCTGTTCTGGTGACAGACCATGGCGTTTTGACAGAGGCCGGTGCGCTGCTCGATTACGTTGCTGATCTTGCCCCGGATGACAGTCTGAAGCCTTCTGATCCTTACAAGGCCGCCAAGATGCGGGAGGCCATGTACTATCTGGCTTCCACCATGCATGTGAACCATGCCCACAAACTGCGCGGTGCCCGTTGGGCAGACAAGGAAGCCAGCTGGGACGACATGCGCGCCAAGGTGCCGGAAACCATGACTGCCTGCTGTGCCTATGTGGAAGAGAACATCGTCACCGGCCCTTACGTGCTTGGCGACACCTTCAGCATTGCAGATGCCTACCTTTACGTGGTCAGCACCTGGCTCAAAGGCGATGGTGTGGACATCACGCCGTTTCCAAAGTTCCACGCCTTCCAGAAGCTGATGGAAGAGCGGGATTGCGTGAAAGCGGTGAAAGCTGCGGGGATGCTGGGTTAGGTTCCTGACCCAAACAGGGCAGCTGCCGCTTTACATCCGAGGCAGCTGCTTTGCATTGGCTCAATACCAATTAGGCGTTTTAGTTGACCACCTCAAATGCAATTTCTCCGTTATGGAGAAAACAACATTTGGTGAAAACCGCCAGTTCAACCGGATTGGGAAGACGAATATCAGACAGGTCCGGCAAGGGTTTCATTGCCAGATCAAAGTCCCTTTGAACCTGCGATATCAAGGTGATGATGATCCCTGCTTTCCTTGCAAACTCTTTGAGCTCATTCAGCTGAGAGGAGAGTTCCGGGTTTTGGCGTTTCTGATCGAGCAGCTGCAGGTAATCAATGACAACAAGCGTCTTTGAGGGCGCATGCCGAAGTTCATTTATGATGTAGCGGGCACAAATCTCATCCGAGCAATCCAGATGGAAAGCCTCCCTCATCTGAGCAGGATTATAGCCGAGCTGGGACACACGCTTCAAAACATCTGCAGGCGTATACTCAAGGGTAAAAAAGTAACTCTCGCCCCCTGCTCTATTGGCTTGAATGGCCAGTTCCAATCCAAACAGAGTTTTGCCTTGGCCCGGACGTGCAGCAATTAGAACAAGGTCTCCGCAGTCTAACTGGCGAAGGCATTTTTGAGCGCGGCCAGACCGTGAGCCAGAAACCGACAGATGGCTCCAGCTGCTATAGCCTTCTTTTTGCGCGAGCTGATCCAGCGCCGCATGCAGCGGCATGCCACTTTCGCGTGCGGTTAACTTCGCTTGTCTTTTCAGCTGGTGAACAGGACTGGACAGTTTCATTGAAGAACCCTCTCTTCAGAGCACACATTGCAGTCCCTCCTTATGCGCTTGCTCGAACAGTATGGTTCTGATCCTGACGTCCTACATGTGCAATGCTTCCCGGATTGGAGGGCGGAGGCTTGGACTTAGCCTTGCTGCAAGGATAGAAATCTGGCTTACCGCAATCAAGAGCCAGTTGTGCTTTTCAACATGCTGCTGAAAAGACCCAGCCTCTGCCGGTTGCTCAAAGATCAAGCCGATACACAACCTGCTGCTCGCCAAACCGTTCAAGTTGCCGGGTTTGTTGCATGCCCAGCTTTTGTAGCAGGCGGATGGAGCGGGTGTTCTGGAGTTGGGTTTCAGCGAGAAGGGATGTCAGGTTTAGCTCCTGCATAGCAAATGGCAGGAAGGCTTTGAGGGCTTCCTCGGCATATCCCTGCCCCCAATATTCTGGCAGGAATTCGTAGGAGACTTCCATGTCGTCTCCTTGATGATAAGGAGCTAGACTGAGCAGGCCGAGGAACTCGTTGGTTCTGCTGGATCGCACTACAGCATGATACGCTGCTGTTTCAGCGACAACCCTTGCACATCGAGTTTCGATAGCTTCTGGGCTTTGCTTTCCTCCCAGAAACATTCTTGTTTGCTCATTGGCGAACAGTCGTCGGAGTGCGGTTTTATCTGAATGCGTTGGCTGGGAGAGTGAGCAACGTTTGGTGGCAAGATACATAGTCCCCTCCCCTACACCCCCAGCTTGACCACCACGTTGAGGAGGATATCGCGGAGGGATTGGACTTCTTCTTTGGTGAGGTTTTGATAGATGACGCGGCGGTCGCCGGCCATGACACTTTCCATGGCTTTTTCCACGGTGGTTTTGCCTTTGTTGGTCAGGCGTACGATCTTGCTGCGTTTGTCGGTATCGTGATCAATGCGCGTGACGAGGCCATCAAATTCCAGCTGCTTAAGGATCTTGGTCATGCCGCCTGAAGTCATCAGCAGAGCGCGGTACAAATCACTGGGGGACATTTCCCATGGCTCAGGACGGCCTCGCAGTGCCACCAGCACCTCAAAGGCGCCGTTGGTCAGGCCATAGACCTCCAGCTCTTTTGTGCAGTTCTGATCGAGGATTTCGCTGAACCGGTTCATACTCAGAAACAGCTCGGTTTCTACAGAGACAGCTTCTGGCCAGTTCTGGCGCATCTGTTCCAGGGCTTTGCCCATTGGGTAGGCTTTCGACATGAGATCCTCATCTGTCGGAGAGCAATAGAGCCTCATACCGACAAGCTATTCGATTCCGGGAAGTGTGCCGATACCGATCACATAGCAGAAAATTAAGTTGCATATTGACATGCGTCAAAATTGCTTCCACGGCAACTTTCTAAGTTATAAAATGTCATAGCTGTGAGGATTTCTCCGTCAGTCTGAGCAGTTTGTGAACGCCACAGGTCGGTCAACCCTGCAACCTCTGGCGGTCAGAGGTCATCGAGGGTGGGGCCGTAGGTTGTCGCTGTTTTCGGCGAAATTGCCTGGAACTTTAATCTTGCCCATATGCGCAGGTGCGTTTATTGCGATTGCATCAACCGCCTTATTCTCTTGCAGCAACAACCAATGATATTAGCTTTTCAAACTCGCGCCGAGCGATAAAGCGATGCTCGATGCAATATTCAGTTTCGCGGGCGGCGGGTTTGCGGCATGAGAGAATTAGCTGCATTATCGCCTCTTCTCCGGTCATTTTTTCACTAAGGGTCAGGGGTAAAAATCGCTTCAGGAACTCGGTGGTGTCTGACTGGTGGACGATGACCGTATTCCATTTTGGGATCACTATGAGTGCCTGATTTCCCAGCCCCCACGCCCAGAAAGTCCCCTCAGGCAAACCAGTTTCTTCTGCGGGTATCCACCACAGATATCCATGCCCGTTTCGCAGCCCGCCAAAGCCTGTTTCAGTGAAATCGGTCGTAATGAGGTCTATCCAGTTTTCAGCAAGAATGCGTTGTCCACCAGCAGCTCCGCGATTGAGGTAGAGACTACCAACTCTTGCCAGATCACGCGCAGACAATTTGAACATTGCTGCCCTATGTTCGGACTGCTGAGGATCAAACATATAAGACACGGCAGAGCGATCAAAGTCTTGCATCCCGACAGGTTGTGCGATCCCGATATCAAACAACTCTGCAATCCCGGAGCCTGTTGCCTTCTCAAAGACTGTCGTCAGCGCGTTATAGTCCCAGTTGTTGTAAGCCCAGATGGTACCCGGCTGGTTTTCTGCATACCCTAAACGCCTGTCTATATCCGCTTGCAGGCTACCTGATGCGGCTGCAGGGTGGTTAATACCTGAAACACTTCGCAGCAAATGGCGCACGGTTGTTTGTCGCTGCAACTGCGTTAGCGGAACCGGGGCATCATCAATGCCCAGTTCCAGCAGCGTCGCCTCAAGGCGCAGTTCGTTTGTATGCGAAGCCAGTTGCTGACCAACCAGAGCGCTCAGAAGCGATTTTCTTATCGAATGAACACTATAGGATTTTGAGAGATCACCGAATGCGCCAACCCTTTGACCATTGGTGACGATCATGAAGCTGTCAGTGCTCAAACCGGCAGCATAGTTAAAAACTGCGTCCAGCCTCTTTGGGTCCCAACTCAAATCTTCGATCTTAGCTGCGTCAAGTCGGGTTACGTTCAGGTTTCGGATGGGCCGTTCCTGACCTCCTGGTCCACGTTCTCCGGTCTCTATGAGATAAGTCAGTACGGATGCAGCAACCAGCACAACGGCGAGCGCAACTAGCAGATAACGGCGTTTCATAGGAAGCACACTCTCGAAAATTCACTCTTTGGAATTCATTAAAATCAATAGAGATTCGTTTCCAAATCAACCCAAAGTCAGCCACAGTCCGGGAAAATAGTAAACCAGGAATTTGCATTTGGATAGAACCGCAGAGCGGTGGCAGCTTTGAACTCTGCCGGACCGATCTCTAATATGACATTTCAATAGTCAGTACGAAACAGGATGACTCAGTGTGATCGCTTATCATTCACTGAGATCATCACAACTCTATCGGTTTTCTAAATTAAATCTTGCCAGAAAGCTAGTTTGAATATATCTATCCAGAAAGCTACTTAGATAGATAGGTGTGACATGAGAAGTTTCTGGGACAGAGTTCGACACTCCGTGCTGTTTGAAGGGATCGCCCTTTCCATCGTCGCGGTGTTTGGAAGCTGGATTACTGGCCATTCCATTTCAGAGATTGGTGTTCTTGGACTGGTCATGTCCCTGATCGCCATGGGCTGGAACTTTCTTTACAACTGGCTCTTCGACAAATGGTATGTGGCCAACCGTGGTACCAAGCCAAGGACTGTTGCCTTGCGTATTGTGCACGCCCTGTTGTTTGAAGGCGGGCTGCTTGGATTTGGCATTGTCGCAATCATGTGGCTTCTGCAGATGAATTTTGTTCAGGCATTGCTGCTTGATATCGGCTTTGCGATGTTCTTTCTGGTTTACGCCTTTGTCTACAACTGGGTTTACGATCTGGTATTCCCCGTTCCGGTCGCAAAAGCCGTTTGAACGTGTGGTGCTGACATAAGAACGCAAGAAAAGCCGGAATAACGCAAATTCCGACTTTTCCTTTCAAACCAACGCAAACTATCGTTTTGATAGATCAGATGTCGTCGTAATCGACTGTTACATCGTCTGTTTTCGGTCTGGACTGGCAAGTGAGCACGTAGCCTGCCTCAATCTCCCATGGTTCCAGCGAGTAGTTGACGGCCATGTCGACTTTACCGGAGACCACCTTGGCGCGGCAGGTGCAGCACATTCCGCCCTTACAGGAGAACGGTGCTTCTATGCCCAACCGCAGGGCACCATCAATGATGGTTTCACCCGGCTCCAGAGTGACGTCGTGGCGTGCACCATCAACGATCATGGAGACCTTGGCCTTATGGTCTACAGCGCTGGAATCCTTGGCTTTATGGGCTGCGTGCGGATCACCGCCATCAGCAGGCACAAAGAGCTCGTTATGGATGTGTTCCAGCGGAATGCCATGGCTTTGACAGGCTTGTTTGGCTGCCTCAATCATATCGCCCGGGCCACAAAGGAAGACGTGGTCGATGCTGTTCTCACCAACGGTCTTGGTGATGAATTCCTCAATCTTTTCAGATGTTAAACGACCATTGAAGAGGCTCAGCTCCTGCTCTTCACGAGACAGAACATGGTAGACACTCAAGCGATCGAGGAAGCGATCCTTCAGGTCATCCAGCTGATCCTTGAAGATCACGCTCTGGGAATTCTTATTGCCGTAGAACAGGAAGAAGTGGCTGTTCGGCTCGTCTTCCAGTACAGCCTGTACCATGGACATGATTGGCGTGATGCCGGACCCAGCTGCAAAAGCGGCGTAAACCCTTGCTTCTTCAGTGGTTCCTCTTGGCAGATTGAAGCGGCCCATCGGGGTCATCACATCAATCTCATTGCCAACAGAGACATGGTCCAGAGCGAAGCTTGAGAAGCGGCCACCCTCTACTTTCTTGATCGCAACGCGGATGTCATCATCCTTTGGAGACGAGCAAATGGAGTAGGATCGGCGGGTGTCTTCGCCATTAATAAATTCGCGCAGGGTGAGATACTGCCCTGGAATAAAAGAATAATCTGACTTCAGGTCCGCAGGAATTTCAAAGGCGATAGAGACAGCTTCCTCTGTTTCCTGATGGACTGACTTGATCTTCAATCTATGAAACCGTGGTGACATGGTTTCCTCCCTTACATCTGCCGGAGCCTTTCAGCCGAGCGGGTCAGATGCACTTGAAATAATCAAAAGGCTCAGAGCAATCGTTGCAGCGGTACAGCGCTTTGCAAGCGGTAGAGCCAAACTCGGAAATACGGCTGGTGTTGGCAGAGCTACACTTTGGGCAATGGACTTGCTCCTCACCAAACAAGGCCCGGCGCGAGGCCTTGCCGTTTGGAGGCGCAATGCCGTAAACCCTTAGCTTTTCACGCGCTTTTTCTGAGAGCCAATCGGTGGTCCAGGCTGGAGTGAGAACGGTTTTAACATCCACCCTCTCAAAACCAGCGGTGAGCAGAGCCGCTTCAATATCGAAAGTGAACATGCTCATGGCCGGGCAACCGGTGTAGGTTGGTGTGATGGTCACCTCTACAGAACCATCTGCCTGCACGTGCACATCGCGCAAGACACCAAGGTCCTCAATGGTGAGCACCGGCACCTCAGGATCGGGTACATCGCACACCGCATCCCAGGCCTTTTGATCCAGTTCAGATCTCAGAATTTTCGCTGCAACTGCCATGGGTTAGCTCCCGATCACCACTGGGCTTGTGGGAACGAGCGCTGCAGGTACTGCATTGGCGACAGGATATGCCCCAGATGCTCACTGTGCTCGCCCTTACGGCCACCTGTCTGCATCCAGCTTTCAGTTGGACGTTCCAGGTTGGCACGTACCAGAACCGTATTCACCGTCTCATCCCATAAGTGCTTGATAGACATGGGGTCTATAGCAACTTCTTTGGCAACTAATAATGATACAACTTCGTCACATTCAAACATCTCGCCGGTGTACATCCAGAGAAACTCCAACGCATCACTTATGCGATTGTGGCTCTCCTCGGTGCCGTCTCCCAGACGGATCACCCACTCAGCAGAATGGCGCAGATGGTAAGCTGCTTCTTTCTCTGCTTTCGCTGCCAGACCTGCCAACTGCTCATCTTTCGAGTTCATCATCGCTTCCCAGAACGGGTGCATAAACGCGGAAAAGAAGAACTGACGCATGATGGCATATGCGAAGTCATCATTGGGTTGTTCAACCAGTAGAAGATTGTTGAACTCACGCTCAACCCTATGGAAACACAGGGCATCTTCGTCGCGGCCTTTGCCTTCGATTTGCCCTGCATAGGTGTAGAGCTCGCGGGCGTGGCCGATGAGATCAAGTGCGATATTGGTGAGTGCGATGTCTTCTTCCAGATGAGAAGCGTGACCACACCATTCGCCCAGTCGCTGGCTCAGAATTGCAGAGTCATCAGCCAGCCGCATGCAATATGTAAATAGTGCCGTATCTGTCATCATGGCCTCCTTACATATTCGCGACTTCATCAGGCAACTCATAGAACGTCGGATGACGGTAGATCTTTGAGGCTGTTGGCTCAAACATCTCGCCCTTCTCGTCCGGATCGTTCGCTATGATTGCTGCTGATGGGACAACCCAGATAGACAGCCCTTCTCCGCGGCGTGTGTAAACGTCTCGCGCTGCCTGCAGAGCCATCTCCGCGTCAGCTGCATGGACAGAACCTGCATGCCTATGAGACATGCCATTGCGCGCTCTGATGAATACTTCCCAAAGTGGTGTTGCTTGTTCGCTCATCTGATCCCTCCCATTAGCAGTTTTGCTCTGTTGCCGCAAAACTGCTATGTCTGTTTCCTGTCGCATATTCTTGTCCGAAAACCGGTTTCCACTTTTCGGGAATATGCTAAGCAGCTGATTTCTTTGCGGCTTGCTTTGCAGCGTACGCCTGCGCTGCCTCGCGCACCCAGGCACCGTCCTCATGTGCCTTGATGCGGTCTTTCATCCGCTGCTTGTTGCAGATGCCATTGCCTTGAATGGTGTTGTAAAACTCGTCCCAGTCCGGCTCACCATGCTCCCAGTGCCCCGTTTCCTCATTAAGTTTGAGGTCAGGATCCGGCAGAGAAATGCCAAGAACCTTTGCCTGAGGTACTGTGGCATCGACGAACTTTTGACGAAGCTCATCGTTGGTAAAGCGCTTGATCTTCCACTTCATGTTGGCGGCTGAGTGCTTACTGTCCTTGTCAGAGGGACCAAACATCATCAATGCAGGCCACCAGAGGCGATTGACGGCGTCCTGAACCATCTCCTGCTGCTCTGCCGTGCCCTTCATCATTGCAACGAGAAGATCATAGCCCTGACGCTGATGGAAGCTTTCTTCCTTACAAATGCGGATCATTGCGCGGGAATATGGCCCGAAAGAACAGCGACATAGCGGGATCTGGTTCATGATCGCGGCACCATCAACCAACCAGCCAACGGCACCAACATCCGCCCAGTTGAGCGTTGGGTAGTTGAAGATGGAAGAGTATTTGGCTTTGCCGGTCAGCAATTGATCCACCAGTTCCTCGCGGGAAACACCCAGGGTTTCTGCGGCGGAATAGAGGTAGAGGCCGTGACCACCTTCGTCCTGAATCTTGGCAAGCAAGATGGCTTTGCGCTTCAAAGACGGAGCCCGCGTTACCCAGTTGCCTTCCGGCAACATGCCGACCACTTCTGAATGCGCATGCTGAGAGATCTGCCGAACCAGCGTCTTGCGATAGGCTGCTGGCATCCAGTCGTTGGGCTCAATCTTCTCTTCACGATCAATGCGAGTTTGAAAAGCTGCAAGCTTCTCTTCGTCCTCAACACCAGCCTCAACAGCCGGGTTGTTCAATGCTTGCGTGTACATAGGTCACGTCCCTCCCAAGAGCACACCGATGTTCGTTTGCGCTTCAATATGTCACAGAATATCATTCTCACAAGTATTTTGCGTAACATTTAGGGATGCATTTTAGGAGAATTCTAAATTCGCTAATGATTACAAAGGCTGGAACCGTTCAAAAAAAGCAGGCTCAGGGGGTGGCAAAGCGCCTGCTGTTGTCCTTGCGTTAGAATCAAGCCAGATCTCACCATGATCTCTCAGGGTGTTGTAGATGCCTGCTGCAAGTTCTCGTGCAACACTGCCCGCCCACTTTTCTGGCAGGGCTTGCAGAGGCAATTCAGGATCTCTGAGAACCAGTCGCCGGAGGTCATGGATCAGAATGACGCGGATGATCAAAGCCGTTTCTGGCGCAATCGGAGCATGGCCCTCGCACTCAAGAAGCGCCTGCAAGTCACTGTAGGTCTCAATGAACTCACGATAACCCTGTTGCAGACCCTCCAGATTCCAGGCTTGCCGGGCCAGCTGCACGGCTTTTTCAGGCGGTGCCATAGATTGCATAAAAACAATTTTGTCGGAGGACCTGGGCAGTTGCTGGCCGATGTCTGGTTTGATCAACACGTTCGGCGCAAGTATGCCAAAGCCCTGATCTGTCAGATATTCCCGGCGCTCAGAGCGCCCCTCGCCCTCACTCAAAATTGCAGTGATCCAATTGGCATCTCCGCGAGCAGGACCGCGGGCATAAATGCGCGGTGTTGCCTGATCAAAGGCCTCACAGCCCATTTTGGTAAGGCGATAAAACGAGTTACGGCCAATACGCGTGCGCTCCAGCCAGCCATCAGAAGCAAGGCGCGACATTGCTGTGCGAACCACGCCGGAATTCACACCGATCATCTGCATGATCTCGGTGATGTTGCCCATCCAGAGTTCACCACCGCGTGGCGCAACGCAGTCTCCAAAAATCGAGATGATCATGGACCAAGAGCGGATTGGTTTTTGCGCGTGAAAGCGATTAATGAGCCGTTGTTGTTCCGTTTCAAGAATGCTCACGTTCACCCGCCTTTTGAGGTTCAGAAGCTGCATATTTGTAAGGGGTCAATGCGCTTTCGTGCAAGCCTCTGTTTGAAAAGAGCAATAATGAGCAAGGTAAAGAAAAAAGCCGGAGGCGATGGCCTCCGGCTTCAATTCATCTGCTCAATAAGGCCAGCTTACTTTGCGGTTGCGTCTGTAATGCGACCAGCTAGTCTAGGCTCATAAGCATCGCCCTGCGCTTTCAGGAAGTCAGCAAGTACGAACTCAAGGCCCGGGCCGTAGTCGTATGCGTTTTTACCTTCTGTGGCGAAGATCTTGTAGCCGTCACCACCGTTTCGAACGTAGTTGTTTGTTGCAAGCTTGTAGACTTTGTCTGCTTCAATTGCAGAACCGTCTTCCAAGGTTACTTCAACAACACGCTCGCCAGCAGGTTTAGATGCATCGAAGGTGTACTTCAGACCAGCAACCTGTGGGAAGCGTCCGCCGCCTTCTTCAACTTTGGACAGACCGTTTTCCAGCGCGTCTTTGATGAACTTACCCTGAAGTTCGAAGGTCGCCAGAGTGTTCTGGAAAGGAAGAACTGCCAGAGCTTCGCCCATGGTTACTTCGCCAGCGTCGATAGAAGCACGCAGGCCACCACCGTTGGTGATTGCGATTTCAACGCCTTTGTCTTTGGTTGCTGCAAGCATAGCGTCAGCTACGAGAACACCCATTTCACACTCACGCGCGCGGCAAGACTTGCGGTCACCATCTACTGGTGCTGCAGTTGCGCCGATAACTTCGGTGCGAATTTCGTCAAGCGGACCAGCAAGTTCTGCGATACGTGCTTTGGTTACTTCGTTTTCAGCAACCTTCGCGTCCATGATGATTGGCTCGCCAACAGCTTCGATTACGTTGCCGTTGTCGTCAAACTTCACGTTCAGCTCACCAAGGAATTTGCCGTAAGCGTATGCAGATACGATCGCAGCTTTCTTACCGTTTGGAGCTTCAACCCAAGTTGGGTATGGGCCTTCAGCACGGTCAGACGTGTTGGACAGATACGTGTTGGTGTGACCGCCAACAATCACATCGATACCGTCTACAGCAGCAGCGATTTTCTTATCAACGTCGTAACCGGAGTGAGACAGAACGATGATCTTGTTCACACCCTGAGCCTGAAGCTCAGCAACGTGTTTGTTAGCTGCTTCGATTGGGTCGTAGAACGTAACATGATCGCCAGGGCTGGACAGCTCATGAGTGTCATCTGGCGTCAGGCCGATGAAACCGATTTTTTCGCCGTCACGCTCAACGATGGAGGTAGGCTTCAGAACGCCGATCAGCTTGCCTTCTTTGGAGAAGTCAGCGTTTGCAAGAAGAACCGGGAAGTTCACGATGTCCATGAAGCCACGCAGAACTTCTGGACCATCATCAAACTCATGGTTGCCGACGGTCATTGCGTCGTAACCAAGAGTGTTCATGAACTCAGCAGCAGCCTTACCTTTGTAGTAAGTGTAGAACAGAGAACCCTGGAACTGGTCACCACCATCCACGAGGATAGAGTTTTTAGCAGCCGCACGGCGCTCTTTGATTGCTGTTTCCAAACGGGCAGTGCCACCCAAACACTTGCCTTTTGCATCATCCTTTGCGGAACAATTCGAGTCGTACTTGTTGATTGGCTCAATGCGGGAATGGAAATCATTCGTATGCAAAATGGTCAGATCAAATTCTGCCATAGCCGGCGCGGAAACGCCAAAAGACAACAAAAGCGCAGTTGCGCCCAAGAGATGCTTTTTCATAGGTCTTGCCTTTATTCAATTGCCCCAAGCAATTTAACGAGACGGCTACGCGAGAATCTCTATATCCGCGCAAACCTCCCAAGAACACGCTCGGTACAATTGCCCATAACTGTGACAGGCACAAGACTAAAGGAGATATATTTCGCCATCTAACTGAAAAAAAATTCAGAGCCTGACTTTTTAATCGCGAGCCTTATTAGTACCTATTACAAGGGGTAGGATTGTTGAGAATCCTTATAATATATCAACTTGTTGGCTCAATAAATCAGAGGTAGAAAACACCCAAATTTGGTAAAATTTATCGAAAAAACCCTTAGATTCTCGAAATATTTATCCCCAAATGCTCAGTGCAGAATACGTGAATTTTCTAGGTCAGTGATATCAGATTCAGAGAACTCTTCCTCAACCGCGGGTACGGAATAATGACCACTCAACCACTTGTTGAGATCCACCTGTTTACACCTGTCTGAGCAAAACGGCTTTGTTGCCTCTTGCGCTGGTTTCTCGCAGATCGGGCATTTTACTGATGGCTTCTTCATCATCTCTCTCAACTGCTAGTTTTGATCTTCGCAGATATGGCTGTTCACCTATCCGGCTCAGCAGAGCATCTGCCAGTGCCTCTAGCCAGAAATCTACAGGACATCAAGAGATAAAATCAGATCATTTTGATGGTTTTGTTGAATTTGGAGTAACGGCGCGTCAGCCACCCCTTCACAACTGCAAATTATCTCCTAAATTTAAGGCGTTAAACAGTTTAGCTGCAAACAACTTTGCAGCAATTAGAGTTCAGACTAAGATTAGCCATAGGCAGGCACTTTTAAACATGCGCGTATCCTTATCCGAACACCTGAACCACGTTTCAGGGATACACAATAAGTTCTGTATTGATTTGAAAGTATCTCGCGAACACCGGGGAAGCGTATAATGAACAATGAAGTTTCTTGGATCCTGACAGCGCACCTGGCCACCGCAGAACCAAAAGTCTTTGAAGGACTAATGGTGGAGATGGTGAAAGCAGTCCAGCAAATGCAGGGTGATACCACAGCTTATGTCTGGTACCTGAGCGAAGACGGGCAATCCTGCGAGATTTTTACGAGCTTCAAGGACAGCAACTCAGCAATGTTGCACCTGACGTGGTTCTCCAACACCTATGCCAAGCAGTTTATGGACACATTGCACCCAACAGGCATGACAGTTTATGGCAAACCAACTCAGGAGCTGCGCAATGCACTTGCGAGCTTGTCACCACGATATGTACAAACTGTGGGTGGGTTTGCGCGTTAGCCTTCTCCTGCCTATGCAGCAGGTACAGCGTCTTCGTCCCATGTTTTTTGAGTTGGATAGCCAGCTGACTGTAAGAGGCTTGCGGTCTCCAGCAGAGGCAAACCGACAACGCTTGGGTAAGATCCAATCACACGCGCAATAAACGCGCCAGCAAGGCCCTGAATAGCGTAGCCGCCTGCTTTACCACGCCACTCCCCTGAGGCGAGGTACTTTTCTGTGTCATGAGAAGACAGACGACGGAAACGTACGCGGGTTTCAACCAGTTTTGTGCGAACCACGCCATCAGGCATATTCACGCAAACGCCGGTGTAAACCTTGTGCATGCGACCGGAAAGCAGTTGAAGGCAGACGCTGGCCTGCTCCTTACTCTCGGCCTTTGGCAGGATGCGGCGTCCTACTGCAACAACTGTGTCAGACCCCAGGATGATGGAATGCGCTTTTTCGTCATCCCGGTCGATCAGAACACGTGCAGCGGCTGCTTTGCCGCGTGCAAGTCTTTGAGCCAGCGCGCGCGGGCTTTCCCCACGCACAGGCGTCTCATCAATGTCTGCAGGCAGGAGGAATTCCGGTTCTATACCAATCTGCTGAAGCAACGCCAGACGACGTGGTGACCCGGAGGCCAATACTAACGGCAGTTCTTTGGTCATATGCCAGTTCCCCGATGAATTACAGACCAGAGCTCAACTAAGGCAGGCTCATCATGAACCCGCGCTCAGTGGATCGCTTATTTGTAGCGATAGGTGATACGACCCTTTGTCAGGTCATATGGTGTCATTTCCACGAGCACTTTATCGCCAGCCAGAACGCGAATACGGTTTTTACGCATACGACCAGCAGTGTGAGCGATAATTTCGTGATCGTTTTCAAGTTTCACACGAAAAGTCGCATTAGGAAGGAGTTCGACGACGACGCCTGGAAACTCCAGCATTTCTTCTTTAGCCATTAGGATTCCTGATTAGTTAAATGGAATTTTCGCGGAACCTACCGGATAACTCGCCAAAAGTGAACAGGCTACCTCCATTTCTTGGAGGGCAGTTTGACGAGTTTTACCGCTTATTCCTTGTTTTGGGGTGGAAAACACATGCAAAGGCCACGCGTAGAGTATTTTCAGCAGCTTATTGCATACGTTGTTCTATCTTTCTCTTAAGCGTATCACGCACCGCTCTGTACGCATCCATGATCTGTGAACGGCTTCCTGTTGCCACTGTCGGGTCAATCGTCGGCCAGTACTCAACATCAACGTGCTGTGCGCGTGTCAGCTCCAATGCCATGTGGTGAGCCTCCGGAGCAAGCGTAACAATGAGGTCGAACCCGTCTTCGGCCAGATCCTCGAAGGTTTTTGGATGGTGATTGCTCAGGTCCATCCCAAGCTCATCCATAACAGAGTCGACAAACGGATCACGTTCGCCTGCAAAGACGCCACAGGAGCGCGTATAGACCTGTTTGGGGTAGAGCAGTTGGGTCAAGCCCTCTGCCATCGGAGAGCGTACGGCGTTCATTCTGCAGATAAACAGGATGGAACTTGGCCGTGACATAAACTCGGCCATACTTACCCCCGGTGCTGCAAGGCGCAAATGAGCGTAAACAGTCGTCGGGCGGTTTGATGGTCGATGGTGATTTTCCCTTTCAGGCGCTCTTCCAATATGCAGGCGCCGTCGTCGTGTAGTCCACGACGCCCCATATCGATTGCTTCGATCTGTTTTGGTGAGGCACTGCGAATTGCATCGTAGTAGCTCTCACAGATCATGAAGTAGTCTTTAATGATCTTCCTGAAAGGGGTGAGCGAGAGGATGTGGGTTGCGATTTCGCTGCCCATTTCATCCCGAACTCCCAGCACAAGCTTACGCTTGATCATAGCCAGGTCCAATCGGTACGGGCCCTGATCGGGCCCGACCGGAGAAAACATGTTTTCCTCTACCAGATCAAAGATCGCAATTTTTCGCTCCCGCTCGACGTCCTTGTCGGCGCGCACAATAGAATCCGGATCAAGGACCACCTCAAAAAGGCGTTCTATTCCTTGTTGTCTCTGTTCTTCGTTTACAGGGACTTCCTTATTCATCAAGCGATCTTTTCCGTCCTGGATCAATTAACTAGTGGTTTAAGCGAATAGAGACTGAACGTCCATGCGCCTGCAGACCTTCCACTTCTGCCAGTGTGACGGCAGCAGGGCCGATTTGTGCGAGATTTTCCGGGTTACAGCGCAGAAGCGAAGTTCTCTTTACGAACTCCAGCGTAGACAGACCAGAGGAGAAGCGCGCCGAGCGAGCCGTCGGCAGCACATGGTTTGAACCGCCGACATAATCGCCGATCGCTTCTGGTGTGTAACGTCCAACAAAAACTGCGCCAGCATTTCTCATTTTTGGCAGCAGTGCATCAGGGTCCTCAACACACAGCTCAAGATGTTCTGGTGCAAAACGGTTGGAGAGCACCATTGCATCGTCTAAATTGTCAACGGTGATGATCGCTCCGAAATCATTCCAGCTCTGACGTGCGACGTCTGCGCGTGGCAGCGTGGTGAGCTGACGCTCCACGGCCTCTTCTACAGCCGCTGCCAGTTCTTCGCTGTCCGTGATGAGAATGGACTGCGCAACCGGATCATGCTCTGCCTGAGAGAGCAGATCGACGGCAACCCAGTCCGGGTTGTTATCTTTGTCAGCCACGACGAGGATTTCGGATGGGCCAGCGATCATATCGATGCCGACAGTTCCGAATACGCGGCGCTTTGCTGCTGAAACATAGGCATTGCCCGGACCAACAATCTTGGAGACCGGTGTAATTGCTTCTGTGCCATATGCCAGCGCCCCAACAGCCTGAGCGCCGCCTACGCGGTAGATCTCTGAAACACCAGACATCTTAGCTGCTGCCAACACGAGTGGGTTGAGCACGTCATCAGGGCTTGGAACCACCATTACGATGCGCTCAACGCCAGCAACCTTTGCAGGCACGACATTCATCAGCACAGAGGATGGATAGCTGGCAAGACCGCCAGGGACATACACACCAACAGCTTCCACAGCAGTCCAGATGGCGCCTAGCTCTACGCCGATGGCATCTTTGTAGGTGTAGCTTTCGGGCAGCTGCTTTTGATGGTGGGAACGAATACGATCGTGGGCAAGCTGCAAGGCTTCCAGTGTTTCAGCAGGGATTTGAGCAACAGCTACCTCTATCTCCGCTTCAGTTACTTTCAGCTCGTCCATAGATTTGGCCGACATGCGGTCAAATTTGTTGGTGTATTCGAGCACAGCTGCATCACCGCGCATTTCGACATCCCGCAGAATGTCGCGCACGATATGATCCACATCCTCTGAAGTTTCCCGCTTGCTTCCAAGCAGGGCACGAATTTCTTCTTCGAAACCTTCAGACTTTGAGGAGAGCTTAATCGCCACGTTATCGTTCCCAATTTACTATAATTCCCGGGACTGTTCTTCCCGAGATGATGTCAGAATTTTCGAAATGCAGTCCAAGCCTTCAGGTTGTGCCGGGATTTTACGAAACTATCCCGCGCTTTCCAACTAGCCTTCTAGATCATGTTCAGGTCTGCTTTCAGTTTCCCAAACGGAGCCCAGATCTGCCAGTTGCGCTTCGATGCACTCGATATTTGCTGCAATAGCAGCCCCACCGGAAAACTCAAGCTTCAACTGACCAGCCGGTGCATTTGTCTCTTCAAACAGCACACAGAGCAAAGACAGGACCATGTCTTTGTTTGTCTGGTTGATTTTCTGAGCTTTGACCGCATCCACCCGCGACACAGAAAGAACGGACCGTGCCCGCATTCTTCGTTTCTGGTTGTTTTCGTCTGTTTCCCAAAGGTATCGATTCATTGTCAGCACCAGGCGGCGCTCGGCAGGTAAGTACTTGATATCTGCGAGTTTCAGAACACTGTCCTGCACCATGGAAGAGATGATCTGCAAATCTTCCTGATCCAGCGCCATCAGCTTCATTGGTTTTACCTGTTCCATATTAATCCCTTGCAGATTTCCCTAGCCTCACGCACCGTATATAGCGCGAGACATCCTTACTATTACAACAATTTACAGAAAAACATCTATGAATGAATGCAGCAGATTTCAAGCATGAAGCTCTGATCCAGTTTCTTTGAGAATATCTCCATGAAAAAACCCGGACTGAAAAACAGACCGGGTTCAAATCATTTGCTTCGTTTTCGTTAGGCCGAGATACGCTCGATCACCGCACCGCAGCGAGACAGCTTCTCTTCCAGCCGCTCAAAGCCGCGATCAAGGTGATAGACACGGCTGACCGTCGTTTCACCTTCCGCCGCCAAACCAGCGATGACGAGGGAAACAGATGCACGAAGGTCTGTTGCCATGACCTGAGCACCGCGCAGGGTTTCAACGCCCTCAACAGAAGCCACCTGCCCGTCCAGTGTGATCTTGGCGCCAAGGCGTGCCAGCTCCTGAACGTGCATGAAACGGTTTTCGAAGATGTTCTCAGTGATCTTGCTCACACCCTTGGAGCGGGTCATGAGTGCCATGAACTGCGCCTGCAAATCTGTTGGGAATCCCGGGAACGGCTCAGTGGAAACGTCTACCGGGCTGATACCAGCACCGTTGCGCTTAATTTTGAGACCCATATTGGTTTCAGTGATTTCTGTTCCGGTCTGACGAAGGACATCCAGTGCCCCTTCGAGAAGATCGCCGCGTGCGCCTTCCAGAGTGACTTCACCACCCGTCATTGCCACTGCCATGGCATAGGTCCCGGTTTCGATACGGTCAGGAATAACCGGATGGCGATGTGCGCCCAGGCTATCTACACCCTGAATATGGATTGTGTCGGTGCCAGCACCTTCAATCTTTGCACCCATGCCAATCAGGCAGTTTGCGAGATCAGTGACTTCTGGTTCCTGAGCAGCGTTTTCGATTACGCTCTCGCCCTTGGCCAGTGTCGCAGCCATCATGACTGTGTGTGTTGCTCCCACGGAGATTTTCGGGAAGACGACCCGGCCACCCTTCAGGCCGCCCTTGGCATCTGCCTGAACATAGCCGCGATCCATCTCGATATCAGCACCGAGTGCTTTCAGTCCGTCGATGAAGAAGTCGACCGGACGCGTCCCGATTGCGCACCCCCCTGGCAGAGACACACGGGCTGTATGCATACGTGCGAGTAACGGACCGATCACCCAGAAGCTTGCACGCATCTTGGACACCAGCTCATATGGAGCTGTTGTGTCGACAATGTTGCTGGCATTCAGATGAATGGTCTGGCCAGTCATTGTATCTTGACCTGCCCGTTTGCCGTCGACCGAATAATCTACACCGTGATTGGAAAGAATCTGAGTGAGAAGTGCGACATCACGCAAGCGGGGCACATTCTCAAGGGTCAACGTATCTTCGCAGAGCAGTGACGCGATCATCAAAGGCAGCGCAGCATTCTTCGCGCCTGAGATCGGAATAACACCATTAAGCTGATTGCCACCAACAATACGAATTTTGTCCATACTTCTATAACCCCAATAAAGCCCGCGGCGGGAAACACAAATTTGAAGAAGAATTGATCGTGTCCACTAACATCAGGGCTGTGGCATAAGCAAGGCAGCGCTTCTGCCTAGTTTCTTCCCCAACGGTTTTCCCCAATAGATCCTGCTGATATTTCGCATTAGCAGGACTTACAAAGACCGCAACATCCTACTCCGCCCAAAACCTGCAGTTTTCGGCGAGATTTCCATATATTTTCAATTTAGCGATAAATGCTAGATTTTTACTTAACGCCCTCGCGATTGAGCAAAGCGCATGCAGCAATCTCTAGTCTTCGTCAGTATTCTTCTTAGCAGCCTGTTTTCTGCGACGTAAGTTGGCGCGTAAGGCTTCGGCCAAACGATCTGCTTTCGGGTCGCTTTTTGGCTTTGCCACGGACTTTGACTGGTTGCCCGTTGTTTCGGTTTTCTTTGAATCTGTCATGCTCAACAGGTACACGAGGACGGGATTGAAGCCAAGTGCCCTAATATACGACAAGTGCATGGCAATGCTCTCATTTCACTGTGTTATTCAGTTTCCACAGAACTGCCAATAAAACCCCTTGCAGGTTTAAAAGGGTTATGACATAAGCCTCCTCGTTCCGAGGGCGCTGCCTGCGGAGCACTTACCTCGTTGCAAAATACGCTGGTTTGGAAGATACGAGAAGCGCTTAAGTGCTTCATATTTATGCGATGCTGCCGTAGCTCAGGGGTAGAGCACTCCCTTGGTAAGGGAGAGGTCGAGAGTTCAAATCTCTCCGGCAGCACCATTCTTCTAACAGCACTGCACAAATTTCGGCGCGCTGCCGTAGCTCAGGGGTAGAGCACTCCCTTGGTAAGGGAGAGGTCGAGAGTTCAAATCTCTCCGGCAGCACCATTCTTCTCTTTAATCGACTGTTTCATCGATTTACGTCATGCGCATTGCCTTCCTGTTGCGCGTTCTGTGAAATCTGATTTTAAAAAATCACTGAATTTTAGAACAATTTACAACTCTGCCGTGAGCCCTCTCTAACGCGCAGACTTTTCTGAGGGCAAGCAATCGCACTTATCAACGGTAATCCATCGATAATCCAAAGCGGTCGCGAAACAAACAAACTCACCCGAACACATAAATATCAGCTCAATGAAATAAAATTCCACGTTCTTGAGCTGAGCTCTACATGCCTTTGCGGCACTGTGCCTGAGATGCAACGTGCCACAATTCGACCAAATTTCATCTTGGAGTTGGTTTACATGTGATGGGAGTCCTGCGACGTTTCTGTGGTCTTGGGGGCGTATTGGGGTAGTTTTCCAACCAACCGTTTTGCGGATCGGGGAAGAGGGTATGCCTCCCAAGCGCACTTGCATGAGCTCTCGCGCAAGTGTCCGCTGATATTCATTTTGTTGGAGTTTCAGGAGGTAAAAATGGATCAGGCAGTCATCGACGCAGATGTCCCGACAGCAGCACACGGAAAGTTTTCCGAAGCAGAGCTACAGATGCTTCGCTACCAACTTGAGGAAGCAGAGTTCGCCAAACTCATTCGATTGGTATCCAGTCTTCCATCAGAGAAATGGGATCAAGCGATCAAGGCCCTCTCCGCTCTATAGGCGTCATAGATGATCCACCTTGGGGGCAACTCAACGCCTCCGAGGAGGTTGTTGCATGCCTCATTGCGAAAAAAGAAAGCTCAGACCATCGTGGCTGAGTTTGCCTCGCCAATTATGCTGTTTCCGTCCCAGTTCTTTTTGTGTCCGCGGATTTCACGCGGTGCCGGGCCGAAGTAACCTGCTGTTTTCACAAAGTCTCTTGGCTGAAGAATAATCGATGCAATGCGTTGATAGAGCGCTTTGGCAGAAATCGGCTTACACAGCAACTCGTGGATGCCCAGCTTTCTGGCTTCGATAATACGGCTGCGTTCGGTATGGGCCGTGACCATAATAATCGGGATATAAGCGTACGGATTATTCTGGGTACGGATCATCCGTACCATGTCTGCCCCGTCGAGAATTGGCATAACCCAGTCGAGAATCAGGATATCCGGATTAGCGCGATCCATCGCTTCCAGACCAGACGCTCCGTCTTCCGCTTCGACGATTTTCCGGGCTCCAAACCCTTGAAGCATTGTACGCAGAATTGTGCGCATATAAGCGCTGTCTTCAACCACCAAAAACGATAAGGATGAGAGGTCTATACTCACGCAGTCATGCCCCGGTCACTTGACGCAACCCAATTAAATTAGAACAGAAATTCAGTTATTAGTTACAAGGTGTGGCAGAGAACATAACAAATTGCAAGACTGCCCAATTATAGTTCTATGTCAAAGACTATGTCTGCGATATATATAGGCTGATATGCGTTAGGTGAAAAAATCCTTTGATAAATCCGCAATTCCATGGACCGCGTCAATGTGTCCTTCGACAGGGATAAGGATTATCGCTAAGTTTAGGCTAACTCTAAAGTATCGCCGAATAATACCGCCGCAATATAAGGGGCAAAAAATGGACTACCAAAATATCTTCAATGAGGCGATTGCTTCTTTGAAGGATGAAAAACGGTACCGCGTATTTGCTAATCTCGAACGCATTGCAGGGCGTCACCCACACGCACTGTGGCGTAAAGAAAATCAAAACCTCCGTGAAATCGTCATTTGGTGTTCAAACGACTACCTGGGGATGGGCCAACACCCTAAAGTTATTGATGCCATGACAGAAACCGTTCAGCGCATGGGAGCTGGCGCAGGCGGTACGCGTAACATCTCGGGCACGAACTACCCTCTGGTACAGCTTGAAGAAGAACTCGCAGACCTCCACGGAAAAGAAGGCGCCCTCGTTTTCTCAAGTGGTTTTGTTTCCAACGAAGCGTCCATTTCGACAATTGCAAAGTTGCTTCCTGATTGCCTGATCCTGTCTGACCAGCTGAACCACGCTTCCATGATTGCGGGTGTTCGCGGCGCAGGGACTTCTAAGAAAGTATGGCGTCATAATGACCTTGAGCACCTTGAAGACCTGCTCAAGTCTGCTGGAAACGACCGCGCAAAGCTGATCGTGTTTGAATCCGTGTACTCCATGGATGGCGATATCGCACCGATCGAGCGCATTTGTGACCTTGCCGACAAGTACAATGCGATGACCTATATCGACGAAGTGCATGCTGTTGGCATGTACGGTCCGCGCGGCGCAGGTATTGCTGAACGTGACGCCGTCATGGATCGCATCGACATTATTGAAGGTACACTGGCGAAAGCATTCGGTGTGATGGGCGGTTATATCACTGCTTCTCAGACTATCATTGATGCGGTTCGCTCCTATGCTCCAGGCTTCATCTTTACCACTGCTATTCCACCAGGACTTGCTGCGGCAGCAACAGCTTCCATCAAGCACCTGAAGGAATCCGGTGTAGAGCGCGAAGGTCAGCAGCGTCAGGCACAGCGCACAAAAGATGTACTGAAAGCAGCAGGCCTCCCTGTGATGCCTTCTGACACACACATCATTCCAGTGCTGGTTGCTGATCCTGATCTGTGTAAGCAGGCAACCGATCTGCTGTTGGATAAGCATGGCATCTACATTCAGCCAATCAACTACCCAACAGTTCCACGCGGCACTGAGCGTCTGCGCATCACTCCGGGCCCAGTCCACAACGATGCCCTGATTGATCATCTGCGCGATGCTCTGGTGGATGTTTGGCAGACTCTTGAGTTGCCATTCACCGATGCTCCAGCGGAAGAAGATCTGGATGCTGCGCAAGGCCAGGCTGTTTATCAGTTTGCTGGCGGCTAAACGCTACCTCAATTCATTGCAAAAGGCCGGCAAATTTGCTGGCCTTTTTTGTTGCTTTCAAAACTGCATAGAAAAAGGCTTGAAGCGGGTCGCTTACAAGCCTCTCATTTCATTTCTCTTATCGCTAAATACAGCTCGTGACGCTGAGGTCCCTACTCAGGAAACCTTGCGTTTAGCAGCTTCTACCGGTGTACTGTTTTCCTGCAAATCACCATCATCCAGTATACGCCATTTCGGCCCTTCCATATCATCATACTGACCAGAGCGGAGGGACCATAAAAACGCTACCAAACCTGCGCCACCAAGAAACAACGCAATCGGAATGAGGTAGATTAAGACTTCCATAGTTCTGTTCAGGCCTCCGGATTAGGCTGAGTAGATGAGCCTGCGAGCATTCTCAGGCGTACAGCGTTGAGTGTCACAATAATGGAAGAACCCGACATAGCCAAGGCTGCAACAAGAGGTGTGACAAAACCTAGCACTGCAAACGGCACTGCAATCAAGTTATAGACAACAGAAATGGCGAGATTTTGGTTCATCACCCAACGCGCTTTCTTCGAGATTGTCAGTGCGCTCATAACGGGCGCAAGGCTATCTCCCAGGAAGACTGCATCTGCAGCTGCCTGACTGACGTGAACCGCTGAAACAGGCGAGATGGATACGTTTGCTGCCGCGAGCGAGGGGGCATCATTGAGGCCATCACCAACCATCAGAACCTTCTTGCCTTGTGCTTTCAGTTTTTCGATATGGTCGATCTTGTCTTGAGGCTTCATAGCAGCTTGCCAACT
Source organism: Pseudovibrio sp. Ad46 (assembly GCF_001623065.1). Lineage (NCBI taxonomy): Bacteria > Pseudomonadati > Pseudomonadota > Alphaproteobacteria > Hyphomicrobiales > Stappiaceae > Pseudovibrio > Pseudovibrio sp. Ad46. The sequence goes on along the minus strand of NZ_LMCG01000040.1, from coordinate 445,381 downwards.
TTCAACACTAAGCATCTGCGCTGCGTGTTCGACTGCACCTTTATGGTCACCACTGAGAATTTCAATTGTGTAGCCCGCAGTTTTGAGCTTCTGGATCGTTTCAGTTGCCCCTTCCCTCATAAACTGGCCAACGGGAAGCAATTGTGCAGGCTTGTCTCCAGATTGGAAAGCGACAAAGGAAGCATCCGGTTGCTGCGTTTTTGCTTGTTCGAGCTGCTCATCAGAAACACCGCAAAATGCGGGAGAGCCTAGCTTCGCACACATTCCATCGACGACAGCTTCCACCCCTTTGCCCGCACTCTCTTTTGCATCTGGCAGTGCTTGTTGTGCGCCGGTTGCTTTTGCGATGGCCTGAGACAATGGATGTGAAGAAGACAGAGCAAGACGACCCGCCAGCTCTAACTGTTCAGCTGCAAGACCATGCTCCTTTGAGAGCGAAGCTTCTGGCAATGTCAGAGTGCCGGTTTTGTCGAACACAATGGTATCAACTGTCGCCAGACGCTCAATCGCATCACCAGCGTTCAGCAGCACTCGTTCATTAAAGAACAAGCCGCTTGCCACAACCTGAACTGCCGGAATTGCAAGGCCTAGAGCACAGGGGCATGTGATGATGAGAACGGAGATCGCGATGACCAAAGCCGGCTGCCACGCCATGCCGAGCATGATCCAGCCCACGAGCGTCAGTAGTGCAGCCGCATGCACAACGGGCGCATAAAGCTGTGAGGCGCGATCTGCGATATGAACGTATTTGGACCGACCTTCCATAGCCGTTTCCAAAAGCCTGTTCACTTCATCAAGCAGTGTGCCTTTTGCAGCAGCTGTGACTTCAATCTCCAACACGCCGTAGGTGTTCATGGTACCTGCGTAGACGAGGTCCCCTTCCCCGACAGGCTGTAACAAGGTTTCGCCTGTCACCAGACTCTGATCGACTTCTGATGTGCCCGTGGAGATTTTGCCATCGACGGAAATGCGCTCACCAGCTCTGACCAGAACACGATCACCAATAGACAATTTAGATAGAGGCACATCGAGTGCGCTGCCGTCCTCTTGTATCTTAGCAGCGCTCTCGGCTTTCAAAGTCGCGAGGTTTTCCGCAAAAGAACGCGTTTTTCTGCGCATGAGATGATCGCAGTAACGGCCAACGAGCAGGAAGAACAACAGCATCACTGCGCTATCAAAATAAGCGTGCTCTGCTTCCTGAACGGTTTGCCACATGGATAGGCCAGTTGCGAGCAACACCCCGATTGTGATCGGCACGTCCATATTCAAACGGCCTGTCTTCACAGCCATGTAGGCACTGCGGAAGAAAATGCGGCCAGAGTAAACGACGGTTGGCAGTGCGATTAGTGCGGAAATCCAATGGAAGAAAGACCGGGTCTCAGGATCAATATCTGATGCGTTGCCAGACCAGATTGAGATGGACAACAGCATGATATTCATTGCTGCAAAGCCAGAGACGGCCAGTGCGCGCAAGATCTCTTTGCCCACAGCATCGCCGCGGGATTTTACCTGAGCAGGATCAAAAGGGTACGCTTTATAGCCCAGCCTTTGGAGAAGATCGACAATAGGAGATGGATTGGTCTTCTCTCCATCCCAGTCCACTGAAAGACGGTGGGATGACAGGTTTACGCGTGCTTTTTCTACGCCATCCAATTTCTGGAGGCCACGCTCAATTTCGTACATACATGCGGCACACGTAATACCATCAACGGCAAGGTCCATATGAGCCTTGCCATCATCGGTATTTGTTACGAATGCAGCCCAATCCCTTTCAGGCGCAGACATGCTATTACCGCCTTACTCAGCGAAGAAAATCTTGTTTTTGGAACGGAAGATCGGAAGTGTTTTGTCACTTCGATCCGCGATTTCTACGACCACGTTCCAGTTGCCCGCACCAATGCCAGATGCATTGGCTACATATTCACCCGCGGAGCGCTCAGACAGAACAAGATCCTGATCAGCTGCGGTGATTGTTGGGCGGTGCAGTTTAACGGTGACCATTTCGCCAGTGATTGGAGCACCAGCTTTGTCTTTAGCCAGAACGCGAATATGGGCAGAGCCATCACCGTTGCGTTCAATGGCAGCATTTACGCTCCAGTTCAGAGCGGCCTGAGCATTCGCCTTGGCGATTTCTTTGTTGTATCGCTGGCTTACCTTGTAGGAGCTATCGACTTCCAGTCCTGGAAAGGTATCGAGCGCAATATAGATCATAACAGCATTCATAGCGGCGATAGCACCGAAGAACGCGATAAGGCTGAACAGAACCATTCGGCCGGTAATCTGCCGTGGCTTGCGTGGAGACTTGTGGTCTACAGCCATTGTCATATCCTAGCTCCTTTTGGCGGCTCATAAGATGGGGGGTGAGCTTCGCCTTTTGATTGTTAAAGTGATAAGGGGCGTACCCCTTATCACGCAAGTTTAATTAGGTGCTTTTACAGCCTGTGACGACTATTTGCCGGGTGCCCGGAAGAAGTCGCTGATCACTGTTGTTTCACCCGTCTCTGTGTCCACCAGCTTAAAGCTCATAGGCAGAGAGCTTGGCATTTCAACGCCAGCTGGAGAGAACACCAGTGCTCGTACAGAACGGGTCGTATCAGCATCTACCGACAAGCTCAGCTGAGTATCCTTTGTCACGTCAGCCGCATTCTTGTGAATGCCCACAACCTCAAAGGTAGCCCCTGTAGGCATATCTTCAACGCTAAGCGTGAAAGATTGCTCGTCGTTGTGTTTGTTCAGCAGGCGGAGTGAGTAGCCGTTTCTGAAGGACCCATCACTTTGTTTAACATACAGCGGGTTCCGGTCATGAACGACAGACAAACTCGTCATGGAGCGATTGAGCTGGGCGTACAGCATCCCACCTGCAATCAACGCAATGATTGCTGTATAGACTACAGTACGAGGACGGATCAGACGGTAAACTGCTGTCTCACCTTTCTCACGACGCTCAATGTTATCGTCCGTGTCATATGCGATCAGACCCGTTGGCTTTCCAACCTTGGTCATGATTGAGTCACACGCATCAATACACAGACCACACTGGATGCAATCGAGCTGCGCGCCTTTACGAATGTCGACACCAGTCGGACATGCATAGAAACACTGATTACAGTCGATACAATCACCAGCTGGCAAGCCTTCTGCGATGCGCTTTTTGCTCTCTTTCAAGTGACCACGAGGTTCACCACGGTCGTAGCGATACGTCACATTGAGCGCATGCTCATCCGTAAGAGCTGCCTGAATACGTGGCCAAGGACACATATACACACAGACCTGCTCACGCATGTGACCAGCCAGCGAATAGGTGGTGAACGTCAGGATGCCGATCCAGACATAAGCAGAAAATGCAGCCTGACCGGTTGCCAGATCATACGCAAGGGTTGGAGCATCCGCGAAGTAAAGAACCCACGCTCCGCCGGTCCACCAGGCAATCATCAACCAGAGAAAATGCTTCGTTCCCTTTTTGAGAATCTTTTCTGCATTCCAGGGCTGTTTGTCCAGCGTAATCCTTTTGCGGCGATCGCCTTCAATCACGCTTTCTACGCGGAAGAACAGGTCTGTCCAAACTGTCTGCGGGCAAAGATAACCGCACCAGAGACGACCCGCGATAGCATTCATCAAGAACAGACCAACAGCTGCAATGATGAGCAATCCGGCGAGGTAATAGACTTCCTGTGGCCAGATTTCGAGAAAGAAGAAATAACCTCTTTTTCTCTCAAAATCGACGAGAACAGCCTGATCAGGGAGCAAAGGCCCTCTGTCCCAACGGATGAAGGGAGTAAAGTAATAAATTCCAAGGGTAATAAAAAGGATTGCCCATTTGATTTTCCGAAAACGGCCATTTACCTCCATAGGGTAAACTTTAGCCGCTGACGCGAACCAGGCTTCGTCCTCTTCTTTATCGATGGGTTCAACTTGGCTAGACATAATGTCTTCCTCAGTTGGCGATGTGCTTTGTGCAAGTGAAGCGAGGGCACTTACGCGTCCTCGCTTATGTCGTCATCTCAAAAATATTCAGAGATCTTATTGACCGCCACCGAGTGAGTGAACGTACACAGCCAGTGATTTAACTGTGGTTTCACCCAGACGATCGATCCATGCAGGCATCACACCGTGACGTGGTGCATTCACCTGCGCGATGATGTCTTCTACGGACTTGCCATAGAGATAGGTTGGTGCTGTCAGGTTCGGAGAACCTGTTTCCAGATCACCCTTAGCGTTTTCCATATGACAGGCAGCACAGTTCTCTTCATAGATCACTTTGCCTGCTTCCAGATCAACGCCTTCTTGTGTTGGAAGACCTGCTATAGAACCAACATAGTTCGCAACCTGAACAATCTCTTCTTTTTCAAGCAGCTCATCACGGCCGAATGCAGGCATTTCCGCATACCGGGTTTCGTCATGTTCTGAACGAACACCATAAGAGATCGTGGTTGAGAGGGTGTCCAAGTCACCACCCCAGATCCAGCTGTCGTCCTGAAGGTTAGGATAGCCTTCAAAGCCTGTCGCACCAGTTCCATGACAAGGTGCACAGTTGTCACCGAATGCCACTTCACCCTGAGCCATAGCAAACTCGAGCAGTTCCGGAGTATCACGAATTTCTTCGAGAGATGCTTCGAGAAGCATCTTGCCGGTTTCTGCGCGCTCTGCAGCCGCTACATCAAAGTTCTCCGTTGCAACCGCACGCTGGCTGTAGTTCAGAAGACCTTTTGTATAGCCGTTGACCAATGGCCAACTTGGCATGAGGATCCAGTAGATTACGGACCATACGATGGTGCCGTAGAACATATAGAGCCACCACTTAGGGAGCGGATGATTGAGTTCCTTCAGGCCATCCCATTCGTGACCAGTGGTTTCGACACCCGTTACCTGGTCGATTTCCTTTTTGTGCTCAGCCATTAATCGTCCTCCCGCAGCGGGATCTGTGAAGCATCGTTAAAGCGCTCCCCATTGCTTGGCCAGCAAGCGTAAAGAACTACGCCTGCAAAGATTGCCATGAAATAGAGCAGGCCACCAGTTTGCGCGAAGTGTGCAAGAGCGGTGTAAGTCGCGTCCATCATCTTCTCCTTAGCGCAAGTTGGCTTTTTCGTCGTAGAGGCTAAAGTCTACGAGTGTGCCAAGCATCTGCAGATAAGCCACAAGTGCATCCATCTCAGTCACTTCTTTGGCGTTGCCGTCAAAGTCGCGGATGAGAACATCTGGGTAACGCTCTTCGAACGCTTCCGCTGCATCACTATCAGGCTCGGCCTGAGCGAGGAGATCCACTTTTGCGCTTGCGATCTGTTCCTCGGTATAAGGAACACCATACAATGCATTCACTTTCAGATGGTTCTCGATCTCGATCGTAGAGAGCTTGGCATCCATCAGGAACGGGTAGCCAGGCATCACTGAGGTCGGAGACACTGAGCGTGGGTTGATCAGGTGATCACGCTGCCACTCATCAGAGTACTTGCCGCCTACACGAGCGAGGTCAGGACCAGTACGCTTAGAACCCCATTGGAATGGACGATCGTACATGGATTCCGCTGCCAGCGAGTAGTTGCCGTAGCGCTCCAACTCGTCGCGCATTGGACGGATCTGCTGTGAGTGACATGCATAACAGCCTTCACGCACATAGATGTTACGTCCAACAAGCTCAAGCGGAGTGTAAGGGCGCATGCCCTCAGTTTTCTCAATCGTGCTTTTCAGGTAAAAAAGAGGCACGATTTCCACGAGACCGCCGATTGAGATCATGATGATGATGCCAACAATCAGGATCAGCGAGTTTTTCTCGAAGATTTGGTGTTTTTTCCAAGCAGACATTCGTGATCTCCCGATTATTCCGCTGGCGTCAGAGCAGGTTGACCTGCACCTTCGCTCTCAACTGCTTCACCGGCACGAACTGTCATTACGAGGTTGTAAACCATGACGAGAGCACCTGCGAGGAAGAGCAGACCGCCGAATGCACGCATGACATAGAACGGGTACATCGCATCAACTGTTTCGATGAAGGAGTACTCAAGGAAGCCGAGGCTGTCGTAAGCACGCCACATCAGACCCTGCATAATGCCGGATACCCACATTGAACAGATATAGAACACGATGCCAAGTGTAGAGACCCAGAAGTGCCAGTTAACCAAGCGCAAAGAGTACAATGACTTATTGTAAAGCCAAGGAACCAGGCAATACAGAGCACCGAAGGAGATGTAACCAACCCAGCCGAGTGCGCCAGCGTGTACGTGACCAATCGTCCAGTCAGTGTAGTGTGACAGACCGTTCACAGCACGGATGGACATCAGAGGTCCTTCGAAGGTCGCCATGCCGTAGAATGCAACGGAAACAACCATCATACGCAGAACAGGATCTGTCCGCAGTTTGTCCCAAGCACCTGACAGAGTCATCAGACCGTTGATCATACCACCCCAGGAAGGCATCCAAAGGATGATGGAGAAGGTCATACCGAGCGTGCCCGCCCACTGAGGCAGAGACGTGTAGTGCAAGTGGTGAGGACCAGCCCAGATGTATAGGAAGATCAGAGCCCAAAAGTGCACGATTGACAGACGGTAAGAATACACCGGACGCTCAGCACGCTTTGGAATAAAGTAATACATGATCGCCAGGAAGCCAGCAGTCAGGAAGAAGCCAACAGCGTTATGGCCATACCACCACTGCACCATCGCATCTTGAACGCCGCCCCAAACAATATAGGATTTAGTGGAGTAGATGCTGACAGGAATAGACGCGTTGTTGAACAAATGCAGAACTGCAATTGTCACGATAAACGCGAGGTAGAACCAGTTCGCTACGTAAATGTGAGCTTCTTTGCGACGCCAGATTGGCCCCAAGAATGTCAACAGGTAGGCCACCCAGACAATAGTCAGCAGCAAATCTGCGTACCATTCTGGTTCGGCGTATTCTTTACTCTGTGTAACACCAAGCAGGTAACCTGTACCCGCAACAACGATGAACAGATTATAACCCAGAACAACAAACCAAGGCGAAATCGTACCCATCAGGCGGGCCTGACACGTGCGCTGCACAACGTAGAACGATGTCGCAATCAACACGTTTCCGCCAAATGCGAAAATCACGGCTGAAGTATGGAGAGGACGGAGACGCCCAAAATTGGTCCAAGGCAGATCAAAGTTCAACGCTGGGAATGCCAACTGCGAAGCGATAATCACGCCGACGGAAAAGCCTGCGATACCCCAAAAAACAGAAGCCCAAGTCGCAAATTTTACGGGCCCCATATTATAGTTCGGTTTGCCGTTAATCTCTAACGGTGCCGGACTGTTGTTTCCGTCGAAGTATCGGCGAAAAATAAAGAAGATACCCGCCAGTGATGCTAATGCAATCAAAGCGGTATGAAATGCCAAGACCTGATCCCAGGTTTTCCCTGCAATGATCAGACAGAAAATCGCTGCTACCAAAAGAAGTACGGTGTAACCGCCTTCTTCAAGTGACAGATATCTGACTTTCCGCTCACCCATGATGTTCGCCCCATATAAAGTAAACAAGTTCGTCCAGATAGGACTACCTGAGCGTAGTTCTATGGGTGGCAAATTGCCCCGCCCTTGATACATGTCAAAAAGAACTCGAACAAAAAAAATAAAATTACTCTAATTCGCAACTACACCCCCCATTATTGGGTTTTCGTCATATATTACATGAATTTAGGGTAAGATGCGTTGTTTTGGCGCAGCTTGAAGCGAGTTTCACTGGTTCCTGAGAAAGTTAGCGTAATTTGATAGGTGAAGCGGAGGCGGCACGCATACATAGAATCATGATTAGCTAGATCAGTTCTCAATTCCATACCGCAGCGCACCAAACTCTCGCAGCGAAACTCGACCTAGGTCGCAACCGAATTTTCCGTGGGATCTGTTTTTTGCGCGGAGGTTGGCCCCAGCACGTATCTGGTCACAACCGGCATGAACGCTAAAAGTCCCATAAAGCGAGCTAACTGGTGGGTGGCAACGAACACCGGATCAATGTCCAGCAGGATCGATATAAGAAGCATTGCTTCCATACCTCCGGGAGCAAAGGCCAGAAAAACCTTATCGAATGAGATGTCCAGAGCCCAAGACGTCACCAGCGCCCCTGTCAGCGCAACTGACAGACTGATCGCAAACACCACAAGAGACGTGCCAAGCATGGGCTTTAGGGTACTGCTTTCCATCTTCCCAATATAGAGGCCTACATTGGTTCCCATGATTACGTAGCAAGGCATGGCAAGCCAAGCAGGCAAGTTAAACTCTAAAATCCCCGTTGAGTTAAGGGCAGCACTGGCAAAGAATGCCCCGGTGAGCAGCCCAGCAGGCGCCTTCAGCCTTAAGGCCAGCATTGCAAAGATCGTGCAGATCAGAAGAGCAGCTATGAGTTCAACTACAACCGTTGGACTGAACGCCACTTCGGCATCTTTAGTTATAACGTCGGCTACCTCATTTGAATCGACCATATTTGTGACAATCAAAGGCAGAACAGCAATCAAAAGGAAGAGGCGCACGAGCTGGACAATCATAATTCGGTCCATGGGCGCTCCCCTCTCCAAGGCGAGCGCAGCGGTCATTCCCAGTGCGCCCGGTAAACCTGCGAAGAATGCCTCATCCCTACCCCATTTGCATTTCTTGTAAGCGTAAAGGTAGACCGCTGAGGTGATGCCACCGACAACAGCACCCAGCGCTAACATCGACAAAGGCCACAAAGAGGCCCCCTCCCAGAAATCTGGAGAGACAGCAGTCCCCATTGCAGCTCCGATAAATATGGAATTTGTGGAGGTTAGATGCTTGGGAAATGTGAAATCCTGATTAGCGATCAAAGGTAGAGAAAGAGATTTCGCCAGAACCAAGACAACCATAGGCCCTGCCAGAAAACCAGCAGGAAGAGAAAGTAGTTCAAAGACAGCAGCTCCTGCCCCTCCAAGCGCAAGAACTCCAACTAAACTCAGAATGTCTTTTCCGCTCACGGCTTTACCTCCTCATGTCGTCACGACACAAGAAGTACAAATCGCAATTCATATGATCAATCTTGATAGAACCAATCAATATATAATTTCAATCAGAGAGTTTAGAACTGTTCGCAAACAGCCACGAATTGCTTGAAGGGACTTCAGTTTTTTAAAAACTCAGTGTTGTTGACAGGGATCAAAGTTCAATTAGTCCATTTGCGTATGGTAGCGTCATGACCGATCTAGAGCAAAAATATGCGTCCTTGAACGTACCCCGTTATACCTCCTATCCAACAGCTCCTCACTTCAGTGAAGCTGTGACACCGTCTCTCTATGGTGACTGGCTGGAGAGTATTCCTCATGACACTCCTTTGTCGCTTTATCTGCATGTGCCGTTTTGTCAAGAAATGTGCCATTACTGCGGATGTAACACCAAGGCGACACGCAAGATGGCGCCGGTGCTTGCGTATGTGGAGTTGATGCTCAAAGAGATCGACCTTGTGCTGAAACGCCTTGGTACAGGCCGTCTGGTGCACCACATCCATTGGGGTGGCGGCACACCAAGCCTCGTTCCGCGCGAAGCCTTTTTGAAGATTGTCGAAAAGCTGAAGGACAACTTCGTTTTCTCTGAGGACATAGAGCACGCGATCGAGCTCGATCCGAGAACCGTTGGTGATTATCTGGCCGAGACACTTAAAATGGCTGGCATCACACGGACCAGCCTGGGCGTTCAGGACTTTGATGAAGACGTTCAGAAACAGATTGGCCGCATTCAGCCGTACAAAACAGTGATGAAGGCTGTTACCGCTCTTCGTAATGTTGGATTGAACGATATCAACTTTGACTTGATGTACGGGTTGCCGGGACAATCTGAGCAGACAATTCGCGAGACAGTTGAGTACACCAAAGAACTTGCGCCGGGCCGTGTTGCTCTGTTCGGTTACGCGCACGTGCCTTGGTTCAAGAAACACCAACAGTTGATCAAGGAAGAGAACCTGCCGGGCGCGAACGAGCGTATCCGCCTTTCTGACGTTTCTCGCGATGCGCTTGTCGATGCTGGTTATGAAGTGATCGGTCTTGACCACTTTGCTCTGCCAACGGACGAGATGGCAATCGCTTTGAAGGAAGGCCGCCTACGCCGGAACTTCCAAGGTTACACCACCGATACAGCTGATACCTTGATCGGCTTCGGTTGCAGCTCCATCGGCTTCTTGCCACAAGGCTATGTGCAAACGACACCATCAGCTCGCGAATGGGAGCGTATGGTGGTTGATGATGTACTGCCGATCAAGAAAGGCATTGCCGTTGATCAGGTCGATCTGTGCCGTGCTGAAATCATCATGCAGCTGATGACCTACTATGAGGTCGATTACGCAGCCACTGCAGAAAAGCACGGATTGCCAGTCAGTGAGTTTGACAGCATTCCAGCTGAGATGCAGGAAATGATCGATGATGGCGTTGCGACCCTTGAGGGAACGGTTGTTACAGTGACAGATGCAGGCCGACGCTATGTTCGCGTGGTGGCAGCGGCGTTTGATACTTACCTTGCAACTCAGCAAGCACGGCACTCTGTCGCGGTTTAATCCCGATCTAATCCAAAGATGAAAGAAGCGGCCTTTATGGGCCGCTTTTCTTTTGTCCAGACAACAAAAAAAGGCGCTGAGTTTTCAGCGCCTATTTCATTCATGTACAGCGGATGCCTTATCAGGACATCTTTGCTCTAGAAGTGAGCTTCTTAGTGCATACCAGTCAGCTGACAGATGCCACAGATATTGGTGATGTGGATGCTGTCCTGCTTTTCAACCTTGATCAGACCGCGACGCTTCAACTGAGAAATCACGCGGCTTACGGTTTCAATGGTCAGGCCTAGATAGTCGGCAATTTCCTGACGGGTCATGGACAGTGCAACAGTCTTGGTATCTGGTCGACCCTCTTCATTCGGGCCTGAGCAGCCGTGTCCACCACGGTTTGGCACCAAGCTCATCAGGAAGGTAGAAACGCGCTCCAGTGCGGATTTACGGCCCAGCAGAACTGTGTGCTCGTGAAGGATCTCCATCTGGGAGAGCAAGCAACGATTTACATAGTGCTGCATCATCGGAGAAGTAGAGATCTCGCGGCTTTCGAAAACCTGCAACTCAACTTCGGTCAGCGCTTCAGCCGTGCAGTCGAAGAAGTCACGGTTGGAGAAACCGAGCATATCGCCTTCACGCAGAATATAGACCACCTGGCGACGTCCGTCCGGAAGCAGCTTGTAGAGCATCATAACCCCACGCACAACTTCATAGAGGCGCTCTGCCTTATCACCTTCATAGAAAAGCACGTCATGCGCAGACAAACGCTGCTTACGACCAAGATGCTTTCCCGCGGCTTCTGGCTGCTTGAAGTTTTCCTGACAACCGTTGAATGGTGCCTGGCCATCAAGGTCGCTAAGCTTTGTCAATGTGGCCGATACCATAATCCCTCCTCGCGGATATCTCCGCAAACATCGTGCCTGGGCAAGTAGCGAGAACTATTCGTCTATTCTCTAAATGCCGCTTGGCCATGGCAAACATCCGTCATTGCTTGCCTGACCTGTTGATGCAGATTTACTGATTAGAATGCAACGTCAAAATACGCATTAAAACTTATGGAGCAGGTTCATATCTTAGTAATTTGATCTGAAACAATCGAAATTTTGCGTTAGATCAAGTTTACACGTACACCAATAAGTCCTGTTCTTTCAATGGCTTACGAACAACAGGCGTTGTGGTGATTTTTGGCAAATCTCGCGTGATCTTCCAGAGAGGCTGGCCGCTGATTGCGACAATTTGTGGCGCCTCATCCAAAGCAGCAACCTTCTCAATCAGATCAGATCCCGCCAATCCGGGAAGATGCAGATCAACAAAGACAGTGTCATCTATACGAGGTGAAGCATCTGAGAGAAACGATTCTCCATCTGCAAAAGCGGCGCATGAGAGTTCGAGGCTCTCAAACATCCTGGCAATTGCATCTCGCACAGATACATCATCTTCGACAATATAGATCACAACAAACCCCAGCGTTGTTCTCGTAGCTCATGAGACAAAGCACAAAGGTGCAGCACTTTGTCTCACCAGTCACCATAACCAAGCGCCGGGGTCTTGTAATGCGTAGTAACACTCGGGAATAACAAGATTGGCCGAAAGTATAGCCAATCATTCCCTATGAAGTTGCGCTACATCAAGCAGCTGGTGGCTCACCAGTGAGGACGATGCGGACGAGATCCGCAGCATTACGTGCACCAAGTTTTTCCATGATGCGCGCGCGGTGAACTTCAACAGTACGTGGAGAGATCTTGAGGTTTCTACCAGCTTCCTTGTTGGAGGAACCAGCAGTGATCTCAGTCAACACCTGGCGTTCGCGTGGCGTCAGAGTTTCTGCGCCAGGGAATGTCAGTGTGTTTGCACCACTCGCCTGTGCATTTCTGGAAACAGCTTCACGCACACGAGAGATGATGGATTCAACGTCAAATGGCTTTTCAATGAAGTCGTAAGCGCCTGATTTGATCGCTTCAACAGCCATTGGGATATCGCCCTGACCGGAAATGATAAAGATTGGTGCAGGGAAGTTCTCACCATTCAGGCTTTTCAGAATATCAATGCCTGAGCGTCCTGGCATATGAACGTCAAGAAGAACACAGTTCGGTGTTTCTTCTTCTACCCCACCAAGAAACTCTTCAGCATTCGCAAAGGATTTTACGCGAAACCCTTCTGTTTCAAACAGCAGAGAAAGCGCGTCGCGAACCGCTGGGTCATCGTCAACAATATGGATCACAGACGGCATGGTCATGATTGCTCAGGTCCTTATTCTTGTTGTTCTAAACAACAGCTTCAGCTTAGCTTGTTGCTTTTGAGTTTACCGGGAGCCTCAAAGTGAAGGTTGCACCTTTACCTTCCTCATATGGCTCAACAAGTAAATCGCCACCATGGTTTTGGGCTATACTCCGAGAAATCGCAAGTCCAATACCTAAACCGCGCCGCTTTGTCCCAGTAAAGGCCTTGAAAAGGTGCGACACTGCTTCCTCATCCAGCCCTGGTCCGGTGTCCATAACCTTAACAAACACATTGTCATCGTCACGTTCGACAGAAACAACTACTTGCTTAACAGGTTGATCCTTTACGGCTTCGCCGGCATTTCGGATCAAGTTTACAAGAATCTGTTGTATTTGTACGGAGTCCAACTCAAGCTGGTAGTTATAGTCCACGAAAGTAGAGATGAACTCGACATCATCCGCTTCGTGCCCTACCCGAACGAGCTCGAGGCAATCATCAATGAGTGTTGCAAGACCGGTTCCGATGCATTGCGGAGCCTGTCGTTCGACAAAGTTACGCATCCGCTGGATGATCTGACCAGCACGTTCAGCCTCCACCACAGCCTTATCCATCAGGCTGATCATAGGATCATCAGGCTGATCGGCAGCTCTTGCACGGCGCGCTGCCGTTTGCAGATAGAGCATCAGAGCCGTGAGTGGCTGATTAACCTCGTGAGCAATCGCAGCGCCCATTTCGTCCAGCGCGTTCACTCGGGTCATCGTCACCAGGTTAGATTGCAGCACACGAAGGCGTTCTTCATATTCCTTGGTTGCCCGAAGGTCTTTCAGGACGCCAATGAACTGATGACCGCTTTCTGTCTGAGCTTCGCCAACGGACAGCTCTATTGGAATTTCGGTTCCGTCTTTATGGCGACCGACGACTTCGCGGCCAATGCCGACAACTTTCGGGTCTCCGGATTTCAGATAGTTCCGAATGAACTGGTCATGCTGCTTAGCAGTGGCGCTCGGCATCAGTGTGTTGACATTCTTGCCAACGACTTCGGCGCTCTTGTAGCCAAACATAGTCTCGCAAGCACGGTTATAGATCAGGATCGTTCCGTTATCATCGATGACGATGATGCCATTAACGGCTGTATCCAGAACACTGTGCAAGCATGAAGAGGAGACCATAGTAGTTTCCTAGTTGTTGTAGGCGCACCCGTACGCTTATCTAAACGGGTATCTAGATGGGTATTTTGACTAATCAGCTATCCCATGGCCTGAGCTAGGTCAATCACCTAGCCTGCGACTGATTTAACGATTAATTCCCGCTAATTCATTGATATATTATGTAGGAGACGAGCGTTCTCTAAACCTGTGCGTGTAAATCTGGAGTTTGAAGACATCGGAAGCGACGCTGCCCTCCCGCTAGATAATGCATTTACCTATTGTAAAACCCAGAGAACCCTTAGGTTAGTTTATGTAAAATATTATTTTACGAGTTTTGGGTCACGACGCAAAATCATTGCGTAATTTGGAATAAGACTAAGTAGAGTAAACCAAAAGTAGTAAGCGTGTTCACCTATACGGCGCGTATATGTCGCAGGATATATCATACTCTGAGCCTAGGTTTTCCACCGTAGCACAACGTTTCAGGCTCTTTTCGCCCGGTATCGAAGCCCCCTTCCTTGAGTCGTGTGCCGCGATTGAAATTTTATTTCGCACTCACAAATCAGGGTCAGGAGATCGGATCTGATGGTTTTGTGCCAGTTCTGTAAGTGCTTTGAAGTTGGCACGTATTGAAAACTCATGCTGCAGTTGCAAAAGGTTCAATCGCAATCCGTTGAGAAGCAACAGCTCATCATGACCATGCAGGCGTTTGTGAACCGGTAAGCTACAAAAGATCTTCGAGACCTGTGTTGCTGCAATGTCTGCAACACTGCGGGCTGGCACTAAAGCATCCGTACGCATTTTGGTCGACATGTTCTGAGCTAAGGCATTCCATTCCTGCGCAGAGCAAACGGAAGCTTCCTGATGCTCAACCAAGATTTCCTTGAGCAGTTGCCCGATCATGCCAGCAAGATCCTGCGGGTCCATTCTCGTTTTTTGCCGCAACACAATGAGAGCCATTTCGCCCACAAGCTCCACAGTGATGGAGAAGGAGCTCCAACGGGAGGCTTCGAGAGCCTGCTGAAAATCTTCCTCGTCAAGCAGTGTCTTCCAATGAACACCAGCCCGAGAGCGGGAGTATTCTTGCACATTCTTATAAGTCAGATACGCCGCACTGCGCCCAAGATACCCCTTTAACTTAAGAAGGGTATCCAAGTCGGATCTATAAAAGAAGAAAGCATAGATGCGCTTCAGCCAGCTTGGACTGTCGAGAGATACATTCTCGATATTTTCAAAGGCACCTAGCAGGTTCTCTTTGGTAGAATTGCGTTGTTGTCCCAACTCATAGCCTTTCGTCGCGGTCGGAAAAATCTACGGTTACAAAGACGCAATAACTCGTATTGAACTCTTGCCTTTCACAAAAGATCGGTCAACTGTGCAACATTGAGAGACAAAAAACACTTAATGGAAGTAACGGACCTACCAGTCCGGCGGGGGAAGCATGCTTCAAGGTTGGATCGTAGTCCTTGTCGCTTTGGCATATATACTGCTCTTATTTGTTATCGCGAGTTACGGTGACAAAGTCGCCAAGAACCGCGTTAAAAAGACAAGAGGGCGGCCACTCATCTATGCTCTCTCGCTCTCCGTTTATTGTACATCATGGACTTTTTTTGGATCTGTCGGATCTGCTTCGAGAAATGGTTTCGAGTTTATTGCCATTTACCTCGGGCCTATCCTCGTATTCGCTTTTGGGTTTCCGCTGATCCTGCGGGTGATCCAACTTGCGAAGGCAGAAAAGATTACATCCGTTGCCGACTTTATTGCTGCACGCTATGGCAAAAACCCTATGGTCGGCGCGATTGTCACATTGATCGCCTTTATCGGCATGATCCCCTACATCGCCCTTCAACTGAAGGCACTGGATCTGTCTGTCGGCACGATTGTGCTGCACCCCTTGTTGTCGCTTGATGATGCGGAGATTTCGATCTTCGGTGATGAGACACTGATGATCGCCATTTTCATGGCTGTGTTTACGTGGTTATTCGGCACCCGCCATATTGATGCAACAGAGCACCAAGAAGGCTTGATGCTATCCATCGCGACTGAAGCCGTTGTTAAGCTCGTTGCTTTTCTCGCGATCGGCATTTGGGTTACCTTCATGCTGTTTGATGGGCCATGGGATCTCCTGCACGCTTCCTTTGCTAACACCAACAGCTCACAGGACCTGTTCACGAATATCAATGCCAGCAAGTGGGCCGTTATCACGCTCCTGTCTTTGTTCTCGATTGTGCTTCTGCCTCGCCAGTTTCATGTGACAGTGACAGAATACAACAGTGAAGCTGAGTTGAAGCGGGCGACATGGCTGTTTCCAAGCTACCTAATCGCCATCAATCTGTTCGTCGTGCCCATTGCCCTTGCAGGTATGACCATTTTAGGCAACACGGTCGACCCGGACATGTTCGTGCTGGCGCTGCCTCGTGCTTATGATGCTGATTGGTTGACCCTGTTGGTGTTTATTGGTGGTCTTTCCGCAGCAACAGCCATGGTGATTGTGACCACCGTTGCGCTTTCCATCATGGTTTCCAACGATCTGGTGATGCCGATTATTCTGCGCCGGCGTAGTGAAGACGAGATCATTTCGACTTCAGGCGAAGACATGAGCCAGCTGGTGCTGGGCATTCGACGCATGTCGATCTTCCTCGTCATTCTAGGAAGTTATGTCTACTATCGCGTTGCGGGTGATAGCGCGGCTCTTTCGAGCATCGGCCTTCTTTCTTTTGCAGCAATTGCACAGTTCGCTCCTGCCTTTATCGGCGGCTTAATCTGGCGCAGAGCGACGGCGCGCGGCGCGATTGCCAGTATGACGGCTGGATTTGCAGTCTGGTTCTACACTCTGCTGCTTCCAGTCTTTGCGCGGGAGAGTATCTTTGGCTCAAACATCCTTAGTAACGGCCCGTTCGGCATAGAGTTCCTGAAGCCTGAAGCATTGCTTTACCTTGATATGGATCCGTTTGTGCACGGTGTGCTCTGGAGCCTTTTGTCAGGACTGCTGTTTTACGTGGTCTTCTCGCTCACGCGGCAACCAACTGCGATTGAGCGCATTCAGGCCAACACCTTTGTGCCCACTGGGATTGCACAGGCCCCCGCCCTGCGGAAGCTGCGGACAACAGTGACGATCGGAGATCTACAAGCAACGATTTCTCGTTATGTTGGAGAAGAGCGGACACAACGCTCCTTTGATACTTATGCTGCGGAGCATCGCATCACGATTGACAGCAGCGAAGAAGCTGATGCCGTGATCCTGCGTTTTTCCGAGCAGCTGCTCGCCAGTGCAATCGGATCAGCATCCGCACGACTGGTGCTTTCTCTTCTGCTCAAACGGCGAGACCCGGGCACTCAGGAAGCCATCAAACTGCTGGATGATGCGACCGAGGCCATCCAATATAACCGCGACCTTTTGCAGATCGCGCTGGACCAAGTGCGGCAGGGTATCTCCGTTTATGACAAGGATTTGCGCCTGATCTGCTGGAACCGGCAGTATCGCGAAATGCTTATGTTGCCGGCCAAATTTGGACAAGTTGGCACTTCGCTTGAAGAGATGATCCGCCATATTGCAGAAGCAGGCGAGTTTGGAGATGGCGATGTAGACGAGATTGTCGGTCTGCGCATGCACAATTTCATCAATCGCCAAGAGACCTATCAGGAGCACCTAGTCAGCACTGGAACAGTGTTGGAAGTGCGTACCAGCCCAATGCCCTATGGTGGCCTGGTCACTAGTTACACTGATATTACTGAGCGTGTTTTTGCAGAGGAAGCTCTTGCCCGCGCCAATGAGAATTTGGAGCAGCGGGTTCGTGACCGGACTGAAGAGCTGACGAAGGTGAATGAGCAGCTCGAGGCTGCCAAGAAGACAGCTGAGCTGGCTTATCAGGACAAAACGCGGTTTTTGGCTGCCGCAAGCCATGACATTTTACAGCCGTTGAATGCAGCACGACTTTATTCTTCTACCCTGACCGACCGTTTCATGGACGGAGACCCGGAAGACCGCAAACTGGTTAGCAATATCGAGGCCTCACTGGAGTCTGTAGAAGAGATCATTGGTGCCGTCCTTGATATTTCCCGTCTGGATACCCGAGCGTTCAAGGCAGAGATTTCGACATTCCGCCTTGATGATATTCTCAACCCACTGCGCGTAGAGTTCACTCCAATTGCCAAGGAAAAAGGGCTCAAGCTCACAATCCGCAGCACAGATGTTTGTGTGCGCTCAGATCGACGTCTTTTGCGGCGTTTGCTGCAGAACCTCATTTCGAATGGGTTGAAGTACACCACAAAAGGTGGCGTCGTAGTTGGTGTTCGCAAGACTAAGAACAATATGGCAAATATTGAGGTCTACGATAGCGGGATCGGCATTCCAGAAAAGCAGCAGGAGCTGATTTTCAAGGAATTCCGCCGCCTTGATGATGGCGCACGCATTGCCTCCGGGCTTGGGCTTGGCCTTTCCATCGTAGAACGCATTAGTAAGGTGTTGGCGCTCAACGTGGCACTCAAGTCTCAGGATGGGAAAGGCTCTCGCTTCTCTCTTGCCATTAAAGAGGCTATGAGTGTGCCGGTTGCTGTAAAACAAGCTCAGCCTAGTGCTATCGTCAGTCAGCTGGCTGGTCTCAATGTGCTGGCTATCGATAATGAACCGCAGATTCTGGAGGGCATGGAGTCTTTGTTGCGTACATGGAAATGTAACGTGCTGACGGCTCCAAATGCGCAGGATGCTGCTAAGGCAATCTATGCCAGCAAGACGCAACCAGACATCATTCTGGCAGATTACCATCTGGATCAGGGGACTGGCATTGAAGCCGTTGTGCACCTGCGCTGGAAGTTTGGCGTGCACTTCCCTGCTATGCTTATTACTGCAGATAGAACGGCAGAAGTGCGAACAGAGGCCTCTGACAAAGATATGGAGATGATCCATAAGCCGCTGAAACCAGCTGTGCTGCGAGCACACCTGATGCGGTGCAAGGCAGCTCTCGGGGACACATGATCTTTCAGCAGCCTCACCTTTGTACTGCCAACAAAAAAGGCGCTCCAAAGAGCGCCTTTTTTCGTAGATCAACTCGAAGAATACCTAGCCAGCAATGCTTTGCCACTGACCAGCTTCGATCTTTGCCGCTGCAATGACTGCCTGTGTCCGACTTTCAACACCAAGCTTCTGCAAAATAGCAGAAACATGCGCTTTTACAGTCGCTTCCGATACAGACAATTCATAGGCGATCTGCTTGTTCAGCAAACCTTGCGAAAGCATCATCAACACGCGCACTTGCTGCGGTGTTAAAGAGGCCAGACGCTGAGCCATTTTGGTTGCTTCATCAACGGTGTTCAGGTCAATGTCTGGTGGAATCCAAACGCCTCCCTCCAGAACTACTGAAACACCATCCTGAATAACATCAATACCAAGTGACTTTGGAATATACCCGGACGCGCCAAACTCAATGGCACTGCGAATTGTAGTCGGATCTTCTGTTCCGGAAACGACAACAATTGGCACACCCACATATTGAGCACGCAAGTACATTAATCCAGAGAACCCTCGCATGCCCGGCATGGACAGATCCAAAAGGATCATGTCTACGTCTTCCTCCCGATCGAGCGCAGCGGTGACTTCATCAAGGCTCCCAGCCTCGATAATCTTTACCGATGCGAACTGTTTCTCGATTGTTTGACGCATTGCACCACGGAACAGCGGGTGGTCATCAGCGATAATAAAGCGGTGGACCGCGTTGTGCACGCTGTGCTCCTCCATTTCTTGTCGTGGACTGCCTCTAATGACCTTCGATCCGTCTCGTCGAAATAAGATCATCAGATGTACAGTTTTCGACGCCTTGGGAGCTTGAACGAGATTTTCGCAGCTCTCCCAAAACGCCACGATAGATATTTTACAACCTTAGAACTCCTTAGAGTCTCAATCGGTCGCATCCCCCTATACAAAAGCATTATGCGAAACAGGGAGGTGCTGGCAAGCATGAAGTTGATTGTTTTCACTCATCTCACGCACTTTTACCACAAAACCGTCAGTAATCATTAAGATATTGCAAGAAGGCATGCATAGAACTCAAGAGTTGCTCCCAAAGTATGGGTCTCCCAAATCCTGCGTTTTTCTGTTTTTTGAACTTCGAGGATTGGGGATTAGTATTAGGTAGTAGAATTTTAGTCTAGCGGTTCGCTTAGGGGACTGTAGAGTATGTATACGTTGGGTAATCATTACTGGAGGTGGGAGTGCGTACACCAAATAGAGTCGCCTATTGGACCAAAACACGTGCACTCATGGCTGCAACGCTCATTCTCTGGCTCATCTTCTTTGGCATCGCTGTCTATTATGGAGCACCCGGCTCTGATCCAAATGCGCCTCAAAATGAGTTGAGTGGGCTTTTGGGTTCTCTATCAAACAGTTATGTGTGGGGATGCCTCCTGTTTTTTGTCGCCAGTATCCTGATCTCGTGGTTTTGCGGCGCACAAGACAGGCTTGATGAAAGCAACACAGGCTCTTCTCAGCAGCAGGGGAGCACATCATGACACTCTCCAGCCTCGATCCTCATCCTTCACAATACAAAGGTCTTACGCTTGCACTTTGTCT
Source organism: Pseudovibrio sp. Ad46 (assembly GCF_001623065.1). NCBI lineage: Bacteria > Pseudomonadati > Pseudomonadota > Alphaproteobacteria > Hyphomicrobiales > Stappiaceae > Pseudovibrio > Pseudovibrio sp. Ad46. Next base: position 424,957 of record NZ_LMCG01000040.1, on the reverse strand, counting down.
GTTCACGCTCGCACTCTTTTTGCTGACCGGTCTACTCGCCGTTATGGAAAAAGCGGGCGTTGTTGTCGTGCTCATCGAAGCGTTGATGGCTTTGCTGCCGTTGCTGGTATTTGCCATGGTGGGTATTCTGGCGCGGACGATGAAGCTCTCTGAGTATCATTGGGGTGGTAAGAATGTGCCAGCAGGCTTGACGGGTGTGACCTTAGCTGCGTGCTTTGTTGGTGGCAGCTTCTTTCCCCTGTTCCTCTGTGTGGTTTTCTTGCCAGAATACATCAGCTTCCCAATTGTTTTAGGATGGGTGAGCAGTCTTGTCTTATGTGCAGTGCTCTTTGCCTCTCCTCTCAGGAAGTTTGGTTCGGCGACGGTTCCGGAGTTTCTGGGTGTTCGTTTACAGAGCAATTTGGTGCGGTTGATTGCCAGTGGTCTGGTTGTTCTCGTTGGTATTCCTCTCCTGTGCACTGAGATGCTGATTGGTGGTCAGGTTCTGGCAACATCTCTCAACGCGACCTCAACGACGGGCATTCTGCTCTTTTCAATGGTGTTGCTCATTTCTGTTGTGCTTGGTGGTATCAGCGGAGCTGTGTGGACACAGGCTCTGCAAGGTGTGCTGATGGTGTTTGCCTGCCTTTCGCCAGTCATCCTGCTTGGTTTAGACCAGCTAACCTCACCTATGATTTCTGAGAATGTTGGTTTCACCAGTGTTGTCAGTACTTCGCTCACAGAGCAACTCGCCGCGATCATTGATATTGAGAATACAAGTATCGGCTGGTTCCTGATGCAGGGGCCATATGCTGGCGGTCTCTGGCCGTTGATTGGCACAGCTCTCTTCTTTGCTATTGGCATGGCTAGCCTTCCCCACCTTCTCAGCAAGTTCCAGGGAACAGGAAGTTCAGCATCTGCTCGTCGCGCTGCCGGATATTCTCTTTCTTTCCTTTTGCTCCTGATGGTTGTTGGGTCGGCCTATTTCCTGTTGCTGGCAGATGAACGGCTTCAGAACCTGCTTGGGCCGAATGCACTTGATCAGGGCCATCAAAGCGGTCTCATTGCGGCGTTGATCAGGTCTGGGATTGTTGCAGCCGCACTTGCTGCAAGTTCTGCACTCTTGATGACGCTTTCAACAAGCGTTTCGCGAGATCTCATTGAGACTTTGGTGTTGCCGCGTGCCTCACTCAACCAGAAAATCGTGCTGGCACGTGTTGTGGTTCTGGTGATCTGTGCCTTTGTCACCTATCTTGCCTATAGCGAGAGTTTGTTGTTCTTAGACATGCTGACATTGTCGCTCTCCCTTGCAGCTGCAGCCTTCTTTCCTGTGCTTGTACTTTCATGCTGGTGGAGCAGATTTCACGCAACAGCGGCATACAGTGCAATGCTCTCAGGCAGCTTGGCAACCCTGTTTTACGCTCTTGCCGTGACCAGTGGTTCCACGGGCTTCTGGTTTGGTTTTCCTGCTGAGATGGGCGGATTGCTCGGTGTGTTCTTAGGATTTGCTGTCGGAATCTCACTTTCCTACGTTACTTTTTCCGAGGATGAGCGTCATTTTTATCTGGCAAGTTTATTGGAGCAACCAGGCGAACGAGACCTCTCGATAGATCTACCTGACACTTCTGACAAGGATGAACCGGAAGAACTCATAGAGATTAAGATGTAATTTTCAGAAAGTTGTAAGTAAACTCTTACAAGCACTGACCGTCGTTTGTAGTCCATTTACGCCGATTCAAATTTACAACTTCCGCTAAGTCGAATTCAATAGAGCTGCGTCTATAGTTTATCTCCAATAGAAGCCTAGGAGAAACCTATGGACGCTTTACAACGTGCTGCCCGTGCCAGTGTTGCTCGTATCTGCGGATTTTATTGCCTCGGCGTGCTCCTGATTATGGCAGCGCTCAGCTTTGATCCGGCAAGTTCTTTCCGTACAGGCGCTATGCTTGCAATCACTCTGAGTGCTGTTCTTGTTTACAAAGCCTGGATTATGCCAAACGGTAAGCATGACGGCGATGATGCGTGGGCCTTGATCAAGGGGCAGGACAGCAGCGGGCAAGACCCAAACAAAATGCAAAGCGACGCGCTACGCACCGCCTATCATGAGTATTCCAAGCGGGCGATGGTTATCGCTCTAGGGCTCTGGTTCGTCAGCGTTGTGGCTAGTATTTCTGACTGAGGGCTGTCAGTCGTCAGGAACCAAGATAATGCAGGGTCATGGAGCGTCGATGCGGCGCTCTTCTATGTTCGATCAAGTAGATCCCCTGCCAGGTCCCCAAATCCAACTCGCCGTCGACCACCGGTATTTGCAGAGATACTCCTGTGAGCATGGTCTTGATGTGCGCAGGCATATCGTCCGGGCCTTCATAGGAATGGAGCCACCCACCATTTTCAGGCGCGAGATTTGTCAGGGCCTTTTGCAGGTCCTGCAGAACAGTCGGATCAGCATTTTCCTGTATGGTGACAGAGGCCGAAGTGTGGCGAACGAATAATGTGAGCAATCCATCTTTTAATTGGAGCGCCTTGGCCCATTCCCGGATCTCTTTGGTGACTTCATAAAAGCCCAATCCCTCCGTCATGAACACCAGTCGTCCCATGGACTGAGAAAGCTGCGTCTGACCACTATCAATGGTCCAGACTTCGCAGCTGTTCTTCGTTTTTGACCAACCCGACATGCTCGAAATCCATCCCCTTATTATTCGTTAATTAAGATCGTGTCGTTGTCATTGACGCGAGATTGCGCGACAACTTCTATAACAAACATATTGGCAACATTTTATTGTCGCTTCCGGAGAAACTACATGTCTGAGAATTTCGCTCCTCTGTCGATAAGTCAAGAGGCCGTCGCTGAAGCAAAGGCATTTAACAAGGAAATGACGGAGCAGCTGCGCGCGCTTCCTGATCCATGGAGTTTCCCCCCTACTGTCACCCGTGAACGCCGGTTACAGGGGCTTGGTGCGTTTCCTATCCCCACCTACTCGGAGCAAGCTGAAGATCTGGAGATTGAAGGGCAGCATGGTTCTATTCCCCTACGGCTCTTCAAAGCTGATAAAAACTCATCAAAAGGTGTGATAATTCATTTCCATGGTGGAGGGTTTGTTTTCGGCTCTGCTTCCTTTCAGGATCCTTATCTGGAGAACATGGCAAACAACACTGGGCTTGACGTAGTTTCAGTTGAATATCGCCTTGCTCCGGAACATCCTTTCCCGCAAGGACCAGATGATTGTGAGGCGGCTTGCCATTGGGTTTTGAATGAAGGTGCGAGCCAATATGGCTGGGATGCCTTTGCTTTGACCGGGGAAAGTGCTGGTGCGACATTGGCCCTTACGACCGCCCTGCGTCTGCGGGACAAGCATGGGATGATCCCCTTTAAGGCGTTGGTTTTGTTATCAGGTTGGTATGACATCGGGCTTACACCATCTGCCCGCCTCTGGGGTGAAGAGGTACTTTTTCCGACAACCCGTGACCTTCAAATGTTCGGGAGGCATTTTCTGCTTGGCGAGGAAAACGCGGAGGAACCAGCTGTTTCTCCTTTGTATGCCCGGCTGGAAGGATTGCCACCAACACTGCTAAGTGTAGGTACAGAAGATCCACTACTGGATGATACTTGTTTTCTCGCGTCCAGGTTGAAATCTGCTGAAGTGGAGACTTCACTTGAGGTTTATCCCCATGGATGTCATGTTTTTCAAAGTTTTGATCTTGCTCTTGCCAAGCTGAGCACCCAAAGGATAGATAGTTTTTTTCGGACGAAATTCGGTTCGACCTGACCTAATTATTAATAATTGGTGGGTTATCGCAGTAGCGCTTATGGACCGAGGCTGCACAAAGGGTTGGATATGGCAAGCTTAGAAACACTTCTCTCGTTTGTGAATACATGGGAATGCGACGAGAACGACCATTTGAACGTGCAGTTTTACTTCTCCAAATTTGAAGAAGCTGACCGTCAATTCAGAATGATGACCGGATTTAGCGAAGCACTGGTTGGTGCGCGCCGTGTTCGGCACGTGCGTTACCATGCAGAGCTGGTTGCTGCATCCCTGATTACCGTGAAGTCTTATGTGGCCTTTGACGGGCCGCACATGCTCTCTGTTGTGCATGAAATGATTGAAGGCTCCACCGGGGAGATCTGCGCAACCGCGATTGATGGCTATACGCCAAATCCTAGTTCTGCAAAGCAGTTGCGGGCGCGCTTCAAAGATGTTGAGGAGAATATCTCCAAGCCAGCGGTTCCACGTGGCATCTCTCCAAGCCCGTTCTCTGGCAAACCAACCATTGATGATTTGCTCAAGAGCGGTGCGCAGATTACTGGCCGCTCAACAGTTCTGCCACGGAATCTGAATGCTGAACAGAAAGCTGAAGACGCATTTGCACTTGCCTGCTTCTCTGATGCAGCGGCGCATGTGTGGGAGCGGACTCCGATGAACACGGCGTGGTTGGATGAGAATGAATATGGCCGGGTTGCGCTGGAGCAGAAGCTTTCCTGGATCAGCCCGCTGAAGCTGGGGGATATGGGCTTGGTGATTTCTACGCTGACCAGCGTTCAGGAAAACACCTTCACGATCCGCCATCATCTGTTTGAATCTCGTACCAAGCGTTTGGCGGCGGTGTGTGATCAGGTGTCTATCAGCATGGATCTGAACAGCCGTAAGACTGTTCCTTTGACCGCAGATTTCCGCACAGCACTGGTGGCCTTACAAACACAGTAAGCTTTGCGATCAACGTGTTAAGAACCGCCTTCCTTTGAAGGCGGTTTTTTTATGCCCGCTTGTTACTGCGCTGGCTGTTCGTTTTCGCCCTTCTGGAAATCGTCTTTCATTTCTTCGACAACAGAGAAGAAACGGCGCATGGCGTTTTCGGTAAACTCCAGTGCTTCTTCCAGTTTTTGCTCTTCTTCATCACCGAACCAGCCTTCTTCCTGTTGTTTGGCGATGGAGAGGTCGAGGCCTGCTTCGGGTTTGATGGCGGCGATGCTGGCGTCTTCGGTCAGGGTAGCAAGTGCTTCGGAGATGCGTCTAAGTTCCTGACGCATCTTGTTGTTTTCTGCTTCCAGACGGGTGATTTCGTCCTCGTAGACCATGATGCCGTCGAGGGAAGGCTGGCAGACGAGTTTTTCGACCTTGGTGGCGCAGAGTGAGACTATCCCCGTGCGGGTGTCGAGGCGGATCAGCCCTTTATCCGTCTGCTGCATTTCAAAGCGAACGGGAACATCCTGCTCAGTTTGGGCAAATGCGCTTTGTCCACTCAGCGCAAAGGTGACCGCAAGGATTCCACTGGCCAGATAAGACTGTTTCACGATTTCTTCCCATCTCTGTTTCAAATCAACGACTTAAAGCCTCTGGAGATTGCAGAGCCATACCTGCTGGCAGATATGGCTTTCAGTTTAGCAGCAATCAGAGCGCCTTGACCATCCGATCAGACATAGGCATGAAATGGGAACTACTCGAGGCTTTGATAAGGGCCGCGGCCACTTTTCAACGCATCTTCCAGAAGATCGAGGCGGTCTTGTCCCCAAAATGGCTCGGAGTTGAGCAGATAGGTTGGTGAACCGACCGCATTTGCCGTTTCAGCCATGCGGGAGTTGACTGTGTAAGCTTCCAGCATCTCATCAGACTTTCCAGCCGCGATGAGGTTATCCGCGTCCAGACCGAGCTCATTCAGGATGGCTGTCAGGACGTTTTCATCGGCTGCGTTGAGATCTTTTTGCCAGACAGCTTCAAAGACTTTCTGGGAATAAGTGCCAACCGGACCGCCCTGCTCCTGCAGACGAATTGCGATGGAATCTGCCAGTGCAATGTCCGCCGGGAAATGGGCTGGCTTGTAGTTCATTGAAACGCCGCGCTTTTCTGCCCAGCGCTGAAGCTCAATAAACCGATACTTCTGGCGAGCCGGATGGCGCTTGCCCAGCGGCAGACCGCCTGTCAACGGGAACAAGACAGCGAGATTGACTGGCCGAAAGGTCACTGTGACATCATAGTTTTCCGCGATGCGCAGAAACTCCTGATGGCCCAGATACGCCCATGGCGACAGGTGCGTATAGAAGTAATCGATCTGTGCAGTCATGATTGTTCCCCAATGTATACACTCAGCCTATCCTGTTGCAAAAACAGATAGATTTCAATGAGAAAGCCCTGTGCTGGCGTTCACAAAAACGCGCAGACCGTATGAGCAGCTGTAGAGTTTTGTTTTTACGGCTGTTTATCTGAAAACCGGTCACATTGGAGTCGGATACACATCAGAAATCAGCTTTGCGTTCTTATGTGCGTTGGTTTGCGTTAAAGGCGTTTTTTGTGCGTTGGTTACAAAAAAGCCCCCAAACTTCGCAGTCGGGAGCTTCATTCTTCATTGCTGAGCCGAATTCAATCAGGCAGGCTCGTTCACAATGCTTGCGATCTTCCACCGGCCTTCGATGTTGATAAGCAGGTAGTGACAAGTGAAATCGAAGACTGCTTCGCCTTCGTCATCTTCCTGCTGCCAGTCGAGGCTGACGCTCGCGGTGGAGCCGGAGATGTGAGAGGACACCACTTCGTAAATGGAAGAGGTTACATAATGCTCGCGGTGCACTTCCAAGAGTGCTTCGATGTTCTCGCAAAGCTCTGCCTTGTCGTTGAAGACATGGCCTTCTTCCAGCTGCCAGATTACACAGGGAAATGCAAAGCAATCTGCAATCAGCCCGGCGTCATAATCCTCATAGGCATCTGCATAGCTATCAAACAACTCGGAGAGCATTAGTTCTGTTTCGTCCTGAACACTCATAGTGACTGCCCCTTTTCCCAGCTTATTGATGTGCCAGCATTTTTCACGAAGGTAAGGCTTCTGGAGCCCGTTTTCCCTTATATGCCGTGGATAGGGCTCAGTTTGCCAGTCCTTTTTTCAGAAGGAAACAAATTTCATGGGTATTTTCCGCTTTTTATGCCGATATCCCGACCACCTCACAGAATATATCTCATGGTTTGACACCAATGGGTTGAGTGAGATCGGTTTATCCCCCTCCCTTCTCCTCTTTGCTAAAATGTTCTTGGTTTGCCCCATTTCTGATTGGCACATGTGATCATTGGTGGCAAAGTGCGCTCAACTGTTTTCAGGATCGGACCTTTTCGTCGTTTATGACAGACACCTCTCACCTTCCCTCAGTCTTTAACAACTGGTTTGGCAGCCGTGGTTGGGCACCGCGTGCTCACCAGCTGGAGCTGTTTGACAAGGTGACCGCTGGCAACTCCGCCCTTTTGATCGCTCCGACTGGTGGCGGTAAGACACTGGCGGGCTTTTTGCCGTCACTGGTGGACCTGCATCACAAACGTCAGGCGGACAAGCGCAAGGCCGGAGAAGCGAAGGCTGCCGGGACAGGTGGTCTGCACACACTTTACATGTCTCCCCTTAAAGCTCTGGCGACGGATATTCACCGGAACCTTGAGGTGCCAATTGAGGAGATGGGGCTCTCCATCAAGCTGGAGACCCGTTCCGGCGATACGCCCAGCCACAAGAAGCAGCGACAGAAACGTCTTCCACCAGACATTTTGCTGACCACGCCGGAACAGATCTCGCTTCTGCTTTCTGACAAGAACGCAGAGCGGCTGTTTGCTGATCTGCACTATGTCATTTTGGATGAGTTGCACGAGCTGGTGACCTCCAAGCGCGGAGATCTGCTCGCGCTGGCTCTAACTCGTTTGCGCAAGCTGGCGCCTAACCTACGCTGTATCGGGCTTTCAGCTACTATTGCTCACCCTGATGATCTGCGTGCCTATCTGGTGGAACAACCTTTATCGCAAGACGTTCGCCATGCTGAGATTGTGAAGGCCAAAGGTGGGGCCAAGCCTCATATCAGCATTCTGGAGACGCAGGAGCGTCTTCCGTGGTCTGGTCATTCCTGCATCTATGCTTTGCCGGAGATCTATGAGGAGATTAAAACCCACACCACCACACTGGTGTTTGTAAACACGCGCTCGCAAGCAGAACGGCTGTTTCAGGAACTTTGGCGCATCAATGAAGATACGCTGCCTATTGCGCTTCATCATGGCTCGCTGGATGTGGGACAACGCCGCAAGGTGGAAGCCCATATGGCGGCGGGTCAGCTTAAAGCCGTAGTGTGTACCTCCTCGCTGGATCTGGGTATCGACTGGGGTGATATCGATCTGGTGATCAATGTGGGTGCTCCCAAAGGGGCAAGCCGGCTGGCGCAGCGTATTGGACGCGCCAATCACCGCATGAATGAAGCCTCCAAGGCCATTTTAGTGCCCTCCAACCGGTTTGAAGTGTTGGAATGTCAGGCAGCCCTAGAAGCCTCTGAAGCAGGTGAGCAAGATACTCCTCCTCTTCGCGAGGGCGGACTGGATGTTTTGGCTCAGCACATCTTGTGCGTTGCCTGTGCTGCACCGTTTGAGCCTGAGCAGCTTTATGAAGAAGTGATCAGCAGCCAGTCCTACAGGCATCTGGACTATGATCTGTTTGTGAAGGCTGTAGAGTTTGTGGCAACTGGTGGCTATGCCCTGAAAGCCTATGACAGATACGCCAAGTTGCGCCCGACCAAAGAGGGGTTGTTTCGCGTATCCCACCCGCAGTTTGCCCAGCAGTATCGCCTTAACTCCGGCACGATTTTAGATGCAGCAACGCTTAAAGTACGACAGGTGAAACCACGGGGGGCCAACAGCAAGCGGCCTCTTGGGTTTGGCGGCAAGATGCTGGGAGAGATTGAAGAGTGGTTTATTGAACAGCTTGCTGTTGGTGACACCTTTGTGTTTGCTGGTCAGGTGCTGAAGTTTGAGGGCCTTAAGGAGAGCGAGGCTTATGTGTCTCGCAGTGCTTCGCAAGACCCGAAGATCCCAAGTTATCAGGGGGGGAAGTTTCCGCTCAGCACCTATCTTGCTGAAGGTGTACGCAACTTTGCCTCTGATCCTAACAGTTGGTCTTCTTTGCCAGGTCAGGTTCGTGAATGGTTGGAATTACAAAAAGAGAAATCACAGTTACCAGATTATGAACGTCTTCTGGTAGAGACCTTTCCGCGGAACGATAAGCACTACCTTGTGTGCTACCCGTTTGAAGGCAGATTGGCTCACCAAACGCTGGGAATGCTGCTGACACGCCGTCTTGAGCGCGCTGGTCTGCATCCTCTGGGGTTTGTGGCAACTGAGTATTCACTGGCCCTGTGGGGGCTGACAGATTTGGGCGCTGCCATAAAAAGCGGGCGCTTGAAGCTGGATGACCTATTTGAAGAAGATATGCTTGGTGATGACCTTGAAGCGTGGCTTGCTGAAAGTAGTTTGATGAAACGAACCTTTAGAAATTGCGCTATGATCTCAGGTCTCGTAGAACGACGGCACCCTGGCAAAGAGAAAACCGGGCGGCAGATAACTATAAATACGGATCTTATTTATAACGTACTGCACGAACACGAGCCCGATCACCTGCTTTTACAAGCAACCTGGACGGATGCCGCTACAGGACTTCTGGATATCTCTCGTTTAGGTCACTTTCTTTCTCGTATCGACAAAAGAATCACGCATAGTGCTTTGGGTCGCGTTTCTCCTTTGGCTATTCCGGTTCTTCTTGAAATTGGGAAAGAGCCTATCTTTGGAAGTGCGACAGAAGAGCTGCTGGCGGACGCAGCAGATGATTTATTACTGGAGGCCCAATTGTGAGACTTAACAGTCAGTTGCAGCCACGAGTAGAACCGAGTTATCGTCAACCTATTCCTGTATGCCACGACTTGTCTCTCGCAAGAGAACTTGTTGGCCTTCACGACAGTGGAGCCCTGTGGTGGCCAGAAGAGCGGACCCTTGTGGTGTCCGATCTCCATCTGGAAAAAGCAGCCAGCATTGCCAAGAGCAAGGGCCTGATGCTGCCTCCTTATGATACAGCCGCTACACTGGAAAAGCTCTCCGCCCTGATCGATCTGTTCGATCCGCGCCGCGTGATCTGCCTTGGTGACAGCTTCCATGACTGCGAAAGCTCCGAGCGCATGCCTGCGGCGTATCTCGCCATGTTGGCAACCATGCAGCTGGGACGGGAGTGGATCTGGATCACCGGCAACCACGACCCTGAGATTGCCCGGCACATTTGCGGTGAGCGCTATCAAGAGCTCTCCATCAAATCCCTCAGTTTCCGGCATGAGCCGAATGAAGAGGCTGAGCGCGGCGAGATTTGCGGGCACTTGCACCCAGCCGCCAAAGTGCGCCGCATGGGCCGTACCATTCGCAGAGCCTGCTTTGCGACCAACGGCAACCGCCTTGTGTTGCCAGCCTTTGGTGCGCTGACAGGTGGCCTGAATGTGATGGACAGAGCTTTTTCTGATGTGTTTGCCGAGAAGCGGTTCTCGGTGTTTATGCTGGGCAACGGGCGATTGTTCCCATTCACTGCCTCCAAGCTCCTCAGCGACTAACAAAAAAGGCCCTTCTGATTTGAGGGCCTTTTGTTTTGTCTACCTCGCTGAACGCTTTCTCTTCCTAATCTTTCTTGAAGATCACGCCTGCGAGCCAGCCGGTGAACAGGGCCAGAATGATAGCCAGTGCGCCGTAGACTGCCGGATGTTGCCGGGACAGGTTGAATGTCACCTGCTCAAAGCCTGTTTTCGCCACGGTCAGGACTTGCTCCTGCTGGTCCAGCAATACGCCTCCGCTGAAGAGGAAGGTCGTGACCTTGTAGTCGCCTGTCGGGATGGTGGCTGGCAGGTCCACGGTGGTGGAGAACAGGGTCGGGCTCAGGAAGTTGATGGACTTGGACATCTGCGAATAAAGGCCGTGCTGGACACGGGAGCGCAGGAACGCTGCCTTGAACGCATTGCGCTCTAACGCTGGCGCACGGGTGCCCAAGGCTGCAAGCGGCAGGTGTTCCAAACCAATGCGGTACTGTTTGAGCCAGTCGTCTGATGCGATGTTGCGCAGGTCATCCGTTGCATGGACGGCGTAGAAGCTTGGGACAGCGATATAGGTTTGTGAGGTGGCGTTGATCCAAAGGCCGACGATACGATCCTTACGCCATGTGGTGACTCGCTCCAGCGGGCCTTCCACAACGACGACCACATCCTGATTGCCGGTTCTGGAGACGGTTTCTGCGTCTCTGGCGATCTCTCCGTAAACGAGGATCTGCGTTCCGGTGAAGTTGGAGGTGATGGCCACGTGAGAGGACGAGACGGCAGACACGAGCTTTTCAGCCAGAGCGGGTGCACCAGAGATGAGTGCCAGAAAGAGGACTGTCAGCAGTGTTGTGAGTGAGTGGAGCGCTCGTCTCATTTGGCTGGCTCCTCAATCACGCTGACGGAATAGAGGTCTTCCGGTTCCACAATCAGATTGAACGCGAAGCGCAGGCCGACGAGCAACACCAGCAGGCCGAGGCCGAGGCGCAGGTGTTCACCGCGCATGCCCTGCCCCACCTGAGCGCCGAACTGAGCGCCAATCACGCCGCCGATCATGAGCGTCAGGGCGAGCACGATATCAACGGACTGGGTGTTGATGGCATGCAGGAAGGTTGCCACGGCCATGGTGCCGAGGATTTGCAGCAATGAGGTACCGATGACGATGTTGGCCGGTACGCGCAGCAGGTAGATAAGCGCTGGCACCATCATGAAGCCGCCGCCGATGCCGAGAACTGAGCCGAGGAAACCGATGGAGCTGCCGATGCCGAAGATCGGGATGACGCTCACATAGAGTTTAGACCGGCGGAAACGGACCTTGAACGGCAGGCCATGCACCCAGTTGTGTTGTCCGGGCTTGCGGCCAGCAGGTGCTTTCCCGCTTTTGCGGCGCATGATGGCCTTCATGGATTCACCCAGCATCAGCACGCCGATGGTGCCGAGGAAGGTGACGTAGGCCAGCGAGATCACCAGATCCAACTGCCCGAGGCTGCGCAGGATGCCAAAGATCCAGACGCCGATTGCCGAGCCGACGATACCTGAACACAGCAGAACACCGGCAAGTTTGAAGTCAATGCCCGCTTTGCGCCAGTACGACAGAACGCCGGAGGCCGAGGAGGCAACGATCTGTGTGGTGACGGTTGCAACAGAGACCGCTGGCGGAATTCCGGAGAAAATGAGCAGTGGCGTGAGCAGGAAGCCGCCACCAATGCCGAAAAGCCCTGAGAGGAACCCGACGGTTCCGCCCATGGCGAAGATCATAAAGACATTAATCGGCAGTTCTGCGATGGGTAGATAGATCTGCAAAATGGCACCGCGGGTCACTCAGGTGACCTGACAGTGCGCCCCGAGTCACCTTTTATCCAACAACATTGTAGAGTGTTAAGCGCCATTCCAGACGCTCTGTCAATCTACGCGGAGCAGCAAGTGCAAATCTAACCAGAAATCCCCTAGTAACGTGAAATTATATGGTCTGAGAGGCCAGCGCCGTCATCAGACGCCGGTCAGGTTCACCCGTTGCTTCCATTCCCAAACGCGCCTGCAAACTCTTGATCGCGCGCCGTGTATTAGGTCCCATTACACCATCTGGGTTGCCTGGATCATACCCCATATCGAGCAAGGCTTGCTGTATTTTTTTCACAGATGGAGAACCGGCCTGTGAAACTGTGGTTTTCGGCTTGCCGGACCACTTGGTGTCGATCATGACTTTGTTGGCTGCAGGATCAACCGGCTTCATCTGATAGGTCGCGACCGCTTCCAGAGCCTGTCCGTGCTGGCGCTTAGTCAGGCTGGCGGCGACTTCATCGCGTTTTCCGGCGGCGTCATCGTCCCCTTGCAGGGCTGCGAGGGCGAACCACTTGTAGCTTTCCACCAGATCCTGCTTCATGCCAAGGCCACGCGCTGCAAGGATGGCAAGGTTGAACTTGCTGTCTGCTACGCCATGGTCAGCAGCGATGCGGAACCATTTGACGGCGGAGGTGTAATCCGGTTTGCCATCAATGCCCTCTACGAAGAGAACAGCGAGGTTGTGCATGGCTTTGATGTTGCCTTGCGCGGCTGCCAGGGAATACCAGTCCCGTGCCTGTGCCAGATCCTTCTCAACACCGCGGCCTTTTTCATAGAAGCTGCCGAGGCGGTATTGCGCTGGTGCCAACCCTTGCGCTGCCGCTTTGCGGTACCAGTCCGCTGCTGCACCCAGATTGGCGGGAACCAGATTGCCCTCAGTGTAGCGGCGTGCGACTTCGAACTGGGCGGCAGCTTCGCCAGTGGCGGCGGCTGTGCGCAGATCAATCGGGCCGATTGCATATGGCAGATCGTAGGCGGACTGTTTTGGAGCAACCTGCTGAACTGGCTGCTGCGGAATGATTGGTGTCACCTGCTCTCCAAACCCAGAGGCGGTTGCCTGTGTGGTTGGAACGCTTGCCGTTGTGATCGGATCAGCGGCCACATTGGAGGCAACTTTTTGAGCTGGCTGTGCTTTGCTATTTCCCCCGCCAATGTCGGTTGCCTGACCAAAGATCAATTCTTTGGTTGGTTCGGACGGTGCGGTGGCGGAGCCAGACTGCCAGATGCTTGTGGAACTGACGGGTGAAGGTAACTCTGCCCCAGAGGGCATGGAGGATACACGGCTGACAACATCAGGCGCTGCAATTGCGTCTACACCACCGCTCAGCAGGGAGGAGTTGTCTTTGCCTGGCATTGGTGCATCTGGCGCCATGATGCTTGGCATTGTGTCAGATCCTGCAGTGTCAACGCCGTCTGAACTGGAGAACAGACCTGTGTCGAACACCCGCAACGCGCCGATGGTCAGAAGAAGAGCTGCAGCTGCCAGCATGATTGCACGGCGGCGGTTGGATTTGCTTTCCTTCTTCTTGCCTTTTGTTTCTGTTTCAACTTTGCCCAACTCAACAGGTGCAGCAGACAGATTGATCGGCTCTTTCACCGCAGTCTCTGTCTCGCTTACGATGTCTTCTGAGCTTAAAGAAATAGGTTCTTCAGCCACCTGAAGTTTGCTAAGAACCTCAGCCGTTGCAGCTGCCTTTTTGGCGCGCAGGTTTTCAGGAACCTCAACATGTTTGGTCCGGTTCGGGCTGATGTAGTCACGCAGACGGCGTGCCCGTTCTGGTGCTTTGCTCGTGCCGGATGCTGGCTTTTCTTCTTCCTGCTTGGCTGTCTTCACTTCTTTGGCAGCTGCTTTTGCAGCACGGCGGGCCGCTGCTATGAAGTCTGCTTTACGGTTACGTGGACCTTCCGGTTCCGCCGCGGCAGAAGCCTGTTCCGCTGTGTTTCCTTTGCGCCCCATATTGAAGGCGCCCAGAATGCTGCTGATTTGCGTGTCGCCAACCAGTTTCTGGTGTTCGTCGGAAATCTCTGTGTTGCCAATGGCGTTGCGGATGCTTTCCAGATTTTCCAGGCGATGGGAAATGGTGCCCAGCACATCGCGCACATCTTGCAGAGCATGCTGGTCTACATCGTCTTTCTGGCCGGATGCTTCCAGCAGGGACTGCAGGTCAAGACGCAGCGCAGAAATAGCGGCTTCAACTGCCTCACCCTGCTCAGCGCCATTACCCAGAGCCAGATTGTCTGTTGCAGCCTTTACTGCATCCTGTGCGATCTGCTGCGCCTTATCCACCATGTCGGTGTGAAGGCCTTTGATCTCTTGCTCGATGGTGCCGAAGCTGTTTTCCAGATTGCCGATCGCACCAAACTGGGTTTGAGACATATCCAGTTTTTGAGAAAGGTCTGCGATCTGCTGTTCCAGACGATCGATCTCAACATCAGAGGACAGGCCAGACGGGCTGGAGATGGTTGCAGCCAGCTCCTGCAGTTGGGATTCAATATCGCCTGAGGTTGCCAATGCACCGATGTGGCCACGTAGTTCTGCGATCTCAGCGCGGATCATGGACATTGCTTTGTCGGAGGAACCGGCATGCGCACTGTCTTCAACCATCTGGGTCAGCGTCATTACACGCTGTTCAAGACGGGCAAGAGCCGCACTTTCGTTCTCGTTCAAAGCAACCTCGAAGGAGGTTTCCGTCAGGCGGACTTCAATGTCATCCACTTTGTTGCAGAGATGGTCGAGGCGACCTTCAATGGACGAGAACGCCTGATCGAAGCCTGTTGTGGCTTCCGGACTTTTCTCCATGCGGTCCAGCTTTTGGCCGATATCAGAAAGGCGATCTTCCAATCGGTTCAGTTGATCGTTGTTGCCTGCTTTTTCCGGGCCTTCAGCCAGAATGTTGGAGATGGAGTCCAAACGGCCATGCAGACGGTCAATCACTTCGCCATCAGGCATGCGCGTTTCAACGCTGCTGAGGCGAGACTGAATATCACGCTGAATTGCAGAGAAGTGGTCCAGCTCATCCATACGGGCTGTCAGGAACCGGATGCGCTGATCCACATCATGGATCATGCGGCCTGAATCCAGACGATCAATAACTTGTCTCAGCTGAGCAACTTCATCGCGGACAACTTCCAGACCAGCGGTGCCGGAGCGCAGCAAAACATCTTCCAGACGGTCACCCATGGAGGACAGACGGTTTTCCAGCGAGTTGAGCTGATCAACACGAGGCAGCTGGCGGATTTGGTTTTCCACCTCAGCCATCCGCTCAGACAGGCTCTCGTAAATCGCCGGATCGACATTCTTTTCTGCCAGTTCCTGCAAGCGAGACTGGATGGATGCGTGCGCCATGCTCAAAGCATTGAGGCTGTCCTCAATGTCAGAGCGGGACAGCGCAGATTTCATCTGCTCCAGTTCGTGGCGCAGTTCTTTGAGCAGCAGGCCGTTGCCCTCTTCATCGCGCAGGCGTCCAATAATCTCAGAGAGCTGCGAGCGATTGTCGGAGGTGCGGTCCATCATTTCGTCGCGCAGGCTGTTGAGCTGTGTCTGCATGCCATCATGCAACTGCTCAAAGCGCGCCTCATCTGGCTCGCGCAACGTATCAAGCTGACTGGCCAGCTGCTTGAAGTGGCCATCAATCATTGTGTTGAGTTCAGAATATTCCGCAGTTTGTGCTGGCTGCGGTGCTGCTGGTCTCTGGCTCTGCCGTGCTTCCACACCGTGCGGCATTGCACCTGCGTTGAAGCGAGGCTCCATCTGCGTGACCGGCGGACGAGCATAATCTTGCGCGGCGGGTGCCCAGTTCTGCTCTACAGGAGCTGGTTTCGGCTCCTGCATAGGCGCAGTATTTTCAGCTTTTGGCGGAACACCCTTCCCTTTTTCATTTTCGTTATGAGCAAGGGAGTTCAAGCGTTCATCCAGGGCGTTCAAGGCATCAAGCACAGAGCTGATGCGCTTTACCTTGGAATTCTCCGCGTTTGGATCTTCGTCCTGTCTGGCCACTGGTTCGGCCCATTCCTGCTTTTCCGGCTGCATAGGGGCAGCAGGGTAAGCGGATGGCTGATGCGCACGCGGCTGCATTGGTGCAGGCTCAGCATATTGCTGGGCACGGCGCTGCGGCGCATAAGCTTCAGGAGCCTGTGGTAAAGGAGCCTGTTCCTGTCTGCGCATAACTGGCGGGCGCGGATGCAGGAGCGGATCACGAGAAATACCAGCGCGTGCATACAGGTGCTGGTCGGCAGACGGATCGTACTGATCCTCATAGGCATGTGGGCTTGTTGACTGGTCAAGACCGGATCTCAGGTCAGAGCGGTGCCATGGATCACGAATTTGGGGATCACGATTTTGGGGATCACGAACTTGGGTGTCACGAGTATGTGGGTCGCGAACATGAGGATCACGCGCATGCGGCGCATGCATGTGTTGATCACGTGCACGTGGCTGTGGTTCTACATGAGCGAGGGGTGTACGGCCTTCAGACTGCATCAGGCGGCTTAGTGCCTGCGCAACTTCGTTCATCGCCGCTTCCTGAGACGTGGTATGAGGTTGTCCGTAAGGTTGCTGCGCCGCTGTACCAAATTCATCAGAA
This sequence comes from Pseudovibrio sp. Ad46, assembly GCF_001623065.1. Lineage (NCBI taxonomy): Bacteria > Pseudomonadati > Pseudomonadota > Alphaproteobacteria > Hyphomicrobiales > Stappiaceae > Pseudovibrio > Pseudovibrio sp. Ad46. The sequence goes on along the minus strand of NZ_LMCG01000040.1, from coordinate 408,208 downwards.
TAGGGAGAATGGGCCGCATGCCTTGCTGCTGCAGGATTATGTTGCGCCATTCCACTTTCCTCCAACCACTTTACGTGGTCTGCATCCAGCCCTTCACCAAAGGACTTGTCTGAAGCGGATTTTCCAAATTCTGGTTTATTCCAAGACATGCCTGAAGGGCCTCATAAAACTGTCCGGACCGCGCCATGTCGTCTTTCCCTGCCCAAATCACATTATAAAAATAAACGTCAACCACTTTACGTGGTCTGTGAGTGGGTCAAGAAACGAATCACTTTGCGGTTTTGCACCGGTCTTAAAACTCGTAGGACTAGTTTTTTACTCGTTAGGGTAAATAGCGGGTTAATAGCTCGAATTCTGCGTGAAGAGCCCTTAAGGAATGTGAATTACGGCGGTTATCATGCAGATACCCTGCTATTTCAGGGAGTACGGAACAAACTCATGAAAATAATTCGTGTCCCGATTTACTCGAATTAAGGGTTATCAAGCCGCGCACGCTGGACCTACGTGTTCTTGCCAATGTATAAACTTGATGGAAATTGCGCGGTGCATCATTTAGCATGTACTTAAGTACGGATGTCGTACATTAGAGGCAGTGTCGTGAGAGCAAAGAAGAACAGGTCAAGCAGATGAGCGAAGCCCTACATATCAATGAGATGATTGTTGATGTTGTTGCCAATGAGCTGGGTAAGGGAAAGAAGACACAGTTTACCATTGGCGACCTGGCAAAAGAATTTGATGTTACCCTCCGCACTCTTCGATTTTACGAGGACAAGGGCCTCCTGAATCCTAAGCGTGACGGGCTTAATCGCATTTACAACCGTCGGGATCGTGCGCGTTTGAAGTTGGTCTTGATGGGAAAACGTGTTGGTTTTTCTCTCACTGAAATCCGCAGTATGCTGGATCTTTATGATCTGCGTGACGGTCAGGTCACCCAGCTTGAGGTGGCACTGAGCCGCTTTCAGGAGCAGATTAAAGTGCTTGAAGGTCAGCGCGCCAACATTGATGAAGCGATTGAAGACCTGCAGAGAACCGTCACGATTGTTGAAGGTATGCTGCGCGAAAAAAGAGGCTGATTTTCAGTCCGGTCAGGTGGGGCTTTTACCCCACCTTTTTGATTTATAGCCACTTATAGGCACCTGAATTTATTCATGAAGAATACGTTCAATATTTTTCACCTATAAAATACCGGCATATCTCCCGAACTTTCTTAATTTAATTGTTATCCAAGCCATAATCTCGCAAAACGCTTGCCACGCGGATGCGATACTTCTGGAAATATTCATTTTTTCCCAGTTGCTGCGCCTCCTGATGCTTTTCCTGAGTGCGCCAGCGTTTCACGGCTTCCTCATCCTCAAAAAATGACAGTGACAAAATTTTCTCAGGATTGGTGAGACTCTGAAATCGCTCAACAGAGATAAACCCCGGGATTTTCTCCAGTTCAGGCTTAATTGAGGCGGCCACATCCAGATAACTGGCTTTGTGGTCTGCGAAGGGTTCAACTTCAAAAATAACGGCAATCATGCTGGGAACTTTCACGGCTTGTTTGGCGATTACGGCTTTGCATGCGGCGTGGATGCAAGAGTGAGAAACGTTCTGTCTTCTTTCAGGATGAACTTTTCTCTCATAGCGAACTCATAGTTTTCGCGCCCGAGCGGGTCATTTGCAAGAGTGGCTCTGTATTCTTCATAGTGAGCCAAGCTTTGCACATTGTAGATGCCATAGGCCAATGTGGTGGAACCTTCATGAGGGGCATAGTAGCCAATCAAGTCCGCTCCACAGCGCGGGATCGCCTGCCCCCAATTGCGCGCGTATTGTTGGAATTCTGCCTTTTTCGTCGGGTCTATCTGGTAGCGGATGACACAGGTGAGCATCACAAATCTCCGGTTCAGTTCGTCAATGCCCCCGGTGTAGCAAGCTGGTCTGCGCTATTGTTTCGATCGTGATCGAACTATCAATTTTGCGTGTGTGCTATAGTCATCGAGCAGAATTCAAGAATGGAGCCCCACATGAAAGAAGGTCCAAATATTGCCGGGATTGCCGCACTCATTGGAGATCCGGCACGGGCGAACATGTTGCAGGCTCTTATGACTGGCGTGGCGTTAACGGCCAGTGAGCTGGCTCAGGAGGCTGGTGTCACGCCTCAGACCTCCAGTTTTCATCTGGGACGGCTGGCGGAGGCCGGATTGGTCACCCTGCGCAAACAAGGACGGCACAAGTATTACAACCTGGCGGATGCTGATGTTGCAGCTTTGCTGGAGGCCATGAGCGGGATTGCCATGCGCTCTGGAATGACCCGTGTGCGGACCGGGCCAAAGGAGCCTGCCCTGCGCAAAGCCCGTATCTGCTACAATCATCTGGCCGGAGAGTATGGGGTGCAGGCCTATGACAGTTTGCTGGCGCGAGAGTTTTTGGTGGAAGATGGTGAGCAGCTTCACCTCACCGGAGACGGTCGATCCTTCCTGAGTGAACTGGGCGTGGTGTTACCGGACAAGGAGACCAAGCGGCGGCCCTTGTGCAAATCCTGTCTGGACTGGAGTGCACGGCGGTCTCATCTGGCAGGAATTGCGGGCACCTCCCTGCTCTCCTTCTTTCTGGAGCAAGGCTGGGCCAAGCGTGTGGACGGAAGCCGCATAATCGAGTTTTCCAAAAACGGCGATTCTCGCTTTCACGCCATATTTTCCCTTTAAAATTGAGGGGCAGACAAAGCTTACCCGTCACTTTCATAGTACCAGAGGCAGGGTCCACTAAGATTTCACAGGGAAGTTATCAGGTACAAACCCGCAGGATTCCGCGGATACGTACCTACCCCTAAGAAATTACACTTGGGTATAACTTGCCGCAGGCGCGAGGGCGCTCTATATTCCGTCACAAGTTGACGTTTACGCAAACGTTAAAGCCATGCCTCTAAGGTTGGTCGGAAGGAAAAATTGCTATGCCGAGTTATAGTGCTCCCGTCGAAGACACTCTCTTTTTGCTCAAAGATGTTTTGGGTTACGAAAAACATTCCAACTTGCCCGGGTTCTCCGAGGCGACACCGGATCTGGTTGAAGCCATCTTGAAAGAAGGCGCAAAGTTCTCTGAGGAGATCGTGCAGCCGCTGAACCATTCTGGCGATAAAGCTGGTTGTATCCGCCATGATGATGGCTCTGTGACAACGCCTCCAGGCTTTAAAGAAGCCTACAACGCCTATGTTGAAGCTGGTTGGGGTGGTCTGTCCGTTCCTGAGCAGTATGGTGGTCAGGGCCTTCCGTCCATCTTCTCCGGCATTGTGAATGAGTACATCTGTTCGGCCAACATGGCGTTTGCCATGTATCCGGGCCTGACAGCTGGCGCGATGGCTGCTCTGCATACGCATGCAAGTGACGAGATCAAGGACACTTACCTGCCTAAGATGGCAACCGGTGAGTGGACTGGCACCATGAACCTGACCGAGCCGCATTGTGGTACGGATCTGGGCATGCTGCGCACCAAGGCTGTTCCGCAAGCGGATGGCTCCTACAAGATTTCCGGCACAAAGATCTTCATCTCTGCAGGTGACAATGATCTTTCCGAGAACATCATTCACCTCGTTCTGGCTCGTATCGAAGGCGCTCCTGCCGGCACCAAGGGTATTTCCCTGTTTGTTGTGCCGAAGAAGAAGCTCGATGCAGACGGCAATCCGGGTGAAATGAACGGCGTTTCCTGTGGCTCCATTGAAGAGAAAATGGGCATCCACGGCAATGCAACCTGTGTCATGAACTATGACGATGCGACTGGTTTCCTCGTTGGTGAGGAAAACAAAGGCCTGCGCGCCATGTTCGTGATGATGAACGAAGCGCGTCTTGGCGTTGGTATTCAGGGCCTGTCCCAGTCCGAAGTGGCTTACCAGAACGCAGTTATCTACGCGAAGGATCGCTTGCAGGGCCGTTCCCTGACCGGACCTAAGGCACCAGATAAGCCAGCTGACCCAATCATTGTGCACCCGGATGTGCGCCGCGTGTTGATGACCATCCGCTCCTTTAATGAGGCAGCGCGTGCTCTTTACATGTGGACTGGCCTGCATGGTGATGTCTCTCATCTTTCCGAGGATGAAGCTGAAAGACAGTCTTCTGACGACATCATGGGTCTTCTGACCCCAGTGATCAAAGGCGTTATCACCGATAAGGGCTTTGACAACGCTGTGATGGCTCAGCAGCTTTACGGTGGTCATGGTTACATTCAGGAATGGGGTATGGAGCAGTTCGTTCGCGACGCTCGTATCGCCATGATCTATGAAGGTGCCAACGGCATTCAAGCGCTTGATCTTGTTGGCCGTAAGCTGCCAGCAAACGGTGGCCGCGCTATTCAGGCATGGTTCAAAGAAGTTGGCGCGTTCATCAAAGAGCATGAAGGCGACGAAGAGCTGAGCGTTTACACCACAGCGCTGAAGCAGTCTTTGAAGGACCTTCAGGCCGCGACCATGTGGTTTATGCAGAACGCGATGAAGAACCCGGACAATGCGGGTGCCGGATCCAACGACTACATGCACCTGTTTGGCCTTGTTGCCCTTGGTTACATGTGGACCAAGATTGCGATTGCAGCAAAAGGTAAAATTGCTGAAGGTGCAAACGGCAAGGAAGACTGGCTGAACACCAAACTGACCCTTGGTACCTTCTTCATGGAGCGTATCATGCCGGAATCTTCTGCTCATCTGGCCCGCATCTCCACCGGTGCGGACACAATGATGAGTCTGGATGCAGAAGCGTTCTAATCACTTTATCGCAACTCAAGGGCCCGGGACCTATCCCGGGCTCTTGTCCTGCCCTATTCTCAATCTGATATATTAAACTGACAGATTTTAGGAGTGCGATATGGCGGAATATGAACTTCAGTGTTTTGCGCAAAGCGGCAATGCCTACAAGGTTGCGCTGATGCTGGAGCTTTCCCAGGCATCATGGACCCCGACGTGGGTGGATTTTTTCAATGGTGCGACCCGCGATCCTGAGTTCCGCAGTGAGCAGAACGAGATGGGGGAGATTCCCGTGCTGATCCACGGGGAAACACGGCTGACCCAGTCTGCCGTGATACTGGAATACCTTTCCCAGCAGCTTGGCACATTTGGCTGGGAGAGCGAGGAAGAACGCCGGGAAATCCTGCGCTGGCTTTTCTGGGATAACCACAAGCTGACCAGCTATGTGGCAACCCTGCGCTATATGCGAGCCATGGTGAAGACCGGTGAGACCGATGTGACCCGCTTTTTTGAAGGCCGGACCATCGCCACGTTGAAGGTGCTGGACCAGCGCCTTGCGAACAATGACTTCCTTGTTGGAAATCGCCCAACAATCGCAGACCTTTCGGTGTGCGGATACTTGTTTTGGCCAGAAGAGATTGGTGTGGACTTCGGCCCTTATTCAAATGTGAATGCATGGCTTGAGCGGATTAAGGCCCTGCCCCATTGGGTAGCCCCTTATGACCTGATGCCCGGCCACCCCTTGCCTACACCAGCCTGACCAATTTTTGCGGAGGACAATATGGCAGACGCCCTTATATTCGATCATGTGCGCACCCCACGCGGGCGCGGCAAGAAAGACGGCTCCTTGCATGAAGTTTCGACAGCGCGCCTTGCAGCGAACGCTCTTGAAGCCATCAGAGACCGTAATGAGCTTGATACCAAGCTTGTAGATGACGTTGTGCTTGGCTGTGTTGACCCAGTGGGTGACGCAGGCTCTGACATTGCACGCGCTGCTGTCTTCGCAGCAGATTATGACCGCTCAGTCCCGGGTATGCAGATCAACCGCTTTTGTGCGTCTGGTCTGGATGCGGTGAATATGGGTGCCTCCCAGATCATGGCCGGTCAAAACCAACTGGTTATTTCCGGTGGTGTTGAAGCGATGAGCCGTGTTGGTCTTGGTGCTTCTGGTGGCCCTTGGCCTGCTGACCCGCAGGTGGCTATTCCTGCCTACTTCATGCCTCAAGGCGTTTCTGCTGACCTGATCTCCACCAAATACGGTTTCTCCCGTGATGACGTGGATGCATATTCTGTAGAAAGCCAGCGCCGTGCGAAACAGGCATGGGATGAAGGCCGCTTCAAGAACTCAGTTGTTCCTGTGCGCGACATCAATGGCCTGACCATTTTGGACCGTGATGAGCACATGCGCCCTGAAACAAACATGCAGTCCCTTGCAGGTTTGAACCCATCCTTTGAGATGATGGGCAGTATGGGTGGCTTTAACGCTGTTGGTATTCAGGCACATCCTGAGATCGAAAAGATCAACCACATGCACCATGCTGGTAACTCCTCCGGTATCGTGGATGGTGCTGCGGCTGTGTTGATGGGTACGAAAGAAGCTGGCGAGGCTTATGGCCTGAAAGCACGCGCACGCATCAAAGCGTTTGCAAACATCGGTTCTGATCCGGCTTTGATGCTGACAGGCCCGGTTGATGTGACCGAGAAGCTTTTGAAAAACGCTGGCATGGAAATTGGCGATATCGACCTGTTTGAGCTGAACGAAGCCTTTGCTGCTGTTGTTCTGCGCTACATGCAGGCGTTTGAGATTGACCACGCCAACATGAACGTAAACGGTGGTGCAATTGCAATGGGTCACCCACTTGGTGCAACCGGCGCAATGATCCTTGGTACAGTTCTTGATGAGCTGGAACGCCAGGACAAAAACACTGCTCTTGTTACGCTGTGTATTGGTGCTGGCATGGGCACAGCAACCATCATTGAGCGCGTTTAAGGGGAGAGACGAACATGACTTACACACACTTTACCCTTGAAACCGATGCGGACGGCTTTGCAGTTCTGAAATGGGACTCGCCTGAAAAGCCGATGAACGTGTTTGACGAGTCCGTCATTAACGAGCTGGACAAAATCATCGACGACATCACCGCTGATGACGCCATCAAAGGTGTTGTGGTTGCGTCTGGCAAGAAAGCGTTTTCCGCTGGTGCTGACCTTTCCATGATTGGCAAGGCTCTTGCCGGCTTTAAAAAGCGTCAGAGCGTTGACCCGGAAGGCGCTGCGAAAGAACTGTTTGAAGGCACTCGCAAGCTTTCTCTCGTGTTCCGTAAAATGGAAACCTCCGGCAAGCCATATGTGGCTGCGATCAACGGCGTTTCCATGGGTGGTGGCACTGAGCTGGCTCTGGCCTGTCACAAGCGTATCGGCGCTGAGGAAAGCCTGAAGATGGCTCTTCCTGAAGTGAAGGTTGGCCTGTTCCCAGGTGCTGGTGGTACTCAGCGTGTTATGCGCCTGGTTGGTGACCTTCAGGGTGGTCTGCAGTTCCTGCTGATGGGCCAGAACCTTGATGCGAAGAAAGCCATGCGCCTGAAGCTGATTGACGCTGTTGCGCCTGAAGCTGAGCTGGTTTCTGCTGCCAAGAAGATGCTGAGCGAAGGTGTTGACCCAGTTGCGCCTTGGGACAAGAAGGGCTTCAAAATCCCAACCGGTAAGGTTTACTCCCCATCCGGTATGCAGTTCTGGCCTGCTGCGAACGCGATTTACCGTCAGAACACCTACGACAACTACCCGGGCGCACGCTACATGCTGCACTCTGTTGTTGAAGGCCTGATGGTGCCAATGGACACTGGCCTGACCATTGAGAGCCGCTACTTTGCCCATGTTCTGCAGAGCAAGGAAGCTGCCGCCATGGTTCGCTCCCTGTTTGGTTCCATGCAGGAGTTGAACAAAGGGGCTCGCCGCCCAGCTGGTGTGCCTGAGACACAACTGAAGAAAGTTGGTGTTCTTGGTGCTGGCATGATGGGTGCAGGCATTGCTTACGTGACAGCAAAAGCTGGCCTTGAGGTTGTTCTGATCGACCAGTCTCAGGAAGCTGCTGACAAAGGCAAAGCTTACTCTGAAGGCCTTTTGGACAAAGCTATCAAGCGCAGCAAGTCTACTCCTGAGAAAAAAGAGAAGCTGCTGAGCCTGATCACTGCGACCACTGACTACAACGCCCTGAGCGATGTGGATCTGGTAATCGAAGCTGTGTTCGAAGACCGTGAAGTGAAACGCGTTGTGACCGAAAAAGCAGAAGCAGCAATGCCAGCTTCCGCAGTTTACGCGTCCAACACGTCTACTCTTCCGATCACCTCACTGGCAGAAGCGTCATCGCGTCCAGCTGACTTCATCGGCATTCACTTCTTCTCCCCAGTGGACAAGATGATGCTTGTTGAGATCATTTTGGGTGAGAAGACCGAGGACAAGGCAACAGCTGTTGCTCTGGACTATGTGAAGGCTATCAAGAAGACCCCGATTGTTGTGAATGACAGCCGAGGTTTTTACACCTCCCGCGTGGTTGGCACTTACGTTCGTGAAGGCATCATGATGCTTTCCGATGGTGTTCCGGCAGCGATGATCGAGAACGCTGGCAAGATGGCAGGCATGCCTGTTGGTCCGCTGTCTCTGGGTGATGAAGTTGCTCTGGACCTTGCCTGGAAGATTAAGGAAGCGACCAAGAAAGACCTTGGCGATGCTTATCCTACCAGCGGTTTTGACACCATTTTGGATGCAATGGTTGTTAAGAATGAGCGTTTTGGCCGTAAGAACACCAAGGGCTTTTACGACTATAAAGGCAAGGACAAGGCTCTGTGGCCTGGCATTACTGACATCACAGGTCCATCCAAGTCTGCCGATGAGTTCGACGTTGAAGAACTGAAGGACCGTCTTCTGGGCATTCAGGCTCTTGAAACCGCACGCGTGTTTGAAGAGAACTGCCTAACAGACGTTCGTGAAGCAGACGTTGGCTCTATCCTCGGCTTCGGCTTTGCACCATTCTCCGGTGGCACGCTGTCCTACATCGACGGCATTGGCACCAAAGAGTTTGTAGAGCGCTGTGACAAGCTGGCTGCAAAATGGGGCGACCGCTTCGCACCAAACAAACAGCTGCGCGCAATGGCAGACGCTGGCGAGACCTACTACGGTAAGTTCTCCCCTGCCGAGGCTGTCGCAGAAGCTGCAGAGTAAGACAGATTTGGCTGGGCTTTACTGCTCAGCCGTCTGGTTTGAGATTGAAACGCCGGTGGGAGAAATCTCATCGGCGTTTTTTATGCAGAAACATCTAGACTAACAGGCTTGAACTCGTATTTCTTTTCACGGCTATTAGCCTCGATCAACTGGAAGCCATTTCGAGTATAGAAAGCGTTTACTCGACTTTCTGGAAAAGTTTCGAGGATGATCGGCTTGCCCTGCTCTCTTGCAAGGCATTTCATTTGCAACAGAACCTCACTTCCAACTCCACGACCTTGAGCTTCTGGCCGAAGATAAAGGCGCTCCAGATACAAGTGGTCTTCACGATCCCACAAAACGTAGAAGCCTAGGGTCTCACCTTCCATGATGATCTTTCGTGTGGATGTTGGATCAAACGTGCTCTGAAACTTCTCCCGATAAAACGCATGGTCAAACATTCCATTCGCAGCCCATTCATCTTTCATGGCCTCCTGCCGAATGTCCGCAAGTAGACCGAAATCTGACTCGGCCGCAGCTTCCAGAGTAAAACTCTCAACCACACATGAGCACTGCAAAGGCCCCCATTCATACAGCTTCTCCTCTTCCCTCTCCTCAACCAGCTCAAACCCATGGCGGAGGTAGAATGCGTTGGCGCGGCTTTGGGGGAGGACTTCGAGGCGGATGGGTTTGGTTTGGGCGGTGGCTTGTTGTTTCAGAAACGTGAGGATGTCTGCACCAATGCCACGGCCTTGTGCTTTTGGGTGGAAGTAGAGGCGTTCGAGGTAGAGGTGATCCTGTTTGTTCCAGAGGACGTAGAAGCCGAGGACTTCGCTTTCTTCAATGATCTTCCAGGTTGAGGCCGGATCGAAGCTGTCTTTGAAATACTGCTGGTAAAGTGCATGGTCGAACAGACCGTTGGCTTCCATATTGGACTTCATAGCTTGCTGACGGATATCTGCGAGCAGGTCGAAGTCAGAGGAGTTTGCAGGTTCTAAGCGCCATGAGGGGCGCTCTAAAAGAGCCTGCTGGTCCTCACCATGTTTGCCAATCTCGTCCTGTTTCATCATACGCCCCATCCGGTGATGACATTACACCTGCCCCTTGCGATGTGCTGAAGGACACTCGCGAAGCCTGTCAAATCCTATACCAGAGGTTGATGATAATAATGTAGCAAAGATCTCGCGATGCCTATCAATACCCAGAGCCTCACTAATGTTCAGTCCACACATCCGTTGCAATCGGCAGCTGGTGCACAAAACGTGCAAAGCGCTAATAAAGCTGTCGAGGTTGGGCAGTCCTGGAAAGGAAGCCTCAACTGGCAATCAGGGGCGACGCCGCTTGAAGACAACTCCCACTTTCGCGATCACCTGACCAACCAAGCTGCTTTGCTACAGCCCACTGCGCACAGCTGCATGAACTGCAAGGAAGCTGTTCTGCTGATGGGGCTTAAGGCTTATGCGGACACACCGGAGAGCAACCGGGTTATTCGCGAACTGGAAGACAATCTCAACTACGACATTGGCTACAATGAAATTCTGGATGAGGTTGTCGGATACGACAACAGCGAGCCAGCAACCTCCTTTGAAGCAGGTGATGTGGTGTTCTTTTTTGCGGACACGCATGTGGCACTGGGAGCGGAAGACGGCAAGGTGCTGAGCCTGTGGTTTGGACCGGGCGATAGCAGCAATCTCCAGGAGGCTGGCCCGGAAGAGCTTTTTCAACTGACAAAAGAAAATCCAGAGACCTACTATCAGGCAGCTAAAGGCTGGTTCAATGTGGAATCCGGCGATTATGAAATTGAACTCCAGTTTCTGGAGGTTAAGTCTCAGTTACAGGATGCGTTGGAAGAGAGCGGGACACTTTCAGACACCCAGCGGTATGAGTTCAGAGATAAAATTGACGGACTGCTCCGGCAAGCAGGCGCTGATCCCAATAATGCCTGGGAGTTCATCACCGTCGCCAAGCAGCCTCTGGAAGTCCTTGGGGCGTAAAGACTAGGTTCATGCCTCACTTACTGTGAGAGAACACTTTGGCGCATACTCATAGTAGTTGTTGGAGCCTTCTGAATGGGTCACGCGAAAGCCGTAGCCCTGGTAGAAATCGTTAGCGCGGCTGATGCGGAGAGCGTCGAGGCGGATGGGTTTGTTTTGCTCATCCGCTTGATCCTTGATCTGTTGCAGGACCTTTGAGCCTATGCCGAGACCTTGCGCTTCAGGCAGCAGGTAGAACATGTCCAGATACAGATGATCGGGGTGGTTCAGGACCACGAAAAAGCCGACTGTCTTGCCGCTCTTCTGGATCTTCCGAGTCTTCTCAGGTGCGTATTCGCTTAGGAATATCTCTCTGGCTTCGTCGTGATGAAACAGCCCATTGGCTTCCGCGCTTTCCTTCATTGCGGTGTAGCGAATGTGCTGGAGTTCTTCGAAGTCTTCCTGAGATGCGGATTGGAGTTGGAAGGCTGGTTCTGGGGTGAACTCGTAGTAGTTGTTAAAGTCCACGTTGTGCGTGAAGTTGAAGCCTTGCGCCAGATAGAACTTGTTGGAGTTGCTGATACGCAGCGCTCCAAGCTGGATTGGCTTGTTCAGCTGCGTAGCTTGTTCTTTGATGTTTGTAACAATCTGCCCACCGATACCCTGCCCTTGGGTTGTTGGGTGCAGGTAGATCATATCAAGATGGATGTAGTCCTGATATTCATGCACCGCTGTAAAGCCGAGCAACTCTTCGTTCTGCACAATCTTTAGCGTTGCCTCGGACTTGAAGTCTTCAAAGAAATGCCTGCGCGCAAGGGCATAGTCCGTGAGATTGTTGGCTGCCCATTCGTCTTTCATCGCTTCATGGCGCAGGTCTGCGAGCTGTTCGATATCTTTGGGTTCAGCGCGTTTCAGAATGAAAGTTGGTGCACTCTGCGGCATGCTTTCCAGCGGGAGTTCGTAGTAGTTGTCGAACTCTGCACTGTGGGTGTGCTGGAAACCGTAGCGCAGATAGAAGGCGTTGGCTTTGCTTTGTTTCAATGCACCCAGGCGGATTGGCTTTCCTTTTGAGAACGCATGCGCTTTGATCCGGGAGATCACGGCGGCTCCTATGCCACCTCCCTGAGCGCTTGGGTGGATGTAGAGGTGGTCGAGCCAGATGTAATCCTGGCGGTCCCGCAGTACATAGAACCCCAAAATCTGTTGTCCTGAGACGAGTTTGAAGGTGTCTTCACAGACAAAGCTGTTCAAGAAACGTTCGCGCGCTCGTTCGGGATCAAAACGGCCCAGCGCTTCAAGGCTTTCGCGCATGGACTGGACGCGGATGTTTGCGAGGAGGTCTGCGTCTTCCGGTTCCGCAGCGTAGACAATAAACGGCACACCAATAACTTTCAGCAATAACCTGAGCGTACAATTTGGATTTGCATCTATGCAATATCCCTCAGGCTTCCTATATAGAAATCAATGTTAAGCAGTATGCACTAAACTTAGGGCAGTCAAACTGCTTTGACCTTTTATTACAGTGCGTTTCCTTATCCGAAAAGCGGTTTCCGGCATTCGGGGATACGCTTTGGTGTAGCGGAGATTTTGATGTCAAACGATAAGTTCAACCGTTTTCTTGGAGACTCGCCGGGGCGCGTTCTCATTCGGCTGATTTTTCTATCTTTGATTGTCGGGATTGTTTTGTCTGCGCTGGACTTTTCACCGCTGAGCCTGATTTATTCCGTGCAGGATTTCTTTGTCAGGATCTGGAATATGGGCTTCTCAGCGATTGAACGCTTTGGCTCCTACTTCTTCCTTGGAGCCATCGTCGTGGTGCCACTGTGGTTCATTACTCGCCTTATGAACTGGCGCGGGCGTTAACCGCGCCTGCTCCGGCAGAGAAACCACTACTGCATACAGATGTTGTGTATGTTGGTTGACAGGTTGTCGAAGATCTCCGGATCTTCGCTCGTGTTGCCAATCAAAACGGCAACTTCCAGTGCTGCAAGCACGAAATCGGATTTCACCAGCGCTTCTTCAGAGGACCAGCTGCCACTGTATTCCAACAGGTCCGCCAACCAGACACGGTTGCGGCGCGCGAAAGTCGCAGCAAGTTCCTGAAGCTCATCCGGCAGTTCTTCATCCTTGTCGCCCAGCACTGCTGAGAGGAACAGCTCACCACCGTCTGCCATGCCTGCCTGAAAGGCGGCAATGTAGGTATCCAGCGCTCTGCGAAAGTGAAGAGTTTGCGTGGCAGGGTCACCCAGGATCTGCAGGAAGCGGTCGATATACCTTTGCAGCACGGCATGCTCTACCCCCTTTTTGGAAGAGAACATTTTCGAGATATCCTGCTCGCTTGTTCCAGTACTGCTGGCAAGCTGGTCGACATCCAAGCCCAACAGCCCGCTTTCCCGGATCATGTAATCCGCAGTATCCAGTACAACGCTTCTATTGGTGACTACAACACCCATATGTGTCTCCTAGCCTTCCGAGGCATTTTATTTGCACTTTACGGAGGGGATACTGCGCATTTTTCATAAAATGGCAAGACACATTTACCTATTCAGTTCTTAATGATGGAATATTACATTTAACTAAAATTTTATATAAATAGGACTTGTTTTTGAATCATAAGTACTTCGCTGCCACACGGTACAGATTTGAATGCCGGTTAACCAATAGTCGAAGATTATACGAATAACCACCTCCCAGCACACCTGCAAGTGGAAGCCCCTCATTCCTTACCAGTTTAAAGACCAGTTCCTCTCGTTTTCGCAGCCCCTCATCAGACAGTGCAAGACGCCCTAAACGGTCATCATGATGAGGGTCGACACCTGCATTGAAGAACACCAGATCGGCTTTGAAGGTGTTGAGAACATGTTTGAGCGTGTCCTCCAAGATCTCAAGATATTCGTCATCCTCCATGCCATCGGTCAGGGGTACATCCAATGTGGAGGCCTTCTTGCGGACGGGGTAGTTCTTTTCTGAATGGAGGGAGAGTGTGAAGACGCTGGTGTCATGAGCGAAGATATCGGCAGTCCCGTCTCCCTGATGGACATCCAGATCAACAATGAGCACGCGGCGTACCATGCGCATGGCCTGTACCGCCCTCACCGCGACGGCGACATCGTTGAACACGCAAAATCCTGCTCCTTGTGCAATGCGGGCATGGTGCGACCCACCGGCGGTGTTGCAGGCGACGCCATACTCCAGCGCCAGCATTGCCGTGAGCAGAGACCCACCTGTTGCGCATTGCGCACGGAAGGAAACGCTTTGGGTCATAGGAAAGCCGATCTCGCGCACGATGGCGTGGGGAACATTGCAGCTGAGAACCTGATCTACATAGTCTTTTGCATGTACCCGCAGCAGGTCTTGTCTGGAGATTGGCTCCGGCTCGTGGAAATCATAGAGTGCACCGTCTGGATCGGTTTGCTTCAACCACTGAGCTACTTCCGCATATTTGCGCATTGGAAACCGGTGGTTTTCCGGAATGTCTGCCGTGTATGCAGGATGGTGCACGATTGGGAGCTTCACAGGGGCAGTACCTTCTCTGAAATCACTTTTGCTTTGTCGTTTCCTGATCCGAAAACTGGTTCCCATGCTTGGGAGATACACTCTTATCTATAGCAGGTCTGCGCAATATGGTATGGACAAACGCAGAACAAACCAATATGCCAATGATACTTTGATTATCCAATCCATTTTGAGCTGCTTGCTGGTGCTGCACTCGTTCGTTTGAAGGTTTCCCGCGTGTCTACAAGTTTCAAGGTGACGAACCGCTCTTTCCTTGCGCTCGCCGTTCCTATGACACTGGCGTATATCTCTACTCCATTGCTGGGGTTAGTTGATACTGCTGTGATTGGACAGCTGCATGATGCGGCCCTTTTGGGTGGGTTGGCTGTTGGCACGATCCTTTTTGATGTGATCGGCGCTTTCTTCTATTTCTTACGCGCAGGAACGACAGGCCTTGCTGCACAGGCTCTTGGTGCCAACAATGGCAATGAACTGCGTGCCGTGCTCGCCCGTGCCCTTTTGCTGGGTATTATTGGTGGCATTGTCGTCATCTTTTTACAGTGGCCGCTTCTGACGTTTGGCTTGCCCATTATTGGCGGGACGGATGCGGTGCAGGAAGCTGCGGCGACATACTTTGCGATCCGTGCGTTTTCAGCACCGTTTGTGCTTGCCAACTATTCTATTCTTGGCTGGTATCTGGGCCTCAGCAAAGCCGGTATCGGACTGCTTATTCAGACCTTCCTGAATGTCATCAATATGGTGCTTTCTGTTGTGTTTGTGCTCGGGTTTGATTGGGGCATTCCCGGTGTTGCTGTGGCAACCTTTATTGCCGAGATGCTGACATTTGGCCTTGGTCTTTTTCTGATCAAGCGCGAACTCCGCGGCGCGCGTTTACCTTCGTTTTCTCAGATCATCATTTGGGAGAAACTGAAGCCGATGCTGGCGTTGAACCGGGACATCATGATCCGGTCCATGGTGATGCTGTTTGCCTTCGGCTTCTTTACCTCTCGCAGTGCTGCTCAGGGAGAAGTGGTGCTTGCCGCCAATGCTGTGCTTGAGAAGTTCATTCTGATCGCAGCATTCTTTCTGGATGGTACGGCATCAGCTGCAGAACAGGTAATAGGGCAAGCAATCGGGGCCAAACAGCGGACTGCCTTCCGCAAAGCCCTGCGGCTCTCCATCGGCTGGGGCTTTGGGCTTTCCTTTGGTGCGGCAGTCGTGTTGTGGGTGGCTGGCGGACCGGTTATTGACCTGCTGACAACACATACAGAGGTGCGAGAAACAGCACGTACCTATATGATCTGGGCTGTACTGACGCCGATCATTGGCACACTGGCCTTCCAGATGGATGGTGTATTTATTGGCGCAACATGGTCTCAGGATATGCGGAACTCTGTTGTGGTCTCCACCATCCTGTTTCTTGCCAGCTATTACCTGCTTTATCCGCTCTACGGAAACCACGGTCTGTGGTTCTCATTGCTGGTGTTCTTCGGGGCGCGTGGTTTGACCCTTAGTTATCTGTGTGTGGTTCGCGAACGCCAGTATTTTGGAGCTCTCCAAAAGGCATAATTTCAGGACTTCCTCAGCTGAAAGCAGCTTGTCTTGCCCGATATGCATACCCGGGCAAGACGCAAGTCACGTGCTAAGCAATGTCGATGGTGACTTTGCCCATGTGCTGTGCCTGATCCATGTAGGCATAGGCTTCGTCGATCTGGGACATGGAGAAAGATTTGTCTATGAGCGGTTTGATCTGGTGCTTGGAGACAAACGCACACAGGTTCTCAAAATAAGCGCGGGAGCCGACCAGAACACCTGACAGCGACGAGTTATTCAGGACAAGCTGGCTGATATTCTCAGGGGCGTGTGCCCAACCAGTCAGAACACCCACTTGTGTAATCAGGCCATGAGCGGCTACGGCACGTATGGATCGCTCCAGTGTTTCCTTCCCGCCAAGGTCCAGAACCACATCAGCGCCGTGCCCATCTGTCAGTTTTCTTAGCTCGACATCCCAATCCGGTGTGGTTTTATAGTTGATCGTTATGTCTGCTCCCATCTCCTTTGCTTTCTCTAGCTTTTCATCTGAAGAGCTGATGAGGACAACGCAGGCTCCAAACGCTTTGGCGAGTTGCAGAGCGAAGATGGCAACACCACCCGTGCCTTGTATCAGGACAGTGTCCTCTGGTCGCAAAGCCCGGTGTTGCTCAAAAAGGGCATGCCATGCTGTGACGCCAGCACAAGGGAGTGTCGCTGCTTCCTGAAAGCTCATATGATCTGGCACACCCACAAGAGTATCCTGATGAAACTTCGCTTGCTCTCTTAAAACGCCCGGCTGATCAGCTGAGCTGATTGCGGAAGATAATGCGCTTGGCTGGAATGGGCCTTCAAGCCAATCCTGAAAGAAGGTTGGCATGACTCGGTCTCCAACAGACCATTTTATGACTTGCTCACCTATAGCAATAACTTCCCCTGCTCCATCGGACAAAGGCACAAGATCCGCTGGCATTTCACCGTACTGGCCTTTTCGGATCATCTGATCTCGTGCATTCAGGCTTGCAGACTGCAGAGCAATCTTCACTTCGAATGGTCCAAGCGGTTCTGCAGGGAACTTATGGGAGCTGACTGTATTTCCGTTTAAAACGATGCCCTGATGATGATTTCGCGCGTGATTAGGAACGGTCATTGAATGATCTCTTAATGAAATATATGAGGCAGGCCTTGGTAGCCTTGAAGGTTTTGTTGAGTTGATGCGCCTGATCACACAACGCAGGCTACGTGCTGCTTGATGTGATCAGGCGTGGCACCTGCTTTTAGCTGGTCAGTTTGCTTGCAATTGTTGCGACGTGGCGCCCCTGGTCACGGGCCAGTTTCAACTCATCCTCACTTGGCTGGCGAGAACCATCCGGGCCTGCAATGGTGCTGGCGCCATATGGGGAACCGCCGCGCACTTCAGTGATATTGAAGAGTTCCGGACTTGAGTACGGCAGGCCAACAATCATCATGCCGTGGTGCGCCAGTGTCGACCAGAAGCTGGTGATGGTTGTCTCGTTACCACCGCCTGTTCCGGTGGATGTGAACACCGAGCCGACTTTACCAATCAGCTTGCCGCCAGCCCACAACCCACCGGTTTGATCCAGAAAGTTACGCATCTGCGATGCCATATTACCAAAGCGCGTTGGGGTACCAAAGATGATGGCGTCATAATCCGCCAGCTCACCCGGCTGCGCAATCGGCGCCTGTTGATCCAGCTTGAAGTGACCGTTTACAGCAACTTCTTCCGGCACAAGTTCCGGCACGCGCTTTACAACCACAGTCGTTCCGGCGACGTCTTCAGCCCCCTCACGGATGGCCTCTGCCATGGTTTCGATGTGGCCGTAGCTTGAATAATATAAAACGAGAACTTTGGTCATGGGTCTTCCTTCATGTTGCTCTTACAGTGAAGGTAAAGCACCGACATAAATGAACAATATCACATTAAATAGAATGTCTGTTCATTGTATATTGACAGTTGTAGAGATTTTCGTGCCACTCAGTGGATGGCGGATATCTTTGACTGGTGTTCTCACAAAGAAAAAGGCCAGACTTCCTGCGAAGCCCGGCCTCATTTATCGATAGGTGTGGGCCTCAGTTCTCCAGCGATTTATCAGCCCAGATGTCATTGTCGATGCCGACAAGTTCCTGCAAGTTGGCAACCTTGCGGGCAGCAACGAGGCGGGACAGATGGTGGTTGATCTTCTTCACCAGCGTTTGTCCTTCATAAACCATGCCGGAATAGAGCTGTATCTGGTTTGCGCCTGCAAAGATCTTCGCTGCGGCTTTTTCTGGTGTGTCTACACCACCAACGCCAAAGAGCGGCAGATCGGGTCCAACTGCTCGCCGGGTTTTCGCTAGCACAATGGTAGCTCGTTCAAACAATGGCGCACCTGACAGGCCGCCTGCTTCTTTGGCCTGCTGCTGGTCTTTCAGCGTGGAGGGTCGGGCAATGGTGGTGTTGGAGACAATCATGCTATCGACTTTGCTGGTCAGGACGACTTCTGCGATTTCCTTGAGCGCCTCGTCGGTCACGTCTGGGGCGATTTTAAGCATGACGGGCACCTTACGGCCCAGGCGGTCTTCTTGCTCGTTGCGCGCTTCCATAATGGCGGTGAGCAGATGCCCCAGTGCATCCTTCTCCTGCAAGTCTCGCAGGCCGGGTGTGTTAGGAGAGGAAATATTGGCCGTCAGGTAATCCGCCAGTTCTGCAAAGCGCTTTACACCCAGAACATAGTCCGCAACACGATCCTCTGAGAGCTTGTTGGCACCAACGTTGATGCCAAGTACTCCTGGTGTGCGGCCTGCTTTGCGGATGCGCTCGTAGACGACATCGTGGCCGTCATTGTTGAAGCCATAACGATTGATAACGGCGCGGTCTGCACTCAGGCGGAAATTCCTAGGCTTTGGATTACCTTCCTGTGGCAGAGGGGTGACCGTTCCCACTTCAACGTGACCAAAGCCAAGTTTCATCAGCGGCGCGATGGCTTCGGCATTTTTGTCGAAGCCTGCTGCCATGCCCACCGGGTTCTTGAAAATCAGATCACCCCACTTGTATTCAAGAGCCTTGTCCTCGATCTGGCCGAATGTCGGCGCCAGACCTGAGGCCAGCATCTTGATGGTTGCGTTGTGGGAGGTCTCCGGGTCCAGACAATGCAGTGCCCGGATACCGACTTTGTTTATGAGGTTTTCAATCGACATTTACAGCTCCGGAAACTCGTGATTGCCATTTGCATCCAATGGCAAAGGTTTGACCCATATAGCTTTGGAGGCGGGAAACTTGCCATAGAGATGCGGGAAGAGCGTTTCCCCCCGGGAGGCTTCCCACTTCATCTGCTCTTCAGGGAAATCTTCGCTTTCAACGGCAATCAGCAGCAAGTCAGTTTGTCCCGCAAAGTACAGCGCTGCTGTTTCTTTCACGGTCTCGGCGCTGGAAAAGTGGATATAACCATCGGCCAGATCGATCGGTGCACCCGCAAAGAAACCGGCTGCTTCAGCTTCTTGCCAAAGCGCCTTGGGGGCGATCTTGAATATGAGGGACATGGGACTTGCCTTTCAGGAGAGACGTCTACTCAACTGAAGTCATGCTCTTACATCCACAAATCAGTGGCTGGCAACCCCTCTCTTTCGTCTAGAGCTTGCAATAGGATTTTATTCACCACATACAAGATTTCTTTGAGATGCGGGCGCAGTTGGCGTTTTAAGTCATATCTGCGTTCGTTTCAGGTGACGCCGGTGCTGCCGCAGGAGGATATATGCTGGATCACGAACACCTTTGGGCTGCACTTGATAAGCTGGCTGAGCAGCATCAATTAACGCCGTCAGGATTGGCGCGCAGAGCTGGGCTTGATCCAACCTCTTTCAATCCTTCCAAGCGGTTCGCTGCGGATGGTCGTCCGCGTTGGCCTTCCACAGAGTCGCTTGCCAAGGTGCTGGAAGTCACCCAGATGTCTTTTCCGGACTTTGCCGCTTTGCTACAAGATAAAGCAGAGATCTCAACTACACATTTCAGGTCTTTTCCAGCTTTTCTGTGCACGAGTGATGAGTTGAGGGAGGTTGATCCGCAGCAGATTTCCGATTTTCAGTTGGATAAATTCTGCGATAGCTTCATTTTTCCCAGTTCTCAGAGTGAGAAATTCTTCGCGCTTGAAGTTTCGAGTAATAGTTTTGAACCATACTACAGGGAAGGACAAATTCTCATCGTCTCTCCCGAGGCTTCTTTGCGGCGGCATGATCATGTTTTGATAGCAACCACGTCCGGAGATCTTCATTGCGGTGCTTTGCAACGGCAAACAAACGAGCGCATTGAATTTCGACGGGACACTCCTGACGATAAGCCAAGGGTGGTTCAGGTTGCAGATCTGGTTTGGACAGCAAGAGTTTCATGGGTGAGCCAATAAGCAAACAGGGCGCTTATGCGGATTACCAAGACCACAAGTATTCTTTTTGGAGCTTTGCTTCTTGGCGCCGGGTTTTATGCGCTGACAGAGTACAATGCAGCGACAGCCCTGCGTGGGAATGCGCGTACATTGTACCGCCCTTCCTCGTTTCCTGTTGAGCATAAGCCGACAGCAGAAGAGAAGCAGCGGGAACTGGCAGCGCTTGAAGCTGCCCGTGTTGCAGCTGAGGCAAAAATTCCCAAGACGCCGCCCAAGCATCCTCAAACACTTCGCAATGTTGGCGGCAGTCGCACGCCCCCTCCTCCTGTAACGACGCAGCTCCAACGCGTTGCACATGTTAAAGTACCTCGCAAATCCAAGCAGCCTCCTCCGAAGGAACTCGTGCTGTATCGCCCTGTTGCCGTTGACGGTGCAACTCTAAGTGATAAAAAGAAGAGAATATCCCTTCATCACATTCAGCCTGTACCGCTCAGCACAACATGTCCCAGTGAAGATGGTGAAAGATGGCCGTGCGGTATCAGAGCACGGACGGCTTTGCGTGCTTTTATCCGCCAGAAGCGTGTCACCTGCTCAGATATGAAATCAGTGCAAACAGATGAATATGCTGCTTCCTGCAGTGTGGGCAAACATGATCTTGCCACTTGGCTGATTGAAAATGGCTGGGCCAAGGCTGAACGGGATGCGCCAGATTCACTGAAAGAGATCGCGGCACGGGCTCGGCGGTCTGAGCAAGGCATCTGGCGTTCCAAGCTGGTTCAGCTGAGCGAGGATGAAACCGCAACATTGGTAAACTCCTGGGAGGAGCTGGATGATGACAGCACCTCAACCACACCACTGGTGATGGAAGGAGAGCCTGCAATAATTTGGCGTCCACGCAACAGCGCGACTGCGGAGACGTCTGCCACCGAATAATTATTTTTTTACAGGGCCTTGGAGAATAAAAACATAATGTCAGGGTTTTGGAATACACTTAAACGAGAGGCCTGCTTTCTTGCAGGTGCAGCAACCACAGTCTTCTTCTTTCTGGCTGGGGCGGATCTCTTATTGCCCACTTCCGGTCTCTTTGTGCAGATGTTTTGTTTCATCTGGCTTTTCGGTGTCATGCTGTGGTGCGCCTTTGGCGTGGTGCGTCATGCAGACTGTCTGGCAGTCATTCTTGGTGAGCCCTACGGAACGCTGATCCTGACGCTCTCGGTGATCGGTATTGAGGTCTCTCTGATCGTTTCCATTATGCTGACAGGTGGGACGAATGAGCCTCTGGCCCGGGATACGATGCTGGCGGTGCTCAATATCGTGCTGAATGGCATGGTGGGCATCAGTCTGCTTCTGGGAGGGCTCAAGTACGGGGAACAGCCTTTCAACACACAGGGCGCCCGCTCTTTCCTTTCAGTCCTTATTCCACTCGCGACTTTTTCTCTGATCCTTCCCCGCTATACGACCTCAACGGCTGACCCTTCCCTTTCGACGGGACAGCAGATCTCATTTGCGGTGATGATCAGTCTGCTCTATGCGATCTTCCTTGCCACTCAGAGCATCCGGCATAAGTCTTTCTTCATTCAGCCTAAACCACACTCTGGTGTGGCTCTGTCCTTCCTGATGGCGAAGGATGAAGTGGAAGACGATAAGCATGCCCACGATGATGATGATCATCATGATCTGGAGATCTATTCAACCAGCTATCACGCGATCTTCCTGATCCTGACCATGCTGCCGATTGTTCTGCTTTCCAAAAAATTCGCGGTGCTGGTGGACTTTGGCATTGCCAGCTTTCATATGCCTGCTGCGTTTGGTGGTGTTCTCGTTGCGCTTCTGGTTCTTACTCCTGAAGGCTTGGGCAGCTTCCGTGCGGCGCTCTCAAACAGGTTACAACGCTCCGTGAACATCTGTCTTGGATCAGCTCTGGCGACGATCGGTTTGACAGTCCCGGCTGTTCTAATCGCAGCCGGGATCTTTGACATTCACATTGTGCTGGGTGTGAAGGATACGGACATGATCCTGCTCCTCCTGACACTCATTTTGAGTATGATCACGTTTACCGGCAGCCGAACGAACGCCCTACAGGGCGCCGTCCATCTGGTGTTGTTTATCTTCTACTTCATTCTGATCTTCCAGCCCTAGCAGATCACGCTCGACCAACTCGTTGATCACATGATCCACCCAGTGCTGATTACCAATCGGTGCTGCGTGGATTCCGTCCTCGCAGAAGCCCTCAGCCGTGATCCCCGGAGTGACAGAGATAGCAATGGCACCGCGCTCATGGCACAGCTGCGTGCCGACACGATTGATCATCTGCCGGCGAGGCTCCAGTACAGCGCCGAGTCCCCACGAGAGCGCGGGCACGTTCATTGGTGACATGAGGTTGGACCAGTAAATCCGGGCATGAGGGTACTTGCTACGCAATGCATAAATCAGCTCGCCGAACCCTTTCTTCCAGGCTTGGCCAGAACGGAAGTTCTTCAGGTCATTAAAACCGATACTGATGTAAATGTGTGTGTAATCGGCGTGCGGCAGATTTGGGACGACCACATCACGGATTTGGCTGGAAGTTGCAGAGTTGTTGCCAGCAGCCCGCCATTTAACAGGCCGTCCGGATACCTCTGCCATTTTGTGAGCCATCTTGCAGGTCAAGCCATTTGTCGTGTGGTCCAGCCCCACTCCGGCAACGGAGGAATCGCCAACAACAAGCAGATTGATCGCCTGGCCCTGACCGGGAACCGCACCAAATTGCGGTCCTGGTGCTGGTGACAGCCTTAGGGAATTAGCACGGGCACGTAAGCCTTCGAAAATGTAGACGGGTAAAAGCGCCCAAGTTAGCCAGCTAGGAAAAGACATTAAAAAAGCCCCCTCGTTTGAGGGGGCTAATTCATCACGCTGCAAGCTCTCCTGCAAGTGCTTTTGCAATCAAACTACGAGTTTCCGGAATACCGTAGAGGGCGATAAAGGAACCAAAGCGTGGGCCTTTCTCCTGCCCCAGAAGTACTTGATAAATCGCAGAGAAAAAGGTCTGCGCGACACCAGGGCGTCCATCTGGACCCGGCTTTGCGGTGTTCTGGTAACGCTCAATATTACGACCAATGTCGTAAATTGCGTTTTGGATATCGCCGCCGTCAGTCTCTGCTGGCAGGCCAGCAAGCACTTCATCCAGCTTGGTGAGCATTTCTGTCTCAACTTCATCAGCTGCTTTGAACTTCTTCGTTGGCTTCACGAAGTCGTCGTAGTAGCGGATGGCGTAGCCAACCAACTCATCCAGCATCTTATGCGTTGCGGCAGAAGAACCCGGTGCGTAGCGGGAGATGAACGCCCACAGCACGTCCTTGTTCTCTGCGTTAGATGCAGACACCAGGTTGAGCAGCATTGCGAAGGAGATCGGCATCTCTTCTTTTGGCGGTGTACCGTAGTGGATATGCCAGACCGGGTTCATCAGCTTCTGCGCTGCATCCATGTTGTCGAACTTGGACAGGAAGGTGCAGTACTCATCAACCGCTTTCGGGATGACGTCAAAATACAGCTTCTTCGCAGTTTTCGGCTTCTGGAAGTTGAACAAGGACAGGCTTTCCTGATTGGCGTACTGGAGCCACTCTTCCATGGTCAGGCCGTTGCCTTTGGACTTGGAGATTTTCTGGCCTTTGTCGTCCAGGAAGAGCTCGTAGTTGAAGCCTTCCGGAGCAGGACCGCCCAGAGCTTTACAGATCTTGCCAGACAGATTCACGCTGTCGATCAGATCCTTACCAGCCATTTCATAGTCGATACCCAGAGCGTACCAACGCAGCGCCCAGTCAGCTTTCCACTGACATTTGACGTTGCCGCCTGTCACCAGAACTTCAACACGCTCTTCAGTCTCAGGGTCAATGTAAGTCACAGTGCCTTTTTCGACATTGCGATCCACCATTGGCACCTGCAGCACAATACCTGTGCGCGGGCAGAGCGGAAGAAATGGAGAGTACGTGGCCTGACGCTCTTCGCCCAATGTTGGAAGAATGATCGCCATGATCTTGTCGTAGACTTCCAGCATGCGCAGGAGCGCTTTATCGAACACACCAGACTTGTAGTAGTCGGTGGACGACACAAAGTCATACTCGAAGCCGAACTTATCCAGAAACGCCATGAGTTTTGCGTTGTTGGCCGCTGCAAAGCTTGGGTATTCGTTGGAGAATGGATCTGGCACGCTGGTCAGTGGCTTGCCAAGAAATGACGCCATCATCTCCTGATTAGGCACGTTGGTTGGCACTTTGCGGAAGCCGTCCATATCATCTGAAAAGCAGATCAGCTTGGTCGGGATCTTGTCTTCTGTGAGCACACGAAAAGCGGTGCGCACCATGGTGGTGCGTGCAACTTCGCCAAAGGTGCCCATGTGCGGCAGACCAGATGGACCATAGCCGGTCTCGAACAAGACCGGCCCGGTCTTGGGTTTCTTCTCCAACCGTTTGACCAGTTTGCGTGCTTCTTCAAACGGCCAGGCTTTAGATACCTGTGCCGCCTCGATAAGTTCTGGGCTGAGATCGAGTTGAGGCAAACTGTTCATAGACATGGATTTTGAGATCCGTATTTGGAGATTAAATTGTAACTGAGTTTCGCTTTCTTCAGCAGGATTTAATGCCGGAAAGCTGCGCGAACTTATGTAAAACTAGCGCCCGCGTCAATGACAGTTCTCGGGTTTTCGGCTCTACCCCCTTGTATGAGGCCGGAAGCCCCCTTACCTTTGCAGTCATTAGCCGCCGCCAGACAATTTGGCAGAGCGAAAAACTAAAGCAAACCAAGAGGCAAAGCTTTTCGCTTTGGGGAGATATGGGTACAATAGAAAGATTACTGAGCGTAGAAGAAGCTCTCATTCATGTGATGGTGATGGTTTCCGCCGCAGACAGCGCGATGAGCGATGCAGAGCTTCGCCAGCTTGGCGATATTGTGGGCATTCTCCCTGTCTTCAAAGATTTTGACGACAATAACCTGATCAAGATTACCCAGCAGTGCGCTGAGCGTCTTTCTGGCGAAAACGGCATGAACGCAACGCTGGCGCTTGTGGCAGAATCTTTGCCAACCAAATTGCATGACACCGCTTATGCTCTTGGCGTGGAGATTGCCGCGGCAGACTTGCGGGTAAGCCCTGAAGAAGTGCGTATGTTGCAGTTGCTACGTGACCACCTGAAGCTGGACAAGCTGACGATCGCAGCGATTGAGCGCGGCGCTCAGGCTCGCTTCCGCACACAATAACTCAGTTCAATCTGATTGGCGGGCAGCACGACTGCCCGCAATCCTGCTTTTTGCGCTGCAAGATATTGTTTGCAGCTGTTAATGCACGGTCTTGACCATATCCGGCAGATCCAGCGAGAAAGCTGGAATTTTCACCGCAAAGGACTCCCCCTTTTCAGTTTGCATACGGTAGTTGCCCGTCATGATGCCTGAAGGGGTATTGAGTGGACAGCCTGAGGTGTACTGAAACGACCCACCGGGTTCGATGACTGGCTCTTCACCAACCACACCTGCCCCGTTGACTTCCTGCGTGTTGCCGTTGGCATCGATGATATGCCAGTGGCGAGACCGCAGTTGGATAGTATCAGAACTCAGGTTCTCAATTGAGACCGTATAGGCCCAGAAGAACTGCTCATCTTCGGGAGTGGACTCCTCAGCAAGATAATACGGTTCGACAGTGATCTGTATATTTCGGGTAACGGCACGATACATAGCACAACCCATTTCTAAGGAAAATTCCACTGCAAATACAACAGCAGTACGCATCCTATTTTTAATAAGTCTAGCCTTTTCACCCCGATCTTCGCAAGAGCAGCGATCTCACACCGAAGGATCTGGGTGGTTCAAAACCATATGTCGAACCATAAAAACGCGAGAAATGGCCGAAAGTGTGCAGATCGCAGCAAAAGTCCACGCAACCCATGAGAAGTAAGTGGGGAACAAGCAAAATGCGACGAAGACACCAATGGTTTCAAAGCCTTCAGCGAGCCCTCCCAGATAATAGAAGGACTTCTTGCCTCGCAATGAGGTTTGCATGCCCAACTTCTGTGCCAGCGTTGCAAATGCAAGGAATGTGGAACCGTTAATGTAAAAGCTGAAAAGTAAGGCTGCCGCAGCCAAAGCGTTCTGCTCAGGCGCGACAAAGGCAAAGGCCAGTGGGATTGCACCGTAGAAGATGAAGTCGAATGTGATGTCGTAAAACCCGCCGAGATGTGTGGACCCCGCCGCTCTGGCGATGGCACCATCCAACCCGTCTGCAAAGCGATTGAGCAAGATAAACAGTAGAGCTGTATTAAATTGCCCAGCGGCCACCGCCGCCCCCGCAGCAAGGCCAAACCCAAGCCCGACCAAGGTCACTGCATTTGCAGTAATCCCCAGATCTGCCAGCGCTTTTCCCATTCTATTGAGAGGTGGGTCTATATAGCCGCGGAGTTTTGCATCAAACATATCGTATCCTATCAGATATGCTTTTCGTCTTAGGGCTTTTTTTCCAAGGTGCCTATAACAGCCCGCTCGCAATCCACACGCGCGGTGATCAAGATTACTTCATCAGAACTTGATCATGATCTTCAGCGTAAGTAGTTCTGCCGACGGATAATCTTACTCGCGGTTTTTCCGCAATTTTTCCAGCTCAACCATCAGATCAAGTTTCAGGTCTTTTAGTTCACTCAAGACAACCTTGGTCTCTTCATGCACGTTGATACGATCTTGCTCAATATCCTTATCGTGCTCCTGCTGCATTGCTGCAACGATTATACCGATAAACAGGTTCAAAACGGTGAAGGCGGTGCATAATATGAAGGGAATGAAGAACAGCCATGCATTGGGAAAGACCTCCATAACTGGCCGAACGATCCCCATACTCCAGCTTTCCAGTGTCATGATCTGGAACAGCGAGTAGGCCGATGCTCCGATTGAGCCAAACCATTCGGGAAACACCAAGCCGTACAAGCGCGTGGCCATTACGGAGAAGACATAAAAGACGAGAGCCATGAGCAGGACGATTGAGCCCATGCCCGGAAGTGCGAGGATCAGCCCACCAATGACACTTCGCAGAGACGGGACAACCGAAATGAGCCTCAAAATCCTCAGGATCCTGAGCGAACGCAGAATGGTCGCCGGGCCAGTTGCCGGGATGACTGCAATCGTGATGATGAAGAAGTCGAAGAGGTTCCATGGCCCCTTAAAGAAACCCGGACCAAACGCGATGATACGCAGTGTCAGTTCAACAACAAAAATTACAAGGATCAATTCATCAAGAAAGCGCAGTATGGGGCCGTACTTGGCAATAAGCATCTGGCTTGTATCCAAGCCAAGGACAACAGCGTTCAACGCGATTATACTTATGATTGTGAATTCCCATTGGCGGCTTTCAATGATGGATCGCAACTTCGCCCGCATTTCGACACTTGACCTCACATTTCGAATTTGGGCCCACCCTAAGTAATTATCTGATGGTTTCAAGTTGAAAGGGGGCAGCAAA
Source organism: Pseudovibrio sp. Ad46 (assembly GCF_001623065.1). Taxonomy (NCBI): domain Bacteria; kingdom Pseudomonadati; phylum Pseudomonadota; class Alphaproteobacteria; order Hyphomicrobiales; family Stappiaceae; genus Pseudovibrio; species Pseudovibrio sp. Ad46. The sequence continues at coordinate 380,458 of NZ_LMCG01000040.1, read as the reverse complement.
ATATTGACTGGTATAGATGAAGAAATCGCCAAGAACTTCAGGTAGTAAAGTCAAAACAACACTACCAAAATTAACTTATAGTTTTCATGGGCTTGATCATTTCCACAAGAACTAACAAAAAATTGCATAAATTTTGTAGAAATTGCGGGTATTGCTCAACACCAGAGCCAAAACCTCCTGAATGTACGATCTGAAGAGTTAAAAGGCTGAGGTTGACACCCGTCAAATGACCCTGGCTTGACCATTGCAATTGCAGCTTCTCCCTCTCCTCATGCCGCTTTGGTACATGGATGATCTTGTTTAGAGCACTCTCTGCAACTCATAAAACTCTGTATGCCTACTGGCAGATACAACCTAGGCTATCTTGAGAAGCGGCAGAGACGCCTTCTGAAGGACTGCGCACCAAGTGCTGGTGTTGGTGCGCTGAGGTGCCTCCATGTTGCACAAAGACCGTCGTCTACGATCTGGGAGTCCGCACTAGGTCAACTCTGCTGTTTTCTTATGAGGGGCCTTACGATTGCGTCTCAGCTTCGCAACATCTTGCCGCAAAGTCCTGAGCTCTTTCATAATCGCATTTGCTTCCATTCGCACATAATGGTGATGCTCTTCCACATCCCTCTCATGCTCTTCCTCCATTGCTGCAACAATGACGCCGATGAACAAGTTCAGGACTGTTAATGCAGTGGTCAGAATGAACGGAATGAAGAACAACCAGGCATTCGGATAGACATCCATGACTGGGCGGACGATTGCATCACTCCACCCCTCCAGCGTCATAATCTGGAACAGAGAATAAGCGGAAGCGCCGATCGTTCCAAACCATTCCGGGAAGGTCTCGCCGTAGAGCTGCGTCGCCATGACAGAGAACACATAGTAGACCAGAGAGAGAAGCAACATGATTGAGCCCATCCCTGGCAATGCCAAGACCAGCCCTCCGATCACGCGCCTCAGCGATGGGACGACCGAGATGAGCCGCAGAACACGAAGGATTCTCAGTGACCGCAGTATCGCTGCCGGACCCGTGGCCGGAATAAGCGCAATGCTTACGATAAAGAAGTCGAAGAGATTCCAGGCTCCTCGGAAAAAGCGGAAGCCATATGCAAACACGCGAAGAGAAATCTCAATCACGTATATGCCAACTACGATATCGTCCAATGTGCGGAGTATTGGGCCGTAATGTTGTTGAACAGTCTGGCTGGTTTCAACCCCTAAAGTTATCGCATTCAGGGCGATGATAGATATGATCGTGTATTCCCAAGCCTTACTTTCAATGATCGCACGAAGTTTTTTTCGCATCGTCCACATGTCCAGACATTACGTTAGCGAATGGTGATTAAAACTCTGAAACCAGTTGTTTTTATGTTTCTTCAATAACGAACTCAGAAAAACATCAGGAAAGAGAACAGTTCATTATGCTTGGATCTAAAAATATACTTCACTCTTAGGCAACTCTAAAATTCCACCAGAACTTTTCTGTTTCTGATCTCCGAGTTTGAGAAACAATATGGAACGCCGATTGGCGGAAGATAACTGCAATGATGGTGACCTGAGAGCGAGTATCAAATGATAAAAACGACCAAGGATGACATAACCCGGTTTGTAATTGCGCAGGACCCGGTTTTCTCAGAGGTGGTGCAGGAGCTCTCGCAAGGCCGGAAGACCTCACATTGGATCTGGTTTATCTTTCCTCAGTTACGTGAACTGGGTCGTTCTTCAACCGCGCATTTCTTTGGCATTGCAAATCTTGAAGAAGCTCAGCGATACCTTGCTTATCCTCTGCTGGCCGCACGATTACGTGGCTGCTGCGGGTTACTTCTCAAGCATACCGATCTCACTTCCAAGCAAATCCTTGGCGAAATAGACAGCTTGAAGGTGCGCAGTTGTACAACTCTTTTTGCATATGCAGCTGATGATCCAACAGTGTTTCATCAGGTACTCGATCAATTTTATAACGGGCAGCCGTGCAATCTCACGATAGACGCTCTCAGGTTGCCTTGGAACGCTTAGTTTCTCTGCGCTCCTATCACTATTAAGCGCTCTTTCTTTCTCCCCGATGACGCACAATGCCATGCTCCGTTTTTCGCCAGTAATGCGGTTTTATGGCAAACTCAATGAGCGCTTTGTAAGAGGCAATGCAGCCAAGAACCCAATAGAATGGAATGCTTGCAATCTCCCAGGTGCGTGCCCGAAAGCCACGCTTTGCACTACCTTGCAGGACCGTGACAACAGTGCCACCGAGACCAAAGAGAAAACAAAACATGGCATAGATGCTGAAGGCATCAAATGCCTGCAGTCCGGTGTTGTAAAAGTTCAAACTAAGCTTTCCAAACATGAGCGCAGTCAAGGGAGCTGCCCAAAGGCACAGCATACCGCCAAAGAACGTCAGGAGCAGTAAAGCAAAGTTTGTCACGCCGAGTTGCTTGTAGGTCAACATTGGATTGCGCAGATGCACAGCCAGCGTTTGTATCCAACCTTTATGCCAGCGTGTGCGTTGATGGAGCCATGCTGTGAGCGTAAGCGGTGCTTCCTCAAAGGTGGAGCTGTTTAGTGTGCGTGTCTTAAATCCCTGCCGCGCAAACCTGACTGCCAGATCAGCATCCTCAGTCACATTAAATGGATCCCAGCCGCCAACCTTCCGCAATGCACTGACACGGAAGTGGTTGGAGGTCCCTCCCAGAGGCAGCAAAAGGTTTTTGCGAGACAAGAATGGCAGGAAGACATCGAAGAGTGCAGCGTATTCGAAGGCAAACTGGCGGACCAACCAGCTTTCTTCGGCATGATCGATGGACAAAGCTGCCTGTAAGCAAGCGACATCATGGCCCTCAAGCGCAAACTGGCAGATGGCTTTTTTTAGTTGCTGTGGCTCTGGCCTGTCCTCAGCGTCAAATACCGTTACAAATTCACCTTTTGTCGCGGCAAGACCAACGGACAGTGCACGGGGTTTGGTTTGAGGTTTTCCGGGAGGCAGGATGATCATCCGCATTGATTTCTTTAGCAGCTTGCGGAGATTTTTCTGTGTCAGCTCATCGTTTTGCTCAACCAGAAAGATCACATCGAGCGCATCTTTCGGGTAATCCAACGCATCCAACCCATCGACCAGTTGGCGACAAATTGCTGCCTCCTTGTAAAGAGGGACAAGGACGGTGTAATGCGGCCATTTATCCAGCTTTGGGACCGTAAACTCCTGCCGGTCAGAATAAGTGAAAAATGACGCAAGGCGAAGCAACCCTGTGACACCGAGTGACAAGGTCAGCAGGATAAAAAGGCCCCATAAAAATGCATCAAACGCGAAGCCAGCTGCTCCGAGGAAGATGATTGGGGTGACTGTCAGCAGCCTTCGTTGCGAAGGCAAAAAGCGATACACTGCCGACATCGAAACATCGTCTTGTGCTAAGGCGTTGGAGCTGGCAGTCGTTACCGTCAATGCCTTTTGGTATTGCGGTGTCACGACCACAATCTTGCTCGTGGCTTCATCGAAATAACCAAGAGCCCGCTCAAAAGCCTCAAGCTGGTGGCCAAGTGGGGCCGCTGCGAAGACGACCTTTTGATTAAGATCCAGTGCTGGAACGAACAAAATTCCTTCAGTTTCAAATGGCTTTAGCTTTTCATCGATTGGAGCGATTGCTGACAGGCTACCATCAGACGCATAGCGAATGTTCATTTTGCCGGAAATTCCCCAGTAGAACACTGAGGCATCCAGAAATCCTTGTTCAATCAGGTAATTGCTGATGCACTTGTCTTCCACCGAGATCCTCGACTTTGCGAAGTCAATCAAGGCATCGGAGCAATTGCATTGCAACAGCACTTCGCGTTCCAGCGCGTTCTTCAGGCGTACAAATTCCGGAACATATCGTTCTTTGAGTGAAGATTTGGAAACACTTTTGATAAGAGGCCCAGCCCTTTCATCAGGAGAAGGATCATCGGCAGACTGCTCCAGAGGGCTAATCGCTGTCATACGGCTTCGCAGAGCTTGTCCCGCTTCAACGGAACGTGCGCTCTCAATGCGACCAATCGATAGAGCTAAAGAGCGTAAAGTGTTCGCCTGACGCACAGAAAATGGCAGCCCGTTAGCTGCTGATGTCTCGCGATATTCTTGCCCCCCCTTTGATACCCTAGCCCTTGTTAATCTAGGAGGCTCATCTTCGGTTACAGGTCTTCCCCTTACGCAGGCATTCACTTAGTATCTCCTTGAGAATTTCCCGTTAGGCTTACGCTCTGTTGCAAACTGGATTGGATAGCTTTTGCGTTTCCCCGTATTCTTCATATTGCTGATTTTATGTAGTGCCCAGCCGCTCATTTTCGCGGCGTCAAATGCTATGGCACAGAATGCAAATGGCTCAGATACCTGGGAGGTTTCCCAGAGCTCTCCATTGTTGGGAGGGGGAAACAGTGGCTCTGAAATTGGAGTAAGGTCCCGATCAGGCTCCTCTTCGGTAGTTATCCCTTTGTTTTCTGGGGGGCAGTCTGGTCTAGCAACAACCGGTAAGGCGCCGGAGCGGATCCGTTTCATTGCTGCAGACAACTTCCCACCCTTCATTTTTCGAGACAGTGAAGAGCGTTTGATGGGTTACAATGTGGATCTTGCCCGCGAGATCTGTCAGAGCCTCAAGGCTGCCTGCAGTCTCAAGATCATTCCGTTTAACCACTTGGCCAATACTGTGTTTAATGGAGAAGCAGACGCTGTCATTGCCGGAGTGAGCATGACACCGGAAACACTTGAGAAACTGTCGTTTTCTCAGATCTACATGCGATTTCCGGGGCGCTTTGTCGTGGGCAGGAACAGCACACTGCAACCTCTGCCAGAAACACTGGGTGGAAAGCGCATTGCAGTTGTGGAAGGATCGCGCCATGAGGCATTTTTGGAGCGGTTCTTTACAGACGCAGTTGCAGTTCCATTTGAAAATGAAGAGCTTGCCCGCAATGCTTTGTCCCGGTCAAATGTGGACGCTCTGTTTGGCGATGGGATGAGGCTGTCATTCTGGTTGGATACGCGCACTGCCGACGGATGCTGCAAGTTTGCAGGGGGACCGTGGCTGGATCCGAGCTATTTCAGTGGCGGATTGGCGATTGCAACAAAGGCAGGCAATACCAAGATGTTGAATGCGATCAATCTTGGTCTTACCCGCCTTCAATCCAACGGTCGTCTCGGGGAACTCTATCTCAGATATTTCCCGCGCGGTTTCTTCTGATCATCCTTGTTTCGGCGTACCATCTTTATTGACACGACTGGAAAGCCAACCTTGTACATGCGCTAAGGCCTTGAAGGGTAATAGCAATGACCAGCCCAACTGTCGTGGCTCTTTGCCCTGAAATTCACTCAGACCGAAGGTGATGTTTTCCTGACCGCCTTTGGGGTCATTCACATAAGTAGAGAACAAACGATCCCACCAAGGGAAGTTGAAGCCGTAGTTACTATCAGTTTCAATTGGACGGGTGGAGTGGTGGATGCGGTGCATGTCTGGTGTCACGATCATCCAACGCAAGATGCGGTCTGCTTTGTCAGAGAGCTTGATGTTGGCATGGTTGAACATGGCGGCTGCGTTGAGGACAACTTCAAAAATCACCACAGAGAGAACAGGTGCGCCGAGGAGTGCAACGACGATCACTTTCCAAAGCATGGAGACTGCAATTTCCAGCGGATGGAAGCGAAGAGCCGTTGTGACATCAAAGCGTGGATCGGTGTGATGAACCTTATGCAAATGCCATAGGAACGGGACTTTATGGCTGGCTACATGCATGGCCCAGACCGCAAAATCGAGCGCAAAAAACGCGATTACGCCCGCTATAACTGGGTCGATTGCCAGCCAGTGTGCAAGACCAAACCCTTCCACCTGCGCCCAGTAAGCCGTTGATACTGCAGCAAAAGGTAAAGCGAACCGTAGCATCAGAGTGTTGATTATCGACAGGAGAAGGTTGGTTGACCATCGTCGTGGCCGCTCCTGGCTCTCTGAACGCCTTGGAATGAAGATTTCCAAGAATGCGAACACTAAGAATGCGCCCGCAAATATTCCCAGGCGAATGACGCCTTCTTCCATGATGAGTTCCGTTCAATTAGCGCGCATCTTCCACGCATTTATATTAGTTAATTTGAATATGGCGCTTATTGAAGACGGGGACAAGTAAATTTCCTGTCACTTTTGTCGTGAAAGAGGCGCTAAAATAGCTTCATGACTGAGATTTTATGGACACGTCCTGAAGGTGAGTGCCATGGCACTCTTGTGTTGGCTCATGGTGCGGGTGCGCCGATGGATGCCAATTTTATGAACCGGTTTGCGGAAGCTGCGGCTGCGAATGGCATTGCTGTTGCGCGGTTTGAATTTGCTTACATGGCGAGGCGCCGGGAGACAGGCAAGAAGGCTCCTCCTCCGAGGGCGGACAAACTCATAGGCGAATTTCAGAGCGCTATGCAGGATATTCTTGAACAAACTCAAGGCCCTGTCCTGATTGGGGGTAAGTCCATGGGTGGGCGCGTTGCAGCTATGCTGGCCGGTGGAGAGAGCCTGCCGAAGCGTATTGCGGGCGTTGTGTGCCTTGGGTATCCGTTCCATACAGAAGCGAAGAAAGAGCTGGCGGACTGGCGGCTTGAGCCGTTGCAGAAATCCACTCGCCCTATCTTGATAGCGCAGGGTGACCGGGATCAGATGGGGCATCAGGCTGAGGTGGAAGCTGTTGATTTACCTGAGTTTGTTCGGCTTTTCTGGTTGGAGGATGGAAACCACGACCTTGCCCCGCGCGGTGCTTCTCCCGCGACCTGGAAAGGCAATATTGAACAATCTGCCGGAGAGAGCGCAGAGTTCTTTAAGTCGCTGATTTCCTGATAGTATTTTGCCCTGCACCTTGTTGTGCGGGGCTTTTTTTTGCTCGATTTATTGCGGAGTGGTTGAAGTGAGTGATGCTGTTTGGACGGCGCGTCAAAGCGGTTGGGTTCCCAAGTCGGATGATGCGCGGACACCCTATGACGTGGATTATGCCCGCATCGTTCATTCTCATGCCTTTCGCCGCCTGCAGGGGAAAACCCAGATCCTCAATCTGGGTGATAGCGACTTTTATCGCACGCGCCTGACACATACGCTGGAAGTGGCACAGATCGCTTCGGGCATCACACGTCAGTTCCGGGCGTTCTTCAAGGATCATCCGGCTTACGATTACATCCCTGAGGAAAGCCTCGTAAAAACAATTAGTTATTGCCATGATATTGGCCACCCGCCATTCGGGCATGGGGGTGAGGTGGCGCTGAATTACTGCATGCGCGATGCTGGTGGCTATGAAGGCAATGGCCAGACCCTGCGCATTGTTTCAAAGCTGGAGAAGATGTCGGAGAAGCATGGGGCTGATCTGACGCGGCGGGCATTGCTTGGCATGATGAAGTATCCGGTGGCGTTCTCAAAGGTCCACAATCCTGAGTTATCCCCGCGGCTTAACCCCAATACCTCGACTGTGAGCCTGATTGACCGGAAGCGCTCTGCTCCGCCCAAGTGTTTTATGGATGGGGAACAAGAGATTGTCGACTGGGCGCTGGCACCACTCTCTGAGCGGGATCGCTCACTGTTTTGCAGCTTTACGCGCAAGGATGGTAAGCACGGGAAATCTCGTTTTAAATCATGGGATTGTTCCATCATGGATCTAGCTGATGACATTGCCTATGGGGTCCATGACTTTGAAGATGCGATTGCTTTGGGGCTGGTTCGGGAAGAGCAGTTCCGGGAGGATATCTCTGCAGACGTTTGCGCGGCATTTTTGGATGATCTGATCGAGAGCAATCCGGAGAAATATTCTGGCAATGCCTACGAGCAAATGATTGGCGGGCTGTTCGGCAATGCTAATCGGCGAAAGCAGTTCATCGGAAAACTGGTTCACTTCTTCATTGTGGCTGTTCAGATCAAGGCGCAGGAGGCTTTCAGCGAACCACTTTTGAAGTACAAGGCTGTTCTGCCAGAGGGGCATGCCCAGGTGCTGGATGCGCTGAAAGACTTTGTGTTTGAACGGGTTATTCAGGCACCAAACGTTCAGCATCTTGAGTTCAAAGGGCAGACTATGGTGGTGGCTGTCTTTGAGACGCTTATGAGTGAGCCCAAGGCGTTCTTACCGGAAGATGTTTATGCTGACTTCGTTGAGGCTGAAGCTGGTTCACGGATCGTCTGTGATTACGTTGCCAGCATGACCGACATGATGCTCCTAAAAACCTACGACCGGTTGTTCAGCCCACGTATGGGCTCGATCTTCGACCGCGTTTAGTTAAGGTTCTCATTCAATATCAATGAGTTAAAAAAAAACGCTGCCAGTGATTTTCTGGCAGCGTTTTTTTGTGCGTTGGTTTGCGTTTTTTACGCTTTTCCTGAGCTGTTGTGTCAGGCAGCAGTCATGTTCATTCACACTGCCTGCCACAACTTTTTACCTAAGCGAATTCTAGTCGCTTGATTGAATCCAACCAAGCGGAACGCGCCTTAGTCTTCGAACACCTTATTCGCGTCCAGCTCATAATCCTTGGAGCAGAAGTCGCACTTGATGTGGACGGTTCCTTCCGCTTTCATCTCGGTTTTGTCTGTCTCAGAAAAGTTCTGCATCATGGCAGTGATCTTTTCTTCAGAACAGGTGCATTTGTCTGCCATCTCCTGCGGGGAGAAGACGGATGCACCACGTTCGTGGAACAAGCGGTACAGAAGACCTTCGACAGTCAGGCTTGGATCGATGAGCTCGTCATCTTTTACGGTCTCGACCAGCGAGCGCGCTTCGACCCATGCGTCATCTTCGTCAATCTCATGAGCTTCATGTCCTTCCGGTGCATCGCCCGGATGGATGTCGGCCTGTTTGAGACGATCCAGAGACTGAGGCAGGAACTGAACCATGATGCCGCCAGCAGCCCAGGAGTGATCAGCGCCACCCTCTTCGGCTTTGGTCAGCACTTCAGCCACGCCGAGACGGACGAAAGTCGGGATCTGTTCTGACTTCTGGAAGTACTCATGCGCAGCTTCTTCCAAGGTGGTTCCGTTCAGGACCACGATACCCTGGTAGCGACTGGTGTGCGCTCCCTGATCAATGGTGAAGGCCAGATGGCCTTTGCCGAGCAGGTGGTCCGGTTTGAAACCATCTTTGGCTGCAACTTCGGCGACTTTGTCTTCGCTGAACTGCGCCATAGCACGAAGCCCGTCAGGCGCGTTGAAATCAACAACGAGCGTGGAGACTGCACCGTCGGTCTGGGCTTGCAAGGTCAGGCGACCTTCGAATTTGAGGGTACTGCCAAGCATGGCTGTCAGGACAATTGCCTCTGACAGCAGCTTGTTGACTGGCGCAGGGTACTTGTGCCGCGCCAGCATAGAGTTCAGCACCGGCCCCATATTGATAACCCGACCGCGAACGTCCAATGCTTCAACAGCAAAAGGAACAACAGCGTCAACGCCAGCGGCGGTCGGTTGAGCAGGTGTATTTGTCATCTTATTCTTTTATCCTTGCACATATCTTTGTCTGAAAACCGGAAAACCACTTTTCAGCGATATGCTTTATCCTTCAGGCAAAGCACCCATGCACCACGCCATAATGCCTTTTTGGGCGTGGAGTCGGTTTTCTGCCTCGTCGAATACCACAGAATGCGGGCCGTCGATTACCTCATTTGTCACTTCTTCCCCACGATGCGCAGGCAGGCAGTGCATAAACAAAGATGAATCGTTGGCTTCGCTCATCAGGCGTTCATTGACCTGATAAGGAGCCAGCAGGTTATGACGCGTTTGTGCTTCGTCATCTCCCATGGACACCCAGCAATCGGTGATAACACAATCACTGTTTTTCACAGCAGCAAACGGGTCATCTGTCACGACGAGTTCAGCACCGGATGTATAGGCCTTTTCGATCCATTCAAGAGGTACTGTCAGTTCATTTGGTGCGGCGACGTTAATTTTGAAGTCAAACTTTGCTGCCGCTTCGATCCAAGAGTAAAGAACGTTGTTGCTATCGCCCACCCAGGAAACGGTTTTACCCTTAATGCTTCCGCGGTGTTCTTCGAATGTCATGATGTCGGCCATGATCTGACAAGGATGCGAAACCTTAGTCAGGCCGTTGATGACCGGCACGGTAGCGTACTCTGCCAGTTCTCTCACAGCATCATGGTCCAGCATACGGATCATGATCATGTCCACGAAGCGGGACAATACGCGAGCGGTATCTGGAATAGACTCGCCGCGGCCAAGCTGCATCTCTGCGCCTGTCAGCATCAGGGTTTCGCCGCCAAGTTCCCGCATGCCAACATCAAAGGAGATGCGGGTTCTGGTGGAAGGCTGCTCAAAGACCATGGCGAGCACTTTGCCTGCCAACGGCCCCTGCCCGCGATGAACACCATTGCGGGTGGCTTTGATCTGATTAGAGACTTGCATAATCTGGCGAAGGTCATCACCGGAAAAATCACTGATATCGAGAAAGTGCTGTGGTTTTGTCATAGTGGTCATTTGGCAGTCTCGGCAGTTTTCAGCTCGGTTTCCACATCCGCAGCAGCGGCTTCGATTTTTTGGACGAGCATGTCAATTTCTTCAGCGGTAATGATCATTGGCGGCATAATACGGAGCACGTTGTCTCCGGCACCAACTGGCAGCAGGCCGTTGTTGCGCATGTGTGCCAGAACTTGCGTGTTCGGCACTTTGCACTTCAAGCCAAGCATCAGGCCTTCACCACGCACCAGCTCAAACACATCACTGTGCTGATCAACAGCGCAGGCCAGCTTCTGCTTCAGCTGCAAGCCTTTTTCCTGCACAGCTTCCAGAAAACCCGGTTCCAGAACCGTTTCCAGGACAGCATTCCCAACAGCCATCGCCAGCGGGTTGCCGCCGAATGTGGTGCCGTGAACGCCCGGAACCATGCCGCTGGCCGCTTCATTGGTTGCGAGGAACGCCCCCATTGGGAAGCCGCCACCGATGCCTTTTGCAATCGCCATCAGATCCGGTGCAACGCCTGCCCACTCATGGGCAAAGAGTTTGCCGGTTCTGCCAACGCCTGTCTGGATCTCATCGTAGATCAGCAACAAGTCATTCTCATCACAGATCTGGCGCAGACCTTTCAGGAAGGCCGGGTCCATGGTGCGGATACCACCTTCACCCTGAACCGGCTCCAGCATGATGGCAGCAGTTTCCGGTCCAACCATCTTTTTAACCGCGTCCAGATCACCAGCGGGCACCTGATCGAACCCTTCTGGCGCAGGGCCGAAGCCTTCGAGGTACTTTTGCTGGCCACCAGCGGCGAGCGCTGCCATGGTTCTGCCGTGGAACGCATTTTCAAAGGTGATGATGCGGTTCTTTTCCGGGTTGCCCTTGGCAAAGTGATAGCGCCGTGCGGCCTTCATGGCCCCTTCGGTTGCTTCCGTCCCGGAGTTGGTGAAGAACACAACATCAGCAAAGGTGTTGTCTGTCAGCAGCTTTGCAAGCTTCTCACCCTCTGGAATTGTATAGAGATTGGTGACGTGCCACAGCTTTTCAGCCTGAGACTTCAGCGCCTCAACGAGCTTTGGGTGTGCATGACCCAAGCCGGAGACGGCAATACCCGAGGCACAATCCATGTATCGTCGACCATCAGCCGCAATCAGCCAGACACCTTCCCCACGCTCGAACGCGAGGTCTGAGCGTGCATAAGTCTGCATTAGCGACGAAGTCGTCATTTCTTACTCCTCATGGATTGAGCTTTCTCGATATGCTCAAAAGTCCTGGTTGCTACAAAAACAAAAAAACGCCGTGTGGCGTTTTGAAACTAAGAGAAGCGACATATAAACCGGGTTCCCTCAGGGCAGTCAATAACACGTATTGCCAGCAATACCTTACTCCCGTTCAGGAATTGGCTGCCAGCCTTGTGTCTCTCCCTCTGGTGCAGCTTAAACAGGCTACTACCGGAAGAAGCATGCATTGTGGCATTTTTAGAGGATAGAGTAGAGATTAAATCCCATGCTCTATGACCAGTTTTTTTCCACGGTTCTTAAGGTTTATTCAATACACCTCTAGCGTGTACTACGGCATATGAGAGAGGAGTGCGCTTAGTTCTTGTGTTATGCAATTTGTAGTTTACTAGTGTTTTTTACTAGTTGTTTTTCAGTGGTAAATATATGTATTAAATATCAACGGGGTAACGCTATCAGCTCTTACTTTGTGTTGGAAAGAATGCGGTGGAACTTGGTTTAACAAACAGCTCCTATTCTTTAGATTGATAATCTTCTCCCACCACAAGAAGGCTGTTATAGGTAAGTAGTAGTACGGCAATTCTGGGGAAAACCAGAGTCTTCCCCACCTCAATTCTTTGAGGTTATTGCTCGCATCAACGCCCATATAGTACTGTGTGACAAGAGTTATACACCATCTCGTAGTTACTGAACGCTGCAAGCACACACGCTCAGGTAAGCGGCACTTTCGGATGCGTCCGAACTGAGCGAATGCTGTTTTGCGCGCCACTGAAGGAAGACGGGGCCCTTTAATGAGCTGGACAGCAGAACGTGTAGAGTTACTAACCAAACTTTGGGCAGACGGGTTAAGCGCCAGTCAAATCGCGGGGGAACTTGGCAATGTGACCCGTAATGCGGTGATTGGTAAGGTTCATCGCCTTGGTCTTTCAGGTCGCGCCAAATCGGGAGGTGGTGCAACCAAAACGAGAAAGGCACCTGCCCCAGCGGCAAGGGTCGTCACCTCAACCAAACCAACAGTGGCTGAAGCGATTGCAGCTGTTGCGCCTTCTCCAAGTCCTCGACAAATTCAACCAACGATAGCCGGTGCCAACGCCCTTAAAGTTGAACCGATTGAAGCTATACAACCAGAAATTTCTCCAGTCCCAACCTCCGATCTCTTTATTCCGGTTTCAGAGCGCGCCTCCATCCTGACTTTGAATGAGCGCACCTGTAAGTGGCCGATTGGTGATCCGAGTTCTGACGACTTCTATTTCTGTGGGCGCCAGTCAGATGCAGGCACACCTTATTGTGCGCATCACCGCAGCATTGCCTATCAGCCCGTCAGCGACCGCCGCAACCGCCGCGCAAGCTAATCTGAGCTGAAAAAGCAACGTATTGAGCCGGGTCTAAAGCCCGGCTTTTTGCTGTTTGGCTGCCGTTCTGATCTGGCGCTTGTCGCTCTGGCCTGAGAACTAGTGTGTTTTAAAGGTTTGGCGGGTGACGGCACCCCAATATGGGTCCGTATAGTTTTCTTCCAAAAACTGACCTGAGGTGTAGGTGTTGATAACGGAACGCCAAAAGGCAATGGCCTGATCAGCGCCTTCAATCTGCTTGATCTGCCAGTGACCGGGCATTTGATCAAACAACGCAGCGGCAAAACGCTGTCCCAGTTTATGTCTGCGGAACACTGGCACCACGTAAAACTCGCAGACTTCAAAGTCGTGATGATCTTGCCGCTTGATTGCAGCTAACCCGGCGGGGATATCATCATTTAAAGCCAGATAGCCGGTGATGTTGCCTTCAAGGAGCGTGTCTTTGGCAAACACTCCATCCGCATTTGGATGTTTGTGTGTGAGAGGTGAGAACTCTGCCTCATAGGCCTGACAGAGATTGTCGTAGATATGAGCGGTCGCTCGATCAACCGTCTTGATTATCATTTGTTATCCGCATTGTTTTTGGTCTGCACCTCTGGAAGGGAGATGCAGTTTCACAATGCGCATATAGCAGAGATCAATTACCCAACAGCGAACTGGTCGTTGAAAGCGTATCCGGCACCGCGAACGGTGCGGATCGGGTCTTTCATGCGTCCTTTGTTGATGGCTTTGCGCAGGCGGCCTACGTGGACGTCCACGGTGCGCTCATCTACGTAAACATCATGGCCCCAGACACCGTCCAACAGCTGTTCACGGGAGTAAACGCGGCCCGGTGCGCTCATGAGGAACTCCAGCAGGCGGTATTCTGTGGGGCCGAGGTGTATTTCGCGGCCTGTTCTGCGCACGCGGTGGGTTTCGCGGTCGAGCTCGATGTCGCCAGACTTAAGCATTGTGGAAACAACTTCTGGCAATGCACGGCGGAAGATCGCACGAACACGGGCCATAAGTTCCGGAACGGAGAACGGTTTGACGACGTAATCGTCGGCCCCGGTTGCCAGACCGCGGATGCGCTCGGATTCTTCGCCGCGCGCTGTGAGCATGATAATCGGCATGCGCTCGGTTTCTGAGCGTGCCCGCAAACGACGGCAGAGCTCGATGCCAGAGAGGCCCGGAAGCATCCAGTCCAGCAGCAGGAGGTCCGGCTGGCTTTCCTGCAGCAGGACTTCCGCCTCATCTCCTCTTGCGCACACGTCAACAGTGTAGCCCTCTGCTTCAAGGTTATAGCGCAGCAGCAGGCTTAACGGTTCTTCGTCTTCTACAATCAGTATCTTAGGCATATTAAAGTGCTCTCTTTGCACCTTCTCTTATAAAGCAATTGCGTGTGTTCTGCTCGTTATAAGTGAATTCGGTCTACACGGTTGTACTCTGCGCCAGTTCGTCCGTCTTTGGACGATCTGTTGGAAGGTGGCTTCCGGAGATCATGTAGTAGATGTTTTCTGCGATATTGGTTGCATGATCACCGATGCGCTCAATATTCTTTGCGCAGAACAACAGGTGTGCGCACATGGTGATGGAGCGCGGGTCTTCCATCATGTAGGTGAGCAGCTGACGGAACAGGCTGGTGTAAAGCGCATCCACTTCGTCATCGCGAACATGTACGCGCTGGACAACTTCAAGGTCACCAGAGGTGTAGGCGTCCAGAACGGCTTTGAGCTGTTCAAGTGCCAGATCAGACATGTGCTCAACACCCACAGCGAGCTGCTTGTTGTTGAACTCAGATTCAATCGCCAGTGTTCGCTTGCCGATGTTCTTGGCCATGTCGCCAACGCGCTCCAGGTCGTTGGAGATGCGCATGGCGGCGATGATGTCGCGCAAATCGCTTGCCATTGGCTGGCGGCGTGCGATCACGGAGATGCACAGCTCTTCCAGCTCGGCCTGCATGTTGTCCAGTCGCTGATCGGCGGCGATGGTGCGGGTTGCCAGTTCGCGGTCCTGTCTCAGCAGTGCGGTGACAGCGTCGTGAACAAGGGTTTCTGCCAGTCCGCCCATTTCAACGACACGTCCAGCCAGTTCTTTCAGCTCTTCATTGAAGGAAGAGACAATATGATCTTTCATCGGATATCTCCTTAGAGTATCGCTCTTTTATTTTTAACCAAAACGGCCTGTGATGTAATCCTGCGTGCGCTGGTCTTTTGGGTTGGTGAAGATGTCGTTGGTCAGCCCCTCTTCCACCAGATTACCCAGATGGAAGAACGCGGTGCGCTGGGATACACGTGCGGCCTGCTGCATGGAATGGGTTACGATGACGATGGTGTAGTTCTGGCGCAGTTCGTCCATCAGCTCTTCCACTTTCGCGGTGGCAATCGGGTCGAGCGCAGAACATGGCTCATCCATCAGGATCACTTCCGGAGACACAGCGATTGCGCGCGCGATGCACAAGCGCTGCTGCTGACCACCGGAAAGGCCTGTGCCTGGCTCGTCCAGACGGTCTTTCACTTCTTCAAACAAACCTGCACGCTGCAGGGAACTTGCGACGATATCTTCCAGATCTGACTTGCCTTGTGCCAGACCGTGGATGCGTGGGCCGTAGGCCACGTTCTCGAAGATTGATTTCGGGAACGGGTTGGGCTTCTGGAACACCATGCCAACACGGGCCCGCAGTTCCACCACATCAATGCGCGGGTCGTAGACATCGTCATTGTCCAGGAGAATGTCTCCTTGCACGCGACAGATATCGATGGTGTCGTTCATGCGGTTCAGGCAGCGCAGGAAGGTGGACTTGCCGCAACCGGACGGGCCGATCAGCGCGGTCACCTGATTTTTGCGGACATCCAGATCAACACCATGAAGGGCCTGCTTGTCGCCGTAAAACACTTTTACATCGCGGCCACGCATCTTGAGTGTTTCGCCTTCAGCTGAAACGGCTGGAGGGGCGCTCATTGTTGTATCCATTGCACTCTCGGTGTCTGTGGTCATTTCCAATGCCATGATCTTGCCTTTCAAATCACCAGCGGCGCTCAAAACGTTTACGAAGGACGATTGCGATTGCATTCATCGAGATCAGGAAGCCGAGCAGCACCATGATCGCGGCAGAGGTTTTCTGCTGGAAGGCAGGCTCCGGGAAGTCTGCCCACATGAAGATCTGCACGGGCAGCACAGTAGAGGGATCAACCGGACTTGCCGGGATGTCTACAATGAAGGCCACCATACCGATCATGAGAAGTGGTGCGGTCTCACCCAGGGCCTGCGCCATGCCGATGATGGTTCCGGTCAGGATGCCCGGCATTGCCAGTGGCAGCACATGATGGAACACAGCCTGCAAGCGGGACGCCCCGACGCCGAGTGCGGCTTCGCGGATGCTTGGTGGCACGGCCTGAAGCGCTGCACGGGAGGCGATGATGATGGTTGGCAGGGTCATGAGCGCCAGCACCATACCGCCGACGACCGGCGCCGATCTCGGCAGACCGAAGACGTTGAGGAACACCGCCAGACCAAGCAAACCAAACACAATGGACGGCACGGCAGCCAAGTTGTTGATGTTCACCTCAATCAGATGTGTCCAGCGGTTCTTTGGTGCGAACTCTTCCAGATAGATTGCAGCGGACACACCAATTGGGAACGAGAGGGACAGTGTGACGAGCATGGTCCAGAAGGAACCAACGGCTGCGCCCCAAATGCCTGCCATCTCCGGTTCACGGCTTGCGCCGGACTTGAAGAAGATAGAGTTCCACTCGTTTGCAACTGTGCCTTTGGAGACCAGATAGTCGGTGTAGGCGATCTCTTTATCTGAGAATTTGCGGAAAGATTCTGGCGTTTCCAGCTCTTCAATGCCCCACTGGCCAGCAGGCACGGCAGCATCCGTAGACAGCGGAATAAAGGCTGTTCCGGTGACGCTGGTCGGTGTTACCTTTTCTGCTTTAATGGTTCCGCCGTTCACCTCTACGAAGAAGCTTGGCATGTTGGCGTTGAGTGTGCCGCCCGTGCCAATGTTGGCAAGATGGCCATGCAGAGTAACCAGCTCAGCTTTTTGTTTCTCCAGAGCGCTCATGATCTTGACCAGAGCAGCTTTGTTACCTTCGACCTCAGAGGTCAGGCGCTGTGCAACAAGAGGATCTTTCTCATTGGCCAAGCGGGTCTCCAAGCCTGCGATCTTGGTTTTCACGCTGATTTCTGATCGGCCACGCGCTTCGATCTTGCCTGTCAGCAGTTCGATTTCACGATCATAATAGGTCTTCAACGCCGCAAGGATCTGCTCAAACTCAGGCTTCTGCGCACTGATGGTCACCTGACCGTCCGTGCCGGAAACTGTTGCTGCGCTTGAGGTGGCGATCTCGGTTTTCTTTGTGATCAGGCCCTTGACATAAAGATCGGCAAAATCAGAGAGCGGGATCGCAACCGGGCCAGTCTCACCCAGCATGGATGGATCGGCTATTGCTTGCTTTTGCAGCGTGACATTGGCACCGGAGGACACCAGAGAATAGAGCACACGGCGGTTTTTCCGGTCAGAAGCGAATGGCAATTCAGCCTTCAGTCCGTCGCGAATGATCTTGTTGTAGCTTGCGCCCGCCGGATTGGCAGGATCGACCTTTTCTGCGCTCAGATTGAGCGGTACACTTACGTAGTTGTAAGTGAAGGCAGGCAAGCCTGAGCCGACAATTGTGAAGAGCAACAGAACCAGAAATGTTGCGGCCAGTGCGATGGCACCCATGCCGTAAGCCTTGAAGCGCGCTTCCATGCTGTAGCGCTTTTTCAGGCGCTTGCGAGCTTCGTCTGTCGTATGGACGCCGGAAGGAATGCCTTTGACACGCCCGCCAATGGCAGAACCGGCAATGTCCTGAGCGATATCAATCATACTGTTCCCTATATTTCTTCACGACGCGCAGAGCGAAGATGTTCAGAGCAAGTGTGATGCAGAAGAGGAGAAGACCAAGTGCAAATGCAGCGAGTGTTTTCGCGCTGTCGAATTCCTGGTCACCGACCAGCAAGGTGACGATTTGCACGGTCACGGTTGTTACAGCCTCCAGCGGGTTTGCCGTTATGTTTGCGGCAAGCCCTGCAGCCATCACCACGATCATGGTTTCACCAATGGCGCGGGAGATGGCGAGGATCAGAGCGGACACGATGCCCGGAAGAGCGGCTGGCAGAACAACCCGGCGGATTGTTTCCGACTTGGTGGCACCAAGACCGGCAGAGCCATCGCGCAGTGACTGCGGCACCGCGTTGATCACATCGTCAGAAAGGGAGGAGACGAACGGAATGATCATAATGCCCATGACAAGGCCAGCTGCCAGCGCAGATTCTGAACTGACTGACAGGCCGATGCTTTCGCCCCAGCCACGGATAAAGGGTGCCACAGTCAGCGCCGCGAAGAAGCCGTAGACCACGGTTGGAATGCCAGCCAGAATTTCAAGAACCGGCTTTGCAATGGCACGCACTGGCGTGCTTGCATAATCGGAGAGGTAAATTGCTGAGAGCAGACCAACGGGCGCGGCTACGAAAATAGCAATTGCTGTGATCAGCATGGTGCCAACCAGAAGCGGGATTGCACCGAAGATTTCAGTATTGGCTTCGCCGTGCTCGGCCCCTGCCCCTTCAAAGGCGCTTTGCGGGCTCCAGTGAGTGCCGAAGACGAAATCCAGAATTGGGATCTGGCGGAAGAACATCAAGCTTTCGAAGATAAGCGAGAGAATGATGCCGATGGTGGTGAAGATCGCGACAGCGGAGCACAGGATCAGCAATCCCATGACGGTGCGCTCTACAAAATGACGGGCTCGCATTGTCGGTGTGATGGTGCGATTGCCGTACCACAGACCACCAGCAACCAGGGCGATGATCAGCGTTGTTTTAAGAATGAATGATGTTTGTGCGAGCGAGCTGAACACTTCTGCCGCCTGCTCTTTGCCGGCATCAGAGAAGGCCACGATGCCGCCAAATGCGATGGCGCGTGCGTCCCGCAGAAATGCCTGAAGTTCTGCTTTGGACAGCCCTTCGACAATCTCGGCCTTTGCGCTGATCACCATTGTATCAAGCAAGCGCGGCTCAACGACTGCCCATGCAATCAAAAGGACAAATGCTGGAAGAGCGGCCAGAATGGCCAGGTATCCACCATGGTAGCTTGGACGGGAATGCAGTGCAGAGAGCTGATGACCAGCAACCTGCATCGCCCGGAAACGCCCGTAGACATTCGCGGTTACGAAGACCAGTAGAAGAAGGGCAGCGTAAGTCCAGAACATTTGTTGTTTCGCCTTATCTGGCTTTAATTTTTGGAGGATGCAGGAAAGCG
Organism: Pseudovibrio sp. Ad46; assembly: GCF_001623065.1. Lineage (NCBI taxonomy): Bacteria > Pseudomonadati > Pseudomonadota > Alphaproteobacteria > Hyphomicrobiales > Stappiaceae > Pseudovibrio > Pseudovibrio sp. Ad46. The sequence goes on along the minus strand of NZ_LMCG01000040.1, from coordinate 361,176 downwards.
GTCAGCTGGACATGCTGACCGCCCTCTTAGCGTTTGCAATTAGAATGCAAGTGGTGTCAGCGCTGATGCAGATTTGGAAACTGCTGCACGGTCAGCTGCTGGCATCGGGATCAGACCTTTGTCAGCCAGGTAACCTTCGTCACCCCAAGTGTCTTCATTGGTGAACTCACCGAGGTATTCAGCGATACCTGGGATTACGCCAACGTGCTCTTTCTTGATGTAGAAGTACAAAGAGCGGGACACTGGGTAGTCGCCTGCAGCAATTGCATCAAATGTTGGTGCAACGCCTGCGATGTTTGCGCCCTGGATCTTGTCAGCGTTCTGATCAAGGAAGGAGAAACCGAAGATGCCGAGTGCATTCGGGTTCGCATCAAGCTTCTGAACGATCAGGTTGTCGTTCTCACCAGCTTCGATATACGCGCCATCTTCACGGACTTCGTGACACGCTTTTTTCTTCAGACCGAGGTCAGCAGCACCTGGCACCATTTTACAGCCGCCCTGCATTGCCAACTCGGCAAATGCATCACGGGTACCGGATGTTGGTGGAGGGCCAAGCACTTCGATCTTCGAGTTAGGAAGGGAAGGATCGATGTCGGACCAAGTCTGGTATGGGTTTGCAACCAGTTTGCCGTCGACCGGAACTTCTTTCGCAAGAGCGAGGAAGATCTGAGCCAGTGTCAGGTCCAGCTGAGTGCCAGCCTTGGAGTTCGCAAGAACGATGCCGTCGAAACCAACGGTAACTTCTACTGGAGTTACGCCAGCCTCATTACACTTAACCAGCTCCTTGCCTTTCATGCGGCGGGAAGCATTGGTGATGTCAGGAGTGTTTTCGCCAACGCCTTCACAGAAGAGCTTGATGCCGCCGCCTGAACCAGTGGATTCAACAACTGGTGTTTTGAAGTTTGTCTTCTGACCAAACTGCTCAGCAACTGCTGTCGCAAATGGGAAAACAGTGGAAGAACCAACGATCTGGATCTGGTCACGAGCCTGTGCGGAACCAGCAGCAATGGTACCTGCGAGAGCGAGCGCTGCAACGCTTGCGAATGCCTTGATTTTCACCTGAAGTCTCCTGGGAGTCTTGGTTTTAAAAAACTGTTTAACTACGTTCACCTCACAGCGCCCCGGCTGCGAGCTGGCTGTAACCTAGCGTTTGGCTGTGATGGTTATATGAACGTTGCGTATCAGTTTTATGACATTACAAGCGTTTGATTTTGTTATATTATTTTAATCGAGTTCATTTTCGTCATAAATAACAGCGCCGGGTATGAACACACGGAAGCAAGCGCCTTCATCTGGTTTGCTCTCAATTTCCAGGCGAGCTCTGTGCCTTGTCAGAATGTGTTTTACGATGGCCAGACCAAGACCTGTTCCCTTCATCTGACGGGAGGTGACAACGTCAACCCGATAGAAACGCTCGGTTAACCGCGGCAGGTGCTCAGGATCAATGCCCGGACCGAAGTCGCGGACCTCTGCAATCCAATGTGGTGTCTCAGTAGAATCAGGGTCCAGACGGCATGTGACATCGACTCGGCCCCCGCTGGAACCGTATTTCAGCGCGTTTTCGATGAGATTGCTGAAGACCTGTACGAGTTCGTCTTTCTCACCGCGAATCTCGGCAGGCTCCTCAGGCACATTCACATTCACCTCAACACCCGATTCTTTCGCAACCGGGAGCAATGTTTCCACGGAGTGGCGCATGATCAGGCTGAGATCCACGAGGGTTTCCGGCTGAACGTGCACCTTCATCTCAATGCGGGACAGAGACAGAAGATCGTCAATGAGGCGGCGCATGCGCTCTGCCTGATCCAGCATAATACCGAGGAACTGGTCCTGTGCCTTCGGGTCGCCCTTGGCTGGGCCCTGCAGAGTTTCAATGAAGCCTGTCAGTGATGCCAGCGGGGTGCGCAGCTCGTGGGAGGCGTTGGCGACAAAGTCAGCCCGCATCCGTTCAAGACGACGGGCTTCGGTCAGGTCGCGAATGACAACGAGAATGAGACCCGGGCGTCCGCGTGGGACGGCGAGGTTTCCGCTGGAGACGGACCAGAGCGGGGCGATGTGCGCTTCCAGCCAGAGTTCCATCGGTACTTTCTCGGTCCAGTCGATGACCTCTGTGGAGCCGCCGTTGGAGACACGGTCCAGCGCTTCCAGCAGCGATGGTGCGCGGATACGGAAGGATAGAGGATCGCCAACTGCAATGGTGCCGAAGCGGCGCTGTGCGGCGAGGTTCACGTATTGGGTGGTGCCACGATAATCGACGACAAAGCATGGGTCCGGCAGAGCATTGACGGCGGACTTCATGCCGCGGTCGACGATCTCGCTGGCTTCCTTGCGGCTGACACCGCTTGGTGCTTTGACCTTGGTGCGGCTTTTCATACCGCCGCCGATGACCAGAACAAAAATGAGGGCGTATGCGAAGAACGAGGCCCAGACGGGTACGTCGAAGGCAATGGAGAAAAGAGCAAAAATGCCGGCAGATGCCAGAAGGATCCAGCGCACATCAACGGGTTTGCGATAAACCGCACGCCGGTTGAGACCTAATCTCAACGGCTCCTGATTGGCCTGCTTTTCTTCCTTGTCGGTATCCAGGGACATACGTGCCACTCTCTAAACGCCGCTGTGCGTTTACGTTGTTTTTCTTTCAAGACTGGCCGAGAATTTAACAGGGCCAGCATGACATTCTCGCGACGGCGGCACCTCATTTCTTCAGTTTTCCCAACTGGAGATTGTCAAAGACGTAGCGAAACCAAGGATCTTAGAGGGCCTGCGCCCAAGGGCAAACAATGTTTATCCGCTGAGATCGTATCGACGAGTTGCTGCGGTTATATATTTAGCAGGTTTAACAAATCAAGCAGAAGAGAAGCTGAGGAATAATAATTAATCGGCAAACCTTCATTTGCGCCAGTGCAGACGTCATGCAACCATCATGTTTGGCGTCTAAAGCAGTTCGCATTTAAGTTAAAACACCTGAACTGCTTTAGTCTTTGTTTTTGCGTATCTTTATCCGAAAACCGGTTTCCACTTTTCGGAGATACGCTGTAGTGCTCAATTGAAGTGCAGTGTCCTCCCCCTCTTACCTTTGGTAATTGTATTTAAATGGCCTGCGTCTTTAAATAGGTCTTGCGAGCGGTGTTCGGCTTCTATGATTGGACCGCTTTTGTGGGGTGTAACGAAGGGCGAACGATGGAAGAGATTCTCGAAAAGCTGGAAGCTGCGATTGCACAGGAGGATTGGGCGGTAGCGGAAAAGTACATTCTTCTCATGCTGGAGGAGGATGAGACCAACCCGAGCCTTTGGTACAACCTTGGCCTTGTGCGCCGCCGTGCGGGCAACAATGTGCAGGCTCTTGAGAATTTCGAGAAGACACTGGACCTCAACCCACAACACAAAGGCGCGATGTTTGAACGGGCTGCGGCTTGTCTGGACATGGAGGATTTTGCCTCAGCGCTCAATGACTTTGCCGAATTCACCGCCGCCTACCCTGATGACAGCGATGGTTTGCTGAACCTTGCTCGCATCGCCTTGCACATGGAGGTTCCGGATCTCGCCCTGCAAGCCTTCCAAAAGCGGGCCGAGCTGGAGAATGATGCTGAGAATATTCTTGGTGCAGCAGAAGCCATGCAAATGCAGGGCAATGATGAAGGCATCAACATGTTGCGCCGGTTGTTTACCAACAATCCGCCTGTGCGTCCTGAATTGCTGAAAATTATGAGCCAAGGATCCTTCGGGCGCGTGCCATTGAACTCGAAAGCCATGCTTCCATAAGACGGTCGTTGACTGGCCTCTTAAGCCTCGACAGTCCGTTTGGCACGGACAGATTTGCGGTAGTGGCCCAGTTCTGCCTGTAATTTGCCTTGTGTGTCCAGATGGGTTTCGAATTCGGCTTCATCCATCGGAGCGCAATCCAGCTCCAACGCCTCTCGCTTGAATGGGAAAGCTTGCGCGATCGGGGTGCCTGCTTTTAGCGTGCCTTCGAACTTCGGGTCTTTCCAAAGCACTGGAAAATGAACGAAGCCGCCTTTGAAGCGGTCACAATCCACCACACCTGCCAGTGTTCTGAACGGCAACTCTTCGCGATTAAGCGGATGGGTGAAGAGCAGTGAGATGCCTTCAGGGGCCTCAATGCTCCAGAAGTTGTTAAGCTTGATGATAAAATCACCCGGATTCGTGCCCAGCGGAGCACCGGTTGCCTGCTCTGGCACATGCAGGCCGATGGGTGATCGGGTTTGTTGTGCCTTAGGCGAGACTGGCTTTGGCCAGTGCCATGAGAACTCGCCGCCTTTCATCGTCACATCACAGGGCAGCTTGAAGAGGATGCCCGTTGAAAAACCATCGATGATTGGTGGGCAGTGTTTGAGCGTGCGCACCTGTTCGTTGCCCAGCAACTCACTTTCAGCCGTTGAAGGGATGTCTTTCAACCAGTCAGGCAGTGATGCCTTTGCTTCTACCGGCTCAGGAATATGTCCGTGAAGTTCTGGCAGGCAACGAAATTTGAGCTTCATGAAGGCTCCTAAATGCGTCTCTTAATCTGAAATCCAGCGTCCACTTCTCGATGATACGCCTTAGAGTTTCACGATGGCAGTTTTCAGCTTGTTCAGGCAGTAGGCCCATCCAGCGCTGGAGTTCATGGCACGCAGGTATTCCCGCCAGCCGTCTCCGTAGCGCTCGAAATGACTATGCACCAGTTTGAGCTGCGTTCCACCCTCAACATCTGAAAACTGAATTGTGACGATGCCAGCTTTTTGCGGGTCTTCAATCAGCAGGCGCTTTGGAGAGATCTGCCAGGCAAGGACAATCTTGCTGCCCTCCTCCAGCTCCTGAATGGTGCCCCAATGCAGGCGTCTGCCGTCTTCCACATCTTCAAAGCACGAACCGCTCACCAGTGGCTCGATGCCGAGTACACCCTCAGGTGCGAACCTGTACTCTGCGGGCCACCAGGCGTCGATTTTCTCCAGAAAGCACGCATAGGCGCTTTGAGTTGATGCAGGCAGAAGCACCTCTGCCTTGCATAGTGAAAATTGCTCCAAGACGCCCGTTTCGCCTGATGTCATCGCATCCCCCAATTACACTCAACCGCGTCCCTTCCTACGGCGAGCCATCACGTAGACTGTAGCAGCAATTATCGTAATTGCTACAAAGAGAACACCGATGACATTGATGACAGGGGATATGCCAAACCGCATGCGCGCCCCAATCTCCGTAACCAGTGTCCAGCTTGGGCCAATGGCAAAGAAGGTGGTGTTGTAGTTCTCAATAGACTGCAGGAACGAGATTGCAGCAGCTGTGAGAATGGTCGGCATGAGGAATGGCAGTGTGATCTTGCGGAACACAAAGAACGAGGAAGCTCCCAGATCCAACGCCGCTTCTTCCTGCACGATATCCTGCCGTTGCAGGCGTGCCATGAACATGAGCATGCAATAGGAGGCGATGAAGCTGGACTGCGCAATAGTTGCGGTCAGCAGGCCACCTTCCACCCCGAAGGCATCCCGCCAGAAGATGAGCGTGGTTGCCCCCAGCACGATGCCCGGAGTGAGCATGGGCGACACCAACACGGTGTAGAGGAACGTGGTGGCTTGGGATTGCAGGCGTGTGAGCAACAAAGCCCCAGCCAATCCAAGTGGGATTGAGATGACGATGACGCCCAGCGCGATAATCAGCGAATGCCATAACCCGTCTATGAAACGCTGATCCTCTGGCAGTGCACGAAACCAGTCCAGCGTGAAGCCTTGCCAGTCGATGACAGATGGAGTCGGCGATGCGTTGAAGGCTGCAATCACCATGAAGATCATGGGCAGGAACATGTAGGCGAAGAAGATCACCAGATAGCCATTGAGAATGGCAGCGGCCCAATCAATAGGAGATTTCACCTGTTCTTTCATGGCGCCGCTTTCAAGTGTTGTTGTTGTCATTTCGCGATGTCCCGAATGCCGACGCGGAAGACCCACATGTTGAACAGAATGAAGACGATACAGGCCACCAGCAATGCCAGCGAATAGGCGGCGCCCTGGTTCCAGCTGTCTGCCTCAAAGAAACGGCGATAAATCACCTGAGAGAACCAGTCAGGGTGCAGGCCACGGCCCACAGCACTTGGAACGGCGATAGAGCCCGCAGAGAGCATGAAGGTCATGATCGCGCCAACGGCAATACCGGGTTTGGCATGCGGAAGAACCACGCGCCAGTGAATACGCCATGTGGACGCGCCCAGATCCTTTGCCGCTTCGATCTGGTTTTTGTCGAGCGTATCAACCGTGTTGTAAATTGGGAAAACCATGAAGAGCACGTAGGCGTAGACCATTACGGTGAACACGGCACCATTGGAGGCGACAAAGCGGAAGCCTTCACCAGCTTCCATGTTGATGATGCCCAGCAGGTCCAGCAGACCGTTGAGCACGCCTTGCTTCTCCAGGATCATAATCCACGAGAAGATGCGCAGCAGCTCGTTGATTGCGTAGGGGATCAGCAGGCCAAGCATCAGGATTGCGAGCTTGTTGCGGTTCGTGGTCATCGCAACGGCGTAGGCCACCGGATAGCACAGTGCAAACGCCAGAATGGTGACGCAGAGCGCGTAGATGATGGTGGCAAGGAAGATTTGGAAATGCACAGAACTCATCATGGTGAAGTTCTTGAGCGAGTAAGAGGTGTCCAAGCCAACAGCGTCTGTGGTGGATTTCTCAGTTATTTCCAGCGCAGCAATCTGGGTTTCTAGTTCACCCTTTTGCGCTAGGAGTGGCGCTTCTTCGGCCTCAATTTCGGCAAGGCTGCGGCTTACCGCGCTTGTGTTGCCTGCTGATGGTGCGCCAAACGGGTTCAGCCCGGATGTATCGTTTGCTTCCGGCACTGACGGCGTTCCAAATGGATTGAGGCCGGTGGTATCATCAGAGGGTGGTGGTGTGCCAAACGGATTGAGTGCAGAGGCACTGTCTTGCTGGGGAGCAGTGGACGTGCCAGCGATCAGGTCTTCTTTTTCGGCCTGAAGCTCTACCAGTCTGGTGTTGATCTGGAACACATCTTCATAGGCACGGTCAATTTCCAGTGCCAGTGTTGCTGCCGCTCCGCCCCTGTCTTCATAGGTGAAGGCGCGGTCAATCATGGACATTTGCGGCAGCACAATCAGCACCACAATCCAGATCGCAGCCAGGCCTATAAAGAGTGAAGTCAGGCCTTTGCCGTAACTCTTGATCAGACTATTCACTGGCCAGCTCTCCCGGACGCATCACAACGGCATCTTGCGCAGCAAACCAGAGTTTCTGGTCAGCGCCCAGAGGCTGGTGGGTCTGCTCAACATTGGTCACATGGATTGCAACAGGCTGGTCCCCTGCCCGCATATGGAGGTTCACAAAAGGGCCTTCCATGTCGCGACGTTCCAGAATTGCGGAGAGGCCGTTTTGCTGGCCCTGCTTTTCTTCCAGAGTCATTCGCTCAGGACGTACGAAAAGGATGGCCTCCTCTCCCTCGTTCAATCCGTGTGCGTTCTGGCCAAAGAGCTTGCCTTGCGATGTTTCCAGAATTGCGAAGTCACCTTCTTTGCCAATGACTTTGCCTTTGAAGATGTTCTGCTCACCCACAAAGCTTGCCACAAAGGGCGTTTTGGGGTGCGCGTAAATCTCGTCAGAGGTGGCAACCTGTTCCACCACGCCTTTGTTCATGACCGCAACACGGTCTGACATGGTCAGTGCTTCACCCTGATCGTGTGTGATGTAGATGAAGGTTACACCCGTTTTACGCTGCAGGTCTTTCAACTCTGCGCGCATGTGCTGGCGAAGTTTGAGATCAAGTGCGGAGAGCGGCTCATCGAGCAGGAGCACAGAGGGCTCAACTGCAAGGGCACGGGCAATGGCAACGCGCTGGCGCTGTCCGCCTGATAATGCTGTTGGCAGTTTGTCGCCCTGACCATCCAGCGCGACCAGAGACAAAAGCTCCTGCGCCTTTTCCAGCCGGGTCTTCTTTGCGATGCCGCGTGCTTCCAGACCAAAGGCAATGTTGTCTCGCACGCTCATGAGCGGAAACAGCGCAAGATTCTGAAAGATCAGAGCTGTTGGTCTGGCATTTGCACGGATGCCGGACATGTCTTTTTCGCCGATCACGACACGGCCCTGTGATGGGGTGAGAAAGCCGGAGATCATGCGCAAAATGGTTGTTTTGCCACAACCAGACGGGCCGAGGATGGAGAAAAACTCACCAGCGTTGATCTTAAGGTCAGTGGGCTGGACGGCGACGAAATCGCCAAATTTCATGGAGAGGTTTTCAAGAATTACATCATTGCCGTGCATGAAGTGCCTATTGCTTCGCTTCAATCTCTTAAAGATTGGAAATTCAGAGGTTTTCTGCGTGCCTGACATTTTGACCAGTGCACAGTCCGTGCTCGCAAGATGCACAGTCTTGCTGCTGCATTTCTTAGGAGCGGATGTGCAAAGCGCGGCTGATGCCGCGCTTTGCTTTCAACGCCCTTAAGCGTTGGTGATCTTGTCAACGTATTCCTGACGCAACGGAGCGAACCACGGCGTATCTGCCGGGTACCACCACAGGTTCGCCAGCGTGTCGTTGTTGTAGATTTCCAGGAACTGCTTCTTGTAGGTTTCACCTGCATGGTTTGCAGCACCAACAACAGCGGAGTTGTAGCCGGTGTTTGAGCTGAACATGCCTGCCATTTGCGGGTCAAGCATGGCGTTGATAAAGGCGTAGGCTTGTTCTGTGTTGGCCGCACCGCTTGGAATGCCCATGGAATCCATCCAGGTCATGCCGCCTTCTTTTGGCATGCGGTACTTCCATTTTGCATCTTCACGGCTGAGCAACAGACCGGTTGTATCCCATGTCTGACCGATAGACGCGCCAGCCTGTTTGAAGGCGTTTGTTGCTTCGGTCGCGTTGTTCCAGAACGCAGCAATATTTTCTTTGCGCTCAATGATGAACTTGGCCACTTCATCCCAAACGCGGCGGGCGTCTTCCTCGGTCTTGTAAACATCGAGCATACGGTCAGACTTCACTTTGCCGATTGCATCGAGGTAAAGGCCAGTGCCGATCAGAGCGGACTTCTGACGGAAGGCAGCCTTGCCTTTTGCTTCTGGTGCCCAGAGGGAGCCGAAGGAAACTTCGTCGTTTGACAACGGGAACACGGAGCTGTCGAAGGTGATTGCCTCTGTGCCCCAGTCGAATGGCAGCAGCATACGCTTGCCACGGTAGGTGCCGCCCAGCTTCACGCTGTCGCGCAGCATGGAAGGCACAACAGCATCAACCTTGAGCTTGCTCTCATCGAGAGGCGCCAGCAGGTCATCCGGGTAGTAGTTGGCACCGTTGGTGATGGACGGGAAGATCACGTCAAAGCCCTTGCCACCAGCTGCTTTCAGCTTCTGCTCAGCTTCATCGTTGGAACCAAAGGTGGACAGGTTGATCTTGATGCCTGTGTCACCTTCAAACTTCTTGATCATGTTGTCCTGAACGTAATCGCCCCATGCGAACACATTCACCTGACCAGAAGATGCCAGCGCATCAGAGGCCTTCAAAATTGCAGGAGCGGCAATCGCAGCAGCGGAGGCTGCGGCAGTGCCTTTTATAACCGAACGACGAGAGATAGACATTTACGGACCCTCAAGAGACAAAGAATTCTTAATAGCAACCGAGGCGCGATACTTAGATTCGGCGCCCCTCCGGTTCCATCACCTAGGCAGCTAACTGCAACCTATGACAGACCCATGACAATTTACGTATATTAACTTATGGAGCGTAGCTCATTATTAGCGGGCTAGGCAATATTGTATTTATATTTCTATAGGTTGACCTGAAAACTCTAGGTAATTTCAATCTGTTATTTATTTGGCAAACTAAAAAGGGAGCACCTTTTCAGGTACTCCCTTTCAATTGTCGAAGGCTACAGGCTCTATCAGACGCTTGCGTGTGCTCTTTGCCGGCGACGCCGCATAACGACGCCATACTGCGGAGCAAACAACATGGCAAGCACCTGCTGCAGACCAGCGACAACCGCAATCATACCGGCTGCGGACACAGAGAATTCATAGCCAAGCAGGCCCGGACCGAACGCTGCCAGCAAGTAACCAAACAGGCCAGCGGACAGAGATGCGATGCCAGAGATGAAGAGCTGGACTTTCAGGTTATCTGTCAGCATGCGAGCCGTTGCTGCCGGGCAGATAAACATCGCAATCACAAGGATTGACCCTACAGCTGTAAATGCAGCAACAGCAGCGATTGCCACCATGACAATGAGTGAAAGGCCAAGCCATTTAGGCGAGAAACCAAGGCTTGCAGAGAGCAACGGATCAAAGCTGGAGATCTTCAACTCTTTGAAGAACAGCACGATAAACATAATCACCAGCATGTTAACAACAAACAGCTGCTTGATGCTTTCCGGCAAGGTCATGAGCACCTGCCAGTTCCACAGGTCTGAGAGGGAATAGGCATCCAGCCAGATTGCACTTTCCAGATTACCGTAGAGCGCGTGCTCCACATCCAGATGAACGCCAGCGGTTCCGGTTTGCTCCAGAATCACAACGCCTGCTGCGAACATGGTGGTGAACACCACACCCATGGCTGCCCCTGGTTCCACATTGCCGATACGCCGGATAAGCTCAATCAGGAGGACTGCAAAGATTGCCGCTCCCCCTGCTCCGAGCATCATGGCCCAGGAGCTGGTCTCATGGGTGAACAGGAAGCCGATCACGATACCTGGCAGAACCACGTGGGAGATTGCATCGCCCATGAGTGCTTGCTTGCGCAGAACAAGAAAGTTGCCGAGAAGACCGCAGGCGAGCGCTGCCAGAGACCCGAGCAGGATGCTTGGGAGGTCAAATTGCAGGAAAATATCCATCAGACTGCTCCTCCTTTGCTTGTTTCACCACCACGCACAACATGCGGGCTTAGTTCCTGTTCCAACACTCTGACTGTATCAGCGGGCAAAACTTCTCCGATTGGCTTCAGAGACCAGTCTGCCAGTGCATGGGATTCTTCTGGGTGCATTTCGCGGTAGAGGTTCCAGAGCTTCTGGTCCCGCTCAATGAGGCGAGCTTCAGACTGGCCTTTGACCGTTGGCTGGCCGTCGCCTCCCATGAAACCGCCACGGCGGAGGATGGAACGGGTGAGAGGTTCCAGCACTGGTTCATCGTGTGCGATGGCAAGCAAACCCTGACGCAAGTGCACGATGCGTTGGAAACGATAGTGCTTGAGCGCAGCTGCCAGAATGCCTCTGACAGGCGAGATAAGCAGGGAAACTACAAAGAAACTGAAGAGCACCAGCACGATCAAACCGCCTGTTGGCATGTTTGGTGCACTGGCTGAGAGAGCAGCTCCAATGTAGCTTCCCGAGGCGCCAATACCTGCGGCAATGGCAACCAACACCGGCACGCGGTCTGTCCAGAAACGGGCAGCCACAGGTGGGATGATTGCCAAAGCAATAATGAGAACGAGGCCGACTGTTTTAAGGCCGATCACCACAATGCCCAGCAAAAGCAGAAGCAGTGTGCGGTCCAGCCAACGCACGTTGTAGCCACAGGCTGCTGCAAAGCTTTCATCAAAGCAAAGCAGTGAGAATTCTTTCATGCGCAGCACAACGGCAAGGCCAACGAGTGCTGCTGCCACTGAGATGGTCAGCGCCTCAGACTTGAGCATGCCGGAGGTTGCACCAAGCAGGAAGCCTTCCAGACCCGCCTGCCCTGCAATGGACATGGACTGGATGATCGTCAGCAGTACCATACCCACGGCGAAGAAGGTGGAGAGTACGGTGCCGATGGCTGCATCTTCTGTGAGGCGGGTGTGGGTTTTGATCCAATCCACGGCGAGAACGCCGATACCAGCAGACAAGGCCGCGCCAAACAGGAGCACTGGCAGGGAGCGACCAGAGTCAAAGTAAACCTGTGCGATGATGAAGGCGAGCGCGACGCCGGGAAGTGTTGCGTGACTGACGGCGTCCGAGATCAGTGTCCGCTTTCTGAGCAAAACAAAGACACCGATGGCACCACTGGCCGCCCCCAGAAGGGCTGCGCCAATGCAAACCAGCGCTGTGTTGTAGCCTGCAGACAAAGTAAGGGCGGCAAAGAACTGTTCCATGACGTTGCCTTACGCGTTTGAGGCTTCAGAGAGACCATCCAGCTGGGTGCTGGCAAGGCGTCCGCCATACGCTTTTTGCAGGTTCTCGGCGGTGAAGGTTGTTTCCACCGGGCCGTCTGCCACGTGCTGCCCATTGAGCAGCAGGATGTGGGAGTAGTAATCACGCACGGTTTCAAGATCGTGGTGCACCACAAGAACGGTCTTGCCATCTGCTACCAGTTGGCGGAGCACGGCCACGATTGCTTTTTCTGTCGCAGCATCCACACCGGCGAACGGTTCGTCCATGAGATAGACTTCAGAATCCTGCGCCAAAGCTCTTGCAAGGAACACACGCTGTTGCTGGCCACCGGAGAGCTGACCGATCTGTCTGTTTGCAAAATCCTGCATGCCAACAGACTTCAGGCAGTCCATCGCCTTTTGGCGGTGTTTACGGGATGGCCAGCGGAACCAACCGATTTGGCCGTAAAGGCCCATCAACACAACATCGATGGCGGTTGCCGGAAAATCCCAATCTACGGCAGAACGCTGCGGAACGTAGGCGATGCGCTTCAGTGACTTTTCGATTGGCGCACCAAACACTTTGGTGTCGCCGGAGAGTTTCGGGATCAGGCCAAGAGCGGCTTTCAGGAATGTGGACTTACCAGCACCATTCGGGCCGATGATGGCTGTCAGGCATCCCTTTGGAGCTGAGTACGACACGCCCCAAAGCACAGGTTTGTGGTGGTAAGCGACCGTCATGCCCTGCACGGTGAACGGCAGGTCCTGCGGGCTCACAGTTTTTGAGCTGTCGGTGTCATGCAACAAGTGCAGACCGGAGGAACTTCTATCATGCATCTTAGTGACCTGCTCCAAGTTTACCCTGCATACCCTGAGCAGGTGCTTCTCCACCCAGAGCGCGTGTAATCGAGGTCATGTTGTGGTCGATCATACCGATATACGTTCCTTCATAGGTATTGGACTGGCCCATCGCATCTGAGAAGAGCTCGCCGCCAACCTCGACCTTGTGGCCTTTGGCTGCGGCACCTTCGACCAGCGCACGTATGTTTCGCTCTGATACTGACGATTCAACAAACACTGCTGTGACTTTGCGGTCGACGAGAAGGTCAACCAATGTCTCAATCCGCTGCAAACCAGCTTCTGAGTTGGTGGAGATGCCCTGAATGCCAACCACTTCCAGATTGAAGTCGCGGCCAAGGTAGGTGAACGCATCATGCGCGGTTACAAGAACACGGCGCTCCTGAGGTACTGTCTGGAGGATCTTATCGCCATAATTTGCGAGCTCTTGCACCTGCGCCAGATAGGCTGCTGCGTTGTCGCGATAGTCCTGCTCATTTTCAGGGTCCATGGAGACGAAGGCTTCGGTCACACCATTGATCGCGCCTTGCCAAAGGGTCGGGCTCATCCAGACGTGAGGGTCATAGCGACCAGCGTATGCGGTTGAACCTTCCAGCTTGGCAGAGTCGATGGTTTCACCGATGAAAAAGACAGGCTTACGTTTTTGAAGCTTCAGCAGCAGATCTTCCATCTGCGCTTCCAGAAACAAACCGTTTGCGAAAATCGCATCTGCGCGGCCCATCTTCACCACGTCAGAGCGGGTCTGGCGGTAGGAGTGTGGATCAATACCTGTTCCCATCAGCGCTTCCACAGTGACGTTGTCACCGCCAACGGCACGCACAGCGTCAGCAACCATGCCCACTGTGGCAACCGCATTGATCGGAGCCTTTGCAAGTGCCGCTGACAGGCTGGAAAAGCCTGCGAGAACCATCACTGTCACTGCAAACACAGCAGCTTTGAAGTAGCGCATAAAATCCAACTTTCTAAAACGACTAGAGCAAACTTTCCGGCTCTTCATCTTTCGCAGTTCTCCGACCCAGCCACTTTGTTCCTGGCCAATATCTTCGCCCTGAGCTCTTTAAATAAAGATACCATCAGAATTTCTGCGGGCATCCTGTTTCTTCCTGCAGTCTAGTTGCAACTCATTCTTAATTGCAATATAAAAATGTAAGTTTCTGAAAATTGGTATCTTGCCCCTTCTGTGATGAACTATGGGACGTGAGCAGAAAGTCGACCATCAATCAGGCCTAGTTGCCATTGCCTCTTATTTGCCAAAGGCTTATTTATAAGAGCAATGGGAGAGACCTGACATGAGCAAGATGGACTTCAATCGCGAATTTGATGCACGACACGGTGAGCTTTTTGCGATCACCGATGAGCTGTCGCGCGTAACCTGCAATAACCCGAGTGCCCTAACGTTTGCAGGAACTAACACTTTCCTTGTTGGTAAAAACGAGGTTGTTGTCATCGATCCGGGCCCGATGGATCTGGAGCATCTGGACGCTTTGATGAAGGCCATTGATGGCCGACCCGTGAAGGCCATTCTCGTCAGCCATACCCATGTGGATCATTCCCCACTTGCCTGCCCTTTGAAGGAAAAGACGGGTGCTCCTGTGATGGGGTGCGGGCCTCACAAACGAGCTGTTTCATTTGCTGATATGGCAGAAACGCCCATGGATGCGAGCTCTCAGAAGGACTTTGCACCCGACGAAGAGCTGGAAGATGGCGCCAAAATCTCTGTTGATGGTGTGACAATTGAAGTGGTTGCAACGCCAGGGCACACAGAGAATCACCTGTCTTTCGCCCTTCCTGAGCAAGGTGTGATGCTGCCCGGGGATCACGTAATGGCCTGGTCTACAACCATTGTGGCACCACCAGACGGGTCCATGAACGCCTATATGAAGTCACTGGACAAGCTCATGGCGCGCAGTGAAACCCGTTATTTCCCGTCCCATGGCGGCGAGGTAAACAACCCGAAGGTCTTTCTCCCCCAGCTGAAGCAGCATCGCCAGATGCGCTCCGATGCTATTCTTGAGCGTTTGCGTGCGGGGGATGATGAGGTCATGAGCATGGTGAAAGCCATTTACACGGACGTGGACCCAAAGCTGCATGGGGCAGCGGCGCTCAATGTTCTTGCACAACTGGATGATCTCATCGCTCAAGGGGTTGTCATGTGCGATGCGAAGGTTACACTCTCCGCAAAATTCACGTTGCGTGAGCTGACATAGCTCAGCTTACACACTGTCAGGACACCCCAGAGAAACCGATCTCTCCAACACTTAGAGACGTAATGACCAGTATTTTTGACCAGAAGATCGATCGCAGAAACACTCATTCTCTTAAATGGGATGAGATGGAAAGTCGCTATGGCATCAGTCCTGATGACGGTTTGCCGATGTGGGTTGCAGATATGGATTTCCGCCCTCCGCAAGCCGTGAACGACATGGTTGCCCGTGCTGCGGAGCACGGAATTAACGGCTATTACGGTAATGATGCGCCTTACAAAGAGGCTGTCATTTCCTGGATGAAGCGTCGTCACCAGTTCGATGTCTCTCCAGACTGGATCACAACAGTGCCCGGTGTTGTTGCTGGTTACTCCATGGCTATTCAGGCATTTTCTGAGGAAGGTGATGGCGTCCTGGTGTTCTCACCAGTTTACCACGCGTTTGGCCGTGCCGTGCGCGACAACAACCGCCGCCTTGTAGAAAGCCAGCTGATTGAGCGTGATGGCGCTTATTACATGGACTTCGACAATCTGGCCGATCAGATTGATGAACGCACCAAGATCCTGTTGCTCTGCAGCCCTCACAACCCGGGTGGTCGTGTTTGGACTGCAGAGGAACTGACCCGCATTTGTGAGTTCTGCCTTGAGCATAACATCCTGATCATCTCTGATGAGATCCACCATGATCTCATTCTGGATGGCTCCAAGCATGTGGTCACCTCGACCTTGTCTGAGGCGATTACTGAGCGGACGATTACATTTACATCTGCCTCCAAGACCTTCAATCTGGCCGGTTTTGCGACAGCTGCGTGCATCATCAGCAACAAAGAGCTGCGTGATAAAATCCGCAAGGTCTTTACAGCTTGTGGAGTTCACGCCACCCCGCTCGGTTCACAGGCCACAACTGAGGCGTACAACCATGGCGATGAGTGGCTCACTGAGGCTTGCGATTACATTGCAGCCAATCAGGAGCTGCTGATTGAGGGGCTGGAAGCTGCTATCCCTGGTGCTAAAGTGATGCGCATGGCGAGCACCTATTTGCAGTGGGTCGATTTTAAAAATGTTGACCTGCCGTTTGATGAGATCGTCGCTCGAATCCAGAAGCAGGCGAAGGTCGCCGTCAACATCGGCAGCACGTTTGGAAAAGGCGGAGAAACGTTCCTGCGGTTCAATCTGGCCTGTCCAAAATCGACTGTTGAAGAGGCTATCAAACGTTTGGAAGATGTTTTTGCAGATCTTCGCATCCAAACAAACGCTTGATTTCAAAGCTATATTTTGAGTTATCAAAGATACGCCCATTTCTGGGCGTATTTTTTTGTGAGGTCGTGACAATTATCACACACATATGCTATTAAATGAGTCATATTGAATTTATAGAGTTCAACGGCTTCCCCGGCTTCAGAACTCTCAGAGTTTCGCGATAGCCTTAAAGCGGTACTCGTTGTTCACGCAAGCTTTCATAACCAGTGCTTCCCCGGCGCTGGTTATGTCGTTTCTGGGCCTGCTTTTATCTCCGGATCATACTTACCAAACTGGCAGCAGCTCCTTTGACAGGTGCAGGCCGTTTACTGTGCAGGCTTTTGTGAGGGGATTGGCGCGGTCCCACGCTCTTTCAACATGGATGCAATTGAAGGTGGCAGTTCTAGCGGAGCTTCCAGCAGTGGCACCCTCTCTGAGATTTTTATCCGAGGCGGCTCTTCGGCCTCGTCCTGCAGGACCAGCTCAGGCTCTTCAACCCGGGCTGTGATGCCATAGTTTTGCAAGAGCACTTTATCCAGACTTGCCAGAAACCCTCTTATACGGCGGGCATTGGTGCCAAAATCATGACTGCCAAAGCGGGAGGCAGAGCGGATATCCAAAAGTGTACCTACTCTATCGGGCTGTATGCGAATGGCGACATCATCCTTCAAAGAGAAGTATGGCATGCGCGCTTCCATGAGCAGGTAGGTGGGCTCATCCGGGAAACCCGCGGGCAACTCATAAATCACTTTCCACCCCATACTGGAGGCGACGCTGGAAACAGCGTTGTGCAGCTCAGGAGGAGGCAGGCGGAACCGGCGCGGGACGATGTCTGGATAGCTGGCCTTTTGCATGAGCTGCTTGTCCTGCTCGATTTCATCATCAATACGATCTCCGGCAATCAGCGCAGGCGGCTCATCCATATCTGTTGAGACATCATTGAGTGGCGGGAACAGGTAGAGTCCCAGTGTGGCGATGAAAAGCGGGGCGAGGACGATGGCACCATAAAACGTGCCCAGAAAGCTGTTGCCAAACCCTTTGCCGCCGTTGTTCCACAGATCAACCACGGCCATGGCGGCCAGCACAATGGCAGCAGCCCCCATGAAAAAGCCGATCACGAAGAGAACGAGCAGCACCTCTGTGTTGAACAACTCGAAGTAATGGCCAGCAACGGAGAGAATAAGAAACGGAATCGCAATTGCGCCGATACGACGACTGCGCAAGGCAGTGCGGGAATGTCTTGAGGGCAATTGCAGGGTCATTCTATCCCACTCTCTTCAATCTGCAGCTCAGAGTTCAACGTAACCATTCGGCATGAAGGTTACAGCTCTTTACTTTACGATACCAGATACTAGCAGTTCAGAATTACCGAGGGTTGAATACTGCTATTATTTTCGCGCAGATTTTGAGAGAGGGAGTTGCGGCGGATGAACCGCCGCATTCGGGAGGCAATATTAAGCAGCAGCGCCCTCAGCTGCTGTCTTCAGACCAACCAGATCGATAAGATCGGTCAGGCTGTCGAGCAGGTGATCACAGTGGTCCTTCAGCTCTTCAGCGGTCAAAGCGCCGGTTGTTACGGCGACCCGCACCATGCCTGCGTTTTGGGCTGCATGCATGTCGTGAAGGCTGTCACCCACCATGGCGATGTGCCGAGGCTCGATACCTGTGTGCTCTGCAAATCCAAAAAGCTGGCCCGGTTCTGGTTTTTCACCATGTCCGCTGTCGTAGCCCACAACGAAGGTGAAGTAGTCGAAAATGCCAAGGCGCTTCAGCTGCGCAACGGCGCTTGCTTCTGTGCCATTTGTCGCCAGACCGATCGGCAAACCAGCCGCAGCCAAAGCCTTGATTGATGATGCTGTATCATCAAATGCTGCAACACAGTCTGCAGCATGGTCCAGAATAAGGTCTTCAATACGGTCCAGGAACGCGCGGTTGAACTCAACACCAAGATGATTGGCCCACGGCTCGCTGTAACCGCTTGGTGGATTAGTCAGAATTGGGCTACCCGGTTGGCAGGCACAGCTGGCGTAATCAAACTTCACGAGATGGCCAAGCTCGGTAGCCAGTTTCAAATTTCCATCTGCCAGATCCATCAGAACATGTTGGAGCACCGTGCCCCATGTCCTATTGAAATCAATGAGAGTTCCATCGCGATCAAACAGTACGGCGCGCACGTTCATTGTCATTTTCCTTCAGCGCATTTGACGGCTTATATGGGAGACCGTCTTCGGGCGATTACCCGAGCAGAATAGTTCTTATGCAAGCGGCTCAATCTACGCACTTATACAGAGTATTACGAGCACCAATCACTATGAGCGATGCTAATCAATCGGCCACAAGCTTCCTGGCACACTAAATACACAGTTTTTTGTCAGTTTCGCAGTCTGGGAAATCGCGGCCAAATGTCACTCAAAATAGCCTGATACATTAATGGTTTAGTCGCGATAATTTTAACTAGCTCACAACCTGAGATCCTATCCTTTTGTATAATAATAATAATTTCCGGAAAGCCTGCTGGGCAATTAGTTAACGTCATGTTTCATGCATTCAAATTGCTGAGTTTATTGGGAAATTCCCCCCTCGAAATTAGATTGGCTTTTTTAGTTTTTTTGGCGCTAACATATTCATGCCCGATTTGAGTATCACTCCTGCATATGAGCTGACGCTTATATCGGGTTATCCGGCTACTCATTCCGGATAAGCATCGCGATTTCTGCAACACAACTTGTCCCAAGGGGACGGACTAAAATGGCCTTCGGAACGACTGAGCAACAAAAGAAAAACGCTAAACCTGATCTGGACAAACTTTATCGTCCAGTGGGCATTCAGGCTGTCAATGCTGCGAACTGCTGTAACGGCAAGCAGAAAGAGGCATATCAGCCTAAGGTTCAGGAAGAATATCCTCTTCCGACGGACTGATGCGTCAGGGCTACAAATCAGAGATTCCAGCTTGTTTTTCAAGAACTGAATTGCTTGATTATGTATTCCAATCACATTGATGACTGCTTCAATGCGTAAGCCACGCCTTATTAGGGCATGGCTTTACAGAGACTTGATGGCTGAACGGGCGTCTGGTTATCTGAACAAAGAAGGCGACCCGCAGGATTGCGAGCCGCCTTATTTCTTGCCGAGCCTGTAAAAGCATCAACCGTTATGTCTTCTGCGTGACGATCCCGCAGCCCTGCCCCATATCTAATTTTGCTTTCAATAGCGGCTCATGTTCTAGCGCTGATAAATGACCAAGCGCACCATGTTTGTGATGCGCTCTGCCTTCATCTGAAATGCATTATGGATACAGACGTACCTTATCCCACTGGTCTTCTGCATTGTCTCTTTTGAAGACAAACCTGTCATGCAGGCGGAAGGCACGATCGTGCCAGAATTCGATTTCCAATGGTTGCAAAATGCAACCGCTCCAATACCCAGGACGCGGAATATCACCAACAGCATATTTAGCAGCGTATTTGGCAACTTCTTTTTCAAGCGCGAAGCGGCTTTCCAATGGGCGGGATTGTTTGGACGCCCACGCACCAATGCGGCTTTTTCGTGGCCGTGAGTTGTAGTATTCGTCAGCCTGGTCTTCAGTTACGTGGATAACATTGCCACGTACCCGAACTTGCCTGCGCAAGCTTTTCCAGTGAAAACACAAAGCAACCTTAGGGTGAGCAAGAATTTCGCGGCCTTTTGTGCTTTCAAAGTTTGTATAAAACACAAAACCCTGTGGACTGTAACCTTTAAGGAGTAACATCCGTACATTGGGCATGCCATTCTCGTCTACAGTCGCAACTGACATGGCATTAGGATCATTGGGCTCGCTCTTCTCTGCAAGCGCAAGCCATTCACCAAATAGTTGAAAAGGAACCTCTACGCTTTCAGAGTAACTATTTGTAAACTTTTCTTCCAGATTTTGGATGTCACCATTCATAGTTAATAGTCCCTTTAGGATCCTCACACTGTGGATGAACCGGAATTCGTTAAAACAACGGATTCAACCTGAGGCTCTAGTAGTAATATGGCAGTTTTGTATAGCAAGAAAACCCGTTTACGCCAGTCGTGTTTTGTCTCGGCTTCGCTCTTGCTGACACTTCCTGCCTGCACTCAAATGTCCATATCTGTGAACAACAGTGAGTATCAAGAACCTCTGAACCTGACAGAGGCAGTTGATACCAAGCAAAAGGTCGCGGATAGCGAGATTCATCGCACCGACCGTACGGTTATTACGAATACCATTGAGGAAGCTCTGAACGAGAGCGGGCAAACCAAGCACCGGTTTGCACCTATGGCCTGGACCAATCCTGTCAGCGGCAATAGCGGCACAATCACCTCTCTCATGTCTGTTGATAAAACAGAAAGCATTGCGGGTTGTACTGATTTTGTGACCAGCGCAAACACTGTTGGCGGCGTCAGAGCCTATCAGGGGCGCAGCTGCCCGGATACCAATCGTAAAATGAAGATTGTCCAGCTTGCTCCGTTCCAAACCGATGCAACTGTCACTGAATAACTCTTCCTCGCTTCAGTTTCGCAAATGCGACGTGGCCTACTAGATTAAAACCACTGAAATACTCACGTCTGATTAGCTAAGTTCGGCTACGGCTGCTTGCGCCCCATCGAACTCAAGGTTATGTAATGGGTGAGTTATAAACTGCCCTTATTTCAATTTGATGGATGACGATGAGAGATCCCTATTCTGTTCTTGGTGTTAGCAAAAATGCCAGTGAGGCAGAGATCAAGAAAGCGTTTCGCAAACTGGCCAAACAGTTCCACCCAGACCAGAATGCAGACAATCCAAAGGCTAAGGAGCGCTTCTCTGAAGCGAACCAAGCCTATGAAATTTTGGGCGACAAAGATAAGCGCGGACAGTTTGATCGCGGTGAGATAGACGCGGATGGCAAACCCAAGTTTTATGGCGGCCCGGGTGGCGGCGGTGGCTTCGAAGGTTTCCGTAATTCAGGGCGTCGTGGTGGTTTCCGGTTTGAGCAGGGCTTTGGCGAAGGCCACGGCGGTGCCGGCGGCCCTCAGGATGCTGGCGGTTTTGACGATATCCTCAATGATATTCTTGGTGGCTTTGGCGGCGGCAAACGCCGCAGCGCAGGCGGTGGAGAATCTCATTTCCATGCTGGCCCTACCAAGGGAGCTGATGCCAACCTGATTGCACGGGTGACACTTGAAGACCTTGCCCACCATGGCAAGGTTCAGGTGAAACTGCCAAGCGGCAAGACTGTGAATGTAAAAATTCCGGCAGGTACGCAGAGCGGCGACAAGATCCGCCTGAAAGGGCAAGGCTTTGCCTCTGCCAAGAGTGGTCAGGCTGGTGATGCACTGGTAGAAGTTCGCATTTCCACACACAAGCTCTTCAAAGTGGATGGAGAGGATGTTCGTGTTGATGTCCCCCTCACCCTTTATGAAGCCGTTCTTGGTGGCAAAGTACGCATTCCAACTCTCAGCGGTGCGGTTAACCTGACAATTCCTGCCAACACCAGCAGCGGAAAGACCATGCGCCTGAAAGGCAAGGGTCTGCCGAAGAAAGAAGGTGGCCATGGCGATCTTCTTGTTGGGCTTGAGATTGTCTTGCCAGAACAGACAGATGAAGAACTTGAAAATCTGATGCGCGTCTGGAAAGAAGTTAAGCCGTATTCGGCACGCGGCCCAGAGTTCGACTGATGATTACCAATGATAAAGGCGGGTTACCCCGCCTTTTATTTTGCTACGCTTTGAATTTCTCAGAAGCAGAGTGCCACAACAATCAGAGCTAAGCTTCGATTGCAGCCAGACTGACTGGCGCTACGCTGTCATCTGGAACAAAGAAATCTGGTTGCAGATTCACTTTCGGATTCACGCGGTACTTGTCAAAATCGGTCATACCGTTTTCCGCCAGCAATGTATCATCAATGAAGAAGTTGCCGGTGGTGTCTGCTGCCGGTTTTGTGAAGATCAGATGCGCTGCATCTGCCAGAATGTCGGGTGTCCGGCTTGCCTGAACCATCATATCGCCGCCAAGCAGATTCTGAACAGCAGCCGTGGCAATGGTTGTGCGCGGCCAAAGAGCGTTTACAGCAATCTTCTTAGAGCGCAGTTCTCCGGCAAGTCCCAGTACAACAAGGCTCATGCCGTACTTGGCAATGGAGTACGGTGTATGGTTTTTAAACCACTTCTCCTGCATATCCAGCGGCGGAGAAAGCATCATGATATGCGGGTTTTCTGCTTCTTTCAGATACGGGATTGCCAGCTTAGAGCAGAGTAAGGTGCCACGCGTGTTGATCTGGTGCATGAGGTCAAAGCGCTTCATGTCGATTTTCTGAACCGGTGTCAGGTTGATCGCACTGGCATTGTTGACCACAATATCGATGCCACCGAACTTTTCAGCAGCCGCCTTCATTGCATTCTCAACGCTCTCTTCGCTTCGCACATCAACCACGAGCGGGAGCGCCTGACCTCCAGCATCCTCAATCTCTTTGGCTGCTGTGTAGATCGTTCCTTCCAGCTTAGGATGCGGTTCTGCCGTTTTTGCAGCGATCACAATGTTCGCGCCATCTTGTGCTGCTCGCTTGCCAATCGCGAGGCCAATTCCACGAGATGCACCGGTAATGAACAGTGTTTTACCCTTCAGACTTCCCATGTTTCCCCCAAATTCCTGAATTGAGATGCGGTGCTGAACACCGCATCTGAACGAGTTAAGCTTTGCTCATGAACTTCATGAAGGCTTCGCGGGCCTCATCAGACTTGAGCAGTTCAGCAAAGAGGCCGATTTCTTCAAAAATGCGCTTTTCAAGCGGCTCACGCTTGCCACGCAGCAGTTCTCTGGAAATGCGCAGGGCGTTTTGAGGCTTGGATGCAACCTTCTGCGCGATCGCAAGCACACGGTCTTCCAGCTCATCAGGAGAGACCACGTGATTTACGAAGCCTGCTTCCTTTGCCATCTCGGCCGTGAAGCTCTCACCCAGTGCCAGCAGTTCGAACGCCTTGTGGTAGCCCATTATCTCTGGGCCGATCAGCGTTGAGCCCGCTTCAGGAATGATACCAAGGTCGGTGAACGGCGTTTTGAAGAGCGCGTTTTCTGTCGCAAACACCATATCGAAGTGGAACAGCATGGTGGTGCCCACGCCGATAGCAGGACCATCAATGCCTGCGATTACAGGTCTGGATGGCTCATGAAGTGCGCCGAGGAACTTGCCAACACCGCCAGCTTCCAGGCCTTCGCCTGACATTGCTGCCTTGAGGAAATCTGCAATGTCGTTGCCTGCGGTAAATACGCCTGGGCGGCCAAGCATGACATGGCAGCGGATGCTTTCGTCTTCTGTCTTCAACGCATCTGCCATATCCATGTACATGGCCTGTGTCAGTGCGTTTTTCTTTTCTACGCGGTCCATGCGGATGATCTGGACTGCGCCGTCCCGTTCAATACTGATCATGTGTCCCTCCCAAACTGATTGGTGAGGCCTGTTCAGCCTCACCTTTTAAATACGGTTGACTGCCTCTTGGATCAGGCAAGTTCAGCAGCGTCGAATGCAAGGATTGCTTCAGCTGCACGTGTTACGTCGTCTTTCAGCGGCGCGCTCTCACCCAGAACAGTTTCTGCAAAGCTGCGCGCCATCAGGTAGCGTGGCTTCTTCAGCGTCTCTGGTGCATCCCTGGATGCCAGAGCACCTTTTGCCAGTAAGCCAGCGCCCAGAGTGATGCCCGCCAAACGCAGATATGGTGTCGCACCTGCAAGCGCTTCCGGGATTTTCCCGTCAGCCTGTGCGCTCAACATCCATTCAGTGGCGGTTTCCAGATCAGCAGCAGCTGCATCCAGCTTGGCACCAAGATCACCAAGTTCACCGGTGTTGTCTGCGTTCACACTCGCAGCGATCTCTTTGATCTCAGAGATGAGGCTGCGCACCTGATCACCACCAGACATTGGCAGCTTGCGCATCACCAGATCGATGGACTGAATGCCGTTGGTGCCTTCATAGATCGGAGCGATGCGCGCATCACGCAGATGCTGGGCTGCGCCGGTTTCTTCAATGAAGCCCATGCCGCCGTGGATCTGGATACCAAGAGAGGCTACATCGACACCAAAGTCGGTGGAGAGGGCTTTTGCGATTGGTGTGAGCAAGCCAGCACGCTCTGCCCAGAACTTCTTCTGATCTGCATCCGGCGCGACTTTCGCCATATCCAGTGCATGTGCGCAGCCATAACAGATTGCACGGGCAACCTGCGTCTGAGACTTCATGGAGAGAAGGGTGCGTTTAATATCCGGATGAACTGCGATCGGGTCCATACCATCGGTCTTAGATCCGATACCGCGGCCCTGCTTGCGATCCAGTGAGAACGCCAGAGACTCCTGGAAAGCTCGCTCTGCGATGCCGAGACCCTGCACACCCACGGCAAGGCGGGCGTTGTTCATCATGGTGAACATGCAGGCGAGGCCTCTATTTTCTTCGCCGATGAGCCAACCGATTGCACCGCCCTTATCGCCAAAAGACATAGTGCAGGTTGGAGAGCCGTGGATACCGAGCTTGTGCTCCACACCAGCTACGGTCACGTCATTCTTCTCGCCAAGGCTGCCATCGTCATTGACGAAATACTTTGGCACTGCAAACAGTGAGATGCCACGTGTTCCAGCAGGCGCGTCCGGCAAGCGAGCCAGTACCAGATGGACCACGTTGTCTGTCATGTCATGGTCACCATAGGTGATGAAGATCTTCTGGCCAGAGATTTTGTAGGACCCGTCTCCCACAGGCTCTGCTTTGGCACGCAGGGCGTTCAGGTCTGAGCCTGCCTGTGGCTCAGTCAGGTTCATTGTGCCTGTCCACTCGCCACTGGTGAGCTTTTCGAGGTACTTTGCCTTAAGTTCCGGGGAACCATGCTTCTCGATGGCCTCTACAGCACCTGTGGTGAGTGTTGGGCACAAGGTAAAAGCCATGCTGCCCGCATTCCACATTTCGAACACGGCAACGTGGAGCATGTTTGGAAGGCCCTGCCCTCCGTACTCCGGATCACCTGTCAGCGCGCTCCAGCCGCCCTGACGCCAACTGGTGTATGCCTCTTTCCAGCCCGGTGAGGTTTTGACGCTTCCATCGATCAATTGTGCCGGATTTTCATCTCCAACCCTATTGAGAGGCGCGATCTCTTCCTCAGCAAACTTTGCGGCCTCGCCCAGAATAGCTTCGATCAAATCATCTGAAAGCTCTTCCTGTCCCGGCTGCGCCTGAAGCTGTCTTAAACCGGCTACTTCTTTCAGCGTGAATACAATTTCACTCAGTGGTGCACGATACATTTTGTTTTCCTCCCCTTCTAAGACCGCCTGCCTTCCATATAGGGCCAGCAAACCGTCTTAGAGATGTATTTATGCGTAGTCCGCGCCGACAGCTGGCGGCCACTCCTCGGAAATACGCGTATATTTGCGCATACTCTCATCCGAAAACCGACGCTCACGTCTCGGGAATACGCTATAGCGACTTGACGAATTGGCTTTTGCCCATCAAAAGGCCGCTACAGAATTTTTCCTGTTTGTGACAGTAGTGTGATTAACCTATACGTCAAGCGTCCCTTAGAGGCAGATAGCCCCCTACATTCGTCTTAGTAAGAAAGAAAAGGTATGAAACTCTGGCGCTTACACCCATCTGACGCCCAGTTGGAAGATACGCAAATTTTCCAGGATATTTGCGATGCGCTGAGCGATGGAAAACTCGTCGCGATACCTACTGAGACGGTATATGGATTGGCTGCAGATGCAACCAATGGCAAAGCCTGTGCGAGTATATATGAGGCGAAAGGGCGTCCAAGTTTCAACCCCTTAATTTCTCATATAGACAGTCTGGAAGCAGCACAAACCCACGCTTTTTTTGATGACCGTGCTCTCAAACTGGCCGAAGCCTTCTGGCCGGGGCCGTTGACTCTTGTGTTGCCGAAGCGGCCGACCAGCCCGGTCTCTGATCTTGCTGTAGCAGGCCTTGAGACAATCGCACTCCGAGTGCCTCGCTCCGAGGTGATGCGGGCATTGTGCAAGCATACCGGGCGCCCATTGGCGGCACCTTCGGCCAACCTTTCCGGGCGGATCAGCGGCACGACCGCAGAAGATGTTATCAACGATCTTAAAGATCACTTGTGTTACCTCATCGATTCCGGGGCGACCTCTGTAGGTGTTGAATCAACAATCGTCTCGCTTGTGGGGGACCGCCCAACACTTCTGCGACCGGGTGGTCTGGCCCGTGAAGACATTGAAGCTGTGCTTGGTGAAACATTGGTGCGTGCAGGAACAGACGACAGCGCCCCAATGGCGCCCGGGATGCTGACATCCCACTACGCTCCCAACTCCCACATTCGCCTGAATGCAGAGGATGTGGCGGAAGGGGAAGCGTTGATTACCTTTGGCGCTAATCTGCCCAAAGGCTCCGATAAAGCTGCCAAGCTGGTTTCTCTCAGCGACTCAGAAGATCTGACCGAGGCTGCTGCACGCTTGTTTACTGCATTGCGTCAGGCCGACCTTGGAGAAAACGGAAAAATTGCGGTCATGCCAATCCCTCATCATGGACTGGGGGAAGCTATTAATGATCGCCTTGCCCGCGCTGCTGCTCCCCGCGATTAAACGCTGTTCAGAACACTGAAAACAGACAGCGCTTTGCCTTCTTCTTTGTATTTTCCCAAGATCTCTCTGGCGCAACCCGTTGAGAGCACAGGATAACTACCCCTGAATACTTTGGGCTTATTGTAGAATTCCTTGTATTTATGCAACACCTAAAGAATAGGTGTTAACCTTTTCTCTTTCCGCTCAGTATGAATTCAAGGAGTGGGGGAATAATCAGCGTGCAAATTTAAAGAATTGGCCCAATATTACAGTCATGTATTTCTTAGAGATGCAGCGGACCTCCCCCACGAGCAACACAGATTGCTCGCACCTTTAATCCGGGGTTGCGTGTTATACACGCACTCCGGATTTTTCTTGTCTTACTCACGGGACAGCTGGGCATTCCACGCAGGCATAACCACTGAGATTTATCGGCACCTCATCCCAATTACCGAGATAAACTGGAGGGGTGTACAATTGACAGACTGCTCGGCAATGTGGACTTGTATATGTAATTCGCCCAATTTTTCACAGGATTGGATTTAGGTGCCATCACACTAGAGTAAGTGTGCTCACTTCACGCTCCAACTTCGCTACTGGAACGAGCTCTAAAATTGGCTGTGTACCTGACTTCATTTTTAACGGGTTCAATATCTTGAGTACTTTGCTGCTGCACCATCAGGCTTTTTTAAATCATCTTACTCCGCTTGGTCATCCAGAACGTCCCGACCGTTTGCGGGCTATTGATCGTATGCTGGAGAACGAAAGGTTCTTCATGCTGGATCGCGATATTGCGCCATTCGGAACCTTTCAGGATATTGCCCGGGTTCACAGCTCTGACTACATCAACTCCATCCACAATATGAACCCTGAAGAGGGGCTCATCGACTTTGCGCCAGACACCAATCTGTCTCCGGGCAGCTGGGAGGCGGCGATGCGAGCTGTGGGTGGCTCTACACGCTGTGTGGATGAGGTGATGAGTAAACGCGTTTCCAACGCTTTTGCGGCATGCCGGCCTCCAGGACACCATGCGGAGTCAGCTCTTACCTCTGGTTTTTGCCTGTTTAACAATGCGGCAATTGCAGCCCGCTATGCACAGGACGTTTATGGGCTTGAGCGTGTGGCGATCATGGATTTTGACGTTCACCACGGAAATGGCACTCAGGAAATCTTCTGGAACGATCCAACCGTGATGTACACCTCCACTCACCAAATGCCGTTGTTTCCGGGCACCGGTGCCGTGAATGAAACGGGTGAGCACAACAACATTGTCAACGCCCCACTCACGGCAGGCGATGATGGAACCCAGTTCCGTGAAGCCCTTGATTACGCGATTTTGCCGCGCATCCGTGAATTCTCACCAGATCTGATCATTATCTCCGCAGGTTTTGATGCTCATGAGCGTGATCCACTTGGTGGCCTGCGCCTCACAGAGCTGGACTTTGCGTGGGCGACCCGCAAACTCATCGAAATTGCAGATGATTGTTGTCAGGGACGTGTCGTTTCGCTTTTAGAAGGTGGGTATGATCTGGAAGGTCTTGCGCGATCTGCCGCCGCTCATGTAATGACATTGATGGATTACTAATTGGGAGTGCACCTACTCCCGACTGAGCGAGGACAGTTTGGTGACAGAAGAAGCAGCCGGTTCCATTGAAAACCTTTCCTTTGAGCAAGCATTAGCTGAGCTGGAAACCATTGTTCGCAATCTGGAGCAAGGCAACGTGCCTCTGGAAAAGAGCATCGAGCTTTACGCTCGGGGTGAAGCCTTGCGTGAAAAGTGCGATGGCTTGCTCAAAGCTGCTGAAGAGAAGGTAGAGAAAATCCAGATGAACACATCTGGAAACGCAGTTGGTACAGAAGCGCTGGATGACCAATAAATTCAGCTAATATGGAATTGAAATTCTAGTTCTAAACACAATAACTAGAATTCTCTCTCCAGTACACGCGTTCATTTTTTCAACAGCCCCCGCCTTGAGCGGGGTTTTTGTTTGCACCGGATTCATCAGGAACGTCGTTTTACTTAAATGATAAAAATTTCGTGATAATTTATTATTTAGCCTACTAAATAAAATTGGACAAAAACTATTGAGCACATAACACAACCGTTATTCTATTGAGCCGATAAGTTTTAATTGGAACAATACTTAACCGGAGATATTTCACAGAATATTATTTCAAGACAGAGAATACAAAGCACTGGATAGATCGTATAACCGACCGGACGGTCTAGTTTAAATCGACAAGTATTCTTCATTTATCGCCGGATATTGGTATAGGCAAAAAAAAGGGGGCTACGAAAACCGTAGCCCCAAGTCGATCACTGTGCACGTGGCCCCATCGACCACACATTCGACATAGGACGTTTCGTCGCAGATTGCATCACCCCATGGGGTGACAAAAGCGCAATTAATACTAGCAAATGAAAAAAAATACGTTCTCATCCCCTATTGACACAGGTTTTGAAGAGGCATCCCTACAAAAGGACCTAGCATAAACGATCAATTATTCATGACAGGCAATTGCACAGAGGGCAGGCTTGCTATAATCGTGGTCAATTACGGAAGACAGTCGTTTCGGCCATAATTTAGAACATATGCCATGGTCGGGTCGTTCTGTGTTAAGCTGCCAAATAGTCAAAAGACTTAAGAAGACCCTGATGTCCCTGCTAGATCAAATTCAAAACCCATCTGATCTCAAGAAGGTCCCCGAGGACCGCCTTCAACAAGTTGCTGAAGAGCTTCGAGAGGAGATGGTTGATGCTGTTTCTGTTACAGGAGGGCATTTAGGAGCTGGATTAGGTGTTGTTGAACTCACCGTTGCGCTCCACCACGTCTTCGACACGCCCAAAGATCGGTTGATCTGGGATGTAGGACACCAGTGTTACCCGCACAAAATTCTGACTGACCGCAAAGAGCGTATTCGCACACTGCGTCAGGATGGCGGCTTGAGCGGCTTCACCAAGCGCTCCGAGAGTGATTACGACCCATTTGGCGCCGGACACTCTTCCACTTCTATTTCAGCTGGCCTTGGCATGGCTGTGGCCCGCGACCTTGCCGGTGGCGACAACAACGTGATCGCTGTGATTGGTGATGGCGCGATGTCCGCTGGCATGGCTTATGAAGCCATGAACAATGCGGGTGCGCTGAACTCGCGCCTGATCGTTATTTTGAACGACAATGACATGTCGATCGCTCCACCTGTTGGTGCCCTTTCCGCGAGCCTCGCGCGTCTTGTTTCCGGCAAGACTTATAAGGGCTTCCGCGAAGCAGCTAAGCAGGTCGCGAGCGCATTGCCAAAACCTCTGCAGGAAAAAGCAGCGCAGGCAGAAGAGTTTGCCCGCAGCTTCTTTACCGGCGGCACATTGTTTGAAGAGCTTGGCTTCTACTATGTTGGCCCCGTTGATGGGCACAATCTGGATCATCTTTTGCCTGTCCTGAAAAACGTTCGGGACGCTAAAGAAGGTCCAATCCTCGTTCATGTGGTGACCCAAAAGGGTAAAGGCTATCTGCCTGCTGAGAACGCCAGCAACAAGTATCACGCTGTTGCCAAGTTTGATGTTGTGACAGGTGAACAGTCCAAGCCGAAACCGAATGCACCTGCCTACACTCGCGTTTTTGCCAATGCGTTGATTGAAGAAGCAAACAAAGACGAGAAGATCGTTGGCATCACAGCCGCGATGCCGGACGGAACTGGTCTGGATGTGTTTGAGAAAGTTCACCCAACCCGCATGTTCGATGTGGGTATTGCTGAACAGCATGCTGTGACATTCGCTGCTGGTCTTGCCTCTGAAGGCTTCAAGCCGTTCTGTGCAATTTACTCGACCTTCCTTCAGCGTGGCTACGATCAGCTTGTCCACGATGTTGCGATCCAGAAACTGCCTGTACGCTTCCCGATTGATCGCGCTGGTCTCGTTGGCGCGGATGGTGCGACCCACGCCGGCTCGTTTGATACTGCGTTCCTCTCTTGCTTGCCGGGCATGGTTGTTATGTCACCGGGTGATGAAGCAGAGCTGGTTCATATGGTTTCCACCGCTGCAGCTTATGATGAAGGCCCTATTGCCTTCCGTTACCCGCGCGGTGAAGGCATTGGCATTGACCTACCGGAAGTCGGCATGCCTTTGGAGATCGGCAAAGGCCGCATCGTTAAAGAAGGCTCCCGCGTTGCTCTGGTTTCACTGGGTGGCCGCTTGCAGGAAGCCTTGAGGGCTGCTGATACGCTTGATGCGGCCGGTCTTTCAACAACAGTTGCCGACGCACGCTTTGCCAAACCGCTTGATACAGAGATGATCGGGCGCCTTGCTAAAGAGCACGATGTGCTGATCACCATCGAAGAAGGTTCCATTGGCGGCTTCGGAAGCCAGGTGCTTCAGTTCCTCTCTGACAACGGCTTGCTTGATGGATCCCTTAAAGTTCGCAGCATGATCCTGCCGGACGTTTTCCAGGACCATGCGAAGCCAGAGACAATGTACAAAGATGCCGGACTAGATGCATCAGGGATTGTGCGCCGTGTCTTTGAAACCCTTGGTAAAGCAGAGGATTTGCCGTTAAGGCTGGTGTAGAACATTGTATTTATGTTCATAACTCATCAAAAAATTAAATGAGGGGCAGCTTTCGCTGCTCTCCTTATTTTCTTTTTGCATATGATATGTAGTGTGAACTCAGTTTTACATCGTTGGCTGGTGCGCGCATGATACTGCTGCTTGCAACCTTTGCGTCCTTGATGCTGTCCACCGCCCTGATTCTTGCAGGGCATGGACTTTCTTCGACGCTTATCCCCCTCAAAGCTGATTTGGCCGGATTTGGAGACCTCCAAATTGGTCTGATCTCGTCCAGTTTTTACATTGGCTTTGTGATTGGGTGTTTGTTTGGTCCGTTTCTCATTCTACGGGCCGGTCATATCCGTGCATTTGCTGCACTGGTGTCTTTGATGTCTGGCGCCGCACTGCTCCACCCTATCCTGGTGGATCCTTTGGCGTGGGCGCTTTTCCGCATCATTACTGGTGTGTGTTTTGCCGGCATCGTTTTGGTTGTCGAAAGCTGGTTGAATGACCGGGCAACTAATGAGAACCGTGGCACAGTCATGTCGCTTTACATCATCTGCTACCTGGGTGCGACCATGGGTGGCCAGCTGATGATTGTTGGCTTTGACGTTAGTACCTTTGTGCCATTTGCAATTGCATCCATTTTTGTCAGCGTTGCTGTGGTTCCCGTTGTGCTCACCAAAGCAGTACAGCCAGCTCCTATTACGCTGGTGCGCTTCCGCCCGATCAACCTTTATCAGACCTCCGCTGTGGCCCTGATTGGTTGTCTGCTGATTGGTCTTGCCAACAGCTCCATGTGGGCACTAGCTCCGCTTTATGCCAAGCAGATCGGCTACAGCACCAACGAGGCGGCGTATTTTGCAGCAGCCATCGTTTTGGGTGGTGCGATTACGCAGTGGCCGATTGGTCGTCTGTCAGACCGTGTAGACCGTCGTATCATTATTTTGCTCCTGGGCTTTGCCGCGGCGGCGGCAGCTCTGGTGCTCTTTACGCTTGAGAGCGGAAACTTCTGGACCACATTCACCGTATTCTTGATCCTTGGCATGGCCAGTCAGCCGACATACGCGATTGTTGCTGCCCACGCCTTCGACTATGTGGAAGCAGAAGACTACGTCGAGACATCTTCTGGTGTTCTGATGTCAAACGGAATCGGGTCGATGATTGGACCGACCGTTGCAGCAGGCCTGATGTTCAGCATCGGCCCTGAAGGCCTATTCATATGGGTGGCACTTGTTGAAGTCGCTCTTGCGCTCTTCGTTGTCAGCCGCCTGGTTATTCGCCCTGCGGACGAGGATCTGGAGAAGACAGACTTCGAATACGGTGCAACATCCAACATGGGTGCTGTGCTTACGCCTGATCCGCTAGATATCGAAGATCCTTACGTTATTCCGCCTGAAGAGTTCCCTGCCTACGAGCAGGATGAGGGCATGGCATCAGAAGAAGTGGGTGATTTGCCAAATCGCAATGATGAGGATGAGAATCCGCCTACAACTGATGAGACTCAGGATAATTCCAGATTCCCTTCTGGCTGAGTGTAGACACACTCAGCGGAAGCAACTAAGAAAGACCCATGGTCAAGCCGAGTAATACATTACATGTACTCAGAAGCGAGCGGCATCCGCTCGTTTTGCTTGCTGGCGTTGCGATGCTGGCCCGAGTGCTGTTGCTTGTCCTGAGTTTTTCCGGCGCAGCTGCTGATCCTTCGGTTGCTGCGCTCATGCAATTGTGCGCCCCTTCGGGAGGCTCACAAATTGCAAAGATTGAAGGCTCCACGCATACCGAAAATCCGCTGGGAATAGGCTGCGATTGCACGTTCATGTGCCCGCATACGTCCAAACAGGCGACTTATTTTTCGATAGAGCCCGAGAACTGGCAGAGTCCTACCTTCGTGGTTGCTGGTTCTCTCTCCCTTGATAGTGCTCTCGTAATTGACAGAAGCCTCCGTGGTCATAATTTCCTCATCCGGGCTCCTCCAGTCGCCTAGGTTTTCCCTTGATCAACAAAACCTGATTTGACTGATCTCTTCTGCCTGAGTTTACAGGTAGGGAGCTATTCCTTGGATGACTATTATGAAAACACGTGCTCTTCTTGTTGCAGCAGCTCTTGTTGCATTCACCGGTTCTGCTGCTCTTGCGGACAGCATTCGACACGGTGATCTGACCATTAAAGATGCCTGGACACGCGCTACTCCACCAAAAGCAAAAGGTGGCGGGGCTTTCGTTTCTATCACCAACAATGGCAGCGAAGATGCGCGCCTGACAGGTGCAGTTTCCGGCTATGCCAAGCGCACTGAAATTCACGAAATGGCTGTGAATGATGGCATCATGAAAATGCGTAAGCTGGACGATGGCGTAGTTATTCCTGCCGGCGAAACACTTGAGTTGAAGCCTGGCAGCTACCACGTCATGTTCATGGGCCTGAACCAAGCATTCAAAATGGGTGAAGAGCTCAAAGTTACTCTGGAATTCGAAAAAGCCGGTCCAGTTGAAGTAACATTCCCAGTTATGAAAATGGGTGCAAAATCCGGCAAAATGCACCACTAACCAATTGAACTGTGCACGGGTGGATTAAGATGAACGTTGCGAAAACAATTCGATATGGAGCGTGGGCTGCAGTCGCATTGCTCGTTGCCGCAGTTTCTGCTGTAACAGTAATGAAGTTTGTGAAAGAGGATGTCCCGCAGGCTGCTACTGTGCAGATCGGTGGCCCGTTTGAGCTGGTTGATGGCAAGGGACAAGTCTTTACAGACAAGAACCTTGATGGCAAACCAACTCTGATGTTCTTCGGCTTCACATACTGTCCTGATGTGTGCCCAACAACCCTCTCTGATATGCAGGGATGGATTGATAATCTGGGTCCGAAGGCAGATGACCTGAACTTCGTTTTCGTCAGCGTTGATCCTGAACGCGATACACCAGACGTTATTGCAGATTATGTTGCTGCGTTTGGGTCTCACGTCGTTCCACTGACTGGCTCCGTCGACCAGGTTAAAAAGGTCGTTAAAGACTACCGCGTTTATGCGAGAAAAGTACCATTGGAAGACGGTGATTACACCATGGACCACACCGCAGCGGTTTATATGCTGAATGGTGACTTGGATTTCGTGGGAACCATCAGCTATCAGGAACCTGAAGAAACAGCGCTTCCAAAAATCAGAAAGTTGCTTGGTAGCTCATAAAAGTTTAGGGTGTCTGGGAATTCAGGCACCCTTTTTTGGATGAAGATATGAAAGATCATGCAGCTCTCTATGCCGGCACAGCTGCCGTTGGACTTCTGCTGATCGCAGCCACCGCATTCCTTTGGATGCGTTATGGCAATTTGCTTTTCTCAGACAAACTGTTAAATGCACTGGCTGGTTGCTTCGGCCTTTAGGCTAAGCTTTTAATCATCCCAGTCAGGTGACATATGCGGCTTGATCAATTCCTCGTCGAACATGGCTATTTTGAAACGCGAGCCCGTGCTCGTGATGCAATTTTGCGCAACACGGTTGTGATAGATGGTACGCCTGCAAAGAAGCCTTCGCAGAAGATCTCAGGCAAGCCCGACGTCTCTATCGATGATCCGGCCTCTGACTATGTATCCCGCGCCGCATTGAAGCTCATCAAAGGCCTGGAGCATTTTGAGTTCGACCCTGCTGGTAAGGTTTGTCTCGATATTGGCGCCTCGACTGGAGGCTTCACGCAGGTTCTGCTGGAGCATGATGCTCAGATAGTTCATGCTATTGATGTTGGGCATGATCAGCTGGCAGATAAGATCTCCAACAACCCACGCGTTGTCCGTAAAGACGGCCTTAATGCTCGTGAGCTGACTCTCGCGCATCTTGAAGGCCAGCATCCGGCATTTTTGGTTTCCGACGTCAGCTTTATCTCCCTGAAACTTGCCCTCCCACCAGCTCTTGAACTTGCTGCAGATGGGGCCTTAGGGGTCTTCCTCGTCAAGCCACAGTTTGAAGCTGGCCGTGAGCGGATTGGGAAAGGTGGTCTTGTTGCACCAGAGATTGCGGAACAGATCTCTGTTGAGCTGCAAGAGTGGATGAATGCACAGCCGGGCTGGTCCGTGCTTGGCATCACTTCCTCCCCGATCAAGGGTGGTGATGGAAATGCCGAGTACCTGATGGCTTGCCAAAAGAAGCCATTATAGTTTTCTTGAAGCCCTTCTCCCGAGGCACAGAGGTGCTCGGGAGAAGATGTTCCTGTGTGCTTTTAAATTTTATGCACGCAGCTGAGACACGAAGCCTTCCACGCGGTCTTTGAGCTCATCTGCTAGATCCGTGAGATCCACAGACGCCTTTTTCACACTCAAAGCCGAGTTGCTGGTGTCTTCAGCCGCTTTGCCAATGTCATTCACGCTGGCAAAGACTTCCTTGGTCCCATTGGATGCAAGTTCAGCGCTGCGGGCAATTTCACTGGTTGCCACGCCTTGTTCTTCAACTGCAGCAGCAATATTGGATGCCACTTCATCAAGCTCGCTGATGGTTTTGGAGATCCCTGCGATCTCATCAACAGCGCCTTGCGTTGCTTCCTGAACGCCGCTGATCTGTTCGGCGATGCTTTGGGTTGCCCGCCCTGTTTGATTGGCCAGATCTTTCACTTCATTGGCAACAACGGCAAAGCCTTTGCCAGATTCCCCTGCTCGGGCCGCTTCGATGGTTGCATTCAAGGCGAGAAGGTTAGTCTGATCCGCAATCGCATTGATGATGTCAATCACTTCGCCAATTTTCAGCACGGCCTCGGAAAGACCACGCACGGTGATGTTGGTTTGCTCGGACTTAGAGACTGCCACAGCAACCGTTCTTGAGGCCAGATCAACCTGCATTCCAATTTCGCGTATGGATGCTGTCAGCTCTTCCGCAGCAGAACTCACGGTTTGTACGTTAACAGAGGTTGCCTCAGCCGCATTTGCCCCTGCTTGGGCACGCGATTGTGCTCTTGAGGCAGCTGGTTCCAGCACCTCTGCATGTGACTTCATGCCTGTGGCTGCAGATGAAACAGTTTGAACAACACTGCCTACGCTCTTTTCAAAATCAGAGACAATCTTGGTCCGCGTTGCCTTCTCAGCGGCTATGCGCTTGTTTTCCTGCTCTCTTTTGTCTGCCTCCATCTCCTTGACTTTGATGGCGTTGTCTTTGAACACACGCACCGCTGTGATCATGTCAGAGATCTCATCCTTCTGTCGACGCTCCGAGATATCAACCTGCAGATTTCCTGATGCCAATTCCCCCATTACCCGGGTCAGAGAAGAAATTGGCTTGCTCAACGAACTGGCAAATATCCATGCGCCCAGAGCTGCAAGGAGCGCGAGTACAACGCCCAAGACAGAGACAAGTGAGAACATCTGATTGGATGCCTCAAGGATTTTACTGCGTGGGATGGTGATGACCAGCAGCCATGGCTCTTCGGTTTTTGCGATGCTGATTGGAACACCCACTTGCAGCATTTCAACATCGCCGACTTGCGTGTTGGGTAGAATGCGCGTTTTTCCAGAGGTTAACGGCTCAAGAATTGCTTTTGAAAAACCAGCTGTACCAGCAGCTTTGGACACAAGCAGACTGTCTGGATTGGAAACAATTGTTCCGGAAGAGCTGATCAGCGTGAGGTAGCCTTCCTCATAAGGATGCATCCCATTCAATCGCTCCTGAATGTCAGAAAGAGCAATGTCTACGCCCGCAACACCGTCTCTGGCGCCAAAGCCATCCACCGGCACAACAAGAGACGTGATTAGAGTATCGACGCCGCCAACAGAATAGATGTACGGCTCGAGGATGATCTCATCGCCACTTCTTTGAGCAAGCAAGTAGTAGTCACCTGCACCATCTTTTTCATAATCGACGAGTGCTTCCCGGCCTATCTGTCCACCTGAGCGGAACCAATATGGGATAAATCGTCCGGTCTGGTCATGAAACGGCTTGTTGGCCCAGTCCTGATCCTTGCCATCAAACGCATCAGGCTCCCAAGCGGCCCAGCTGCCAATCAGCTGCTCGTTGCTCTGAAGGACACCTTTGAGGATCTCCGCTGAAGCTGCACGATTGGCGTCCCCACTTTTTCTGAGTGCGTCCAATGCATTGGCTGTATTGCGCGCAACGGCAAAAGATTGATCCAGTTCAGCTTTAACGACGGCTGCACTTTCCTTGGCAATTTCGTTTGAGAGCCTGATTGCTTGTTCTTCGATAACCCCTGCCCCAATGAACAAGACAGACCCCGATGAGGCAACCATCGACACCAGTGCAATCACGACAACCCAAAATGTCAATTTCCCTTTTAATTTTAAAGACGGCATTGAAAACTCCTACAGAACATCGCCGATTTTTTTGGGAAAGTTGCAGCCATAGAATGTATCACCATACGCATGCAACCCGCATATTCCGTTGGGAAATCGATCAAATAGACAAACAAAAAGTTTATTTCAGAGAACATTTTAAATAGATCGGCAAAATCTATTCAAAAACTCAGTATAAAGTGTCGCACAGCACACCTATACAGTAATTTTCCACATTACCTTTGCGTCACAAACGATGGCTTCCCCTAGATCAAATCGAAGACTAAACATCGCTGCTCAATCACGCTCCAACGGAATGCCAAACTTCGCGACATCAAGCATTGCATGTATCGGAGCGGCGCTGTAAACGCAGTGCCATGTCTAAGAAGCCTGAAGCCACTGTAGAAACCCTCCGTATTGCACGCCTTGCCCATAAGGGTGACGGTGTTGCTGAGACCGATGCCGGACAGATCTTTGTTCCCTATACACTTGAGGGCGAGCTTGTCAGCGCCCAGGTGCAAGGCGCTCGTGCGGAACTTAACGAGATCATCGAGCCGAGCCCGCATCGCATCGCGTCCGTGTGCAAGCATTTCAGCACATGTGGTGGCTGCTCTTTGCAGCATATGGATGAGGCTTCCTACAAGGACTTCAAGCGCCAACAAGTGGTTGATGCTCTGGCCTCCCGTGGCATCGAAACGCCAGTGGAAGATGTCGTGGTTTGCGGCAAGGGCAGTCGTCGCCGTGCAGTGTTTGCAGCTGTGAAGGCAAGCCATAAAGTGCTGTTTGGCTATCACACAGCCAAGTCCAACCGCCTTGTCGACATTGAAGAATGCCCAGTGATTGCGCCTGAACTCATGAAGGCTGTACCAGGACTTCGCAAGCTTGCCGGCGAAATTCTGCCGCGTAAGGGCGAACTGAAGTTCACCGTGACGACAACACAGAGCGGCCTTGATGTTGCTATTGGTGGGTTGGGTAAAAACAAAGACAAGCATTACCTGGAACTCTCACAGGCTGCTGTTGAAAATAACTTTGCGCGCCTGACTGTCGATGGTGAAACAATTATCGAAATCCGCCCTCCTCTGCTGGATATGAGTGGTGTGGCTGTTCCAATTCCGTCCGGCGGGTTTATTCAGGCAGCCTTGAGCGCTGAAAAAACCATGGGTGATCTTCTTTCAGAGGGTCTGAGTGGTTGCAAACGCGTGGCTGACTTGTTCTGCGGTGCGGGTACTCTGACTTTCAAGATCGGGCAGTTTGCCAATGTGCATGCGGTGGAAGGCGAAGCAACATCGCTGAAAGCGCTTGATCTTGGACTGCGCCGTGCCAAGGGCCTTAAGAAGGTTACGACTGAACGCCGGGATCTGTTCCGCCGACCAATTGTTGCTAAAGAGCTCGATAACTTCGGCAAGGGGTTTGATGGCGTGGTGTTCGATCCACCGCGTGCCGGTGCGCTTGCCCAGGCACAGGAACTTGCGAAGTCTCCAGTCAAAAAGATCGTTGCTGTTTCGTGTAGCCCTGCCAGTTTTGCTCGTGACATTCGAGAGTTGTTGGACGGTGGCTATCAGATCAAGCGCGTTGTACCGATTGATCAGTTCCTCTACTCCCCTCACGTTGAAGTGGTTGCCCTGCTGGAGCGCGGCGCATAAGGGGTAATTATGCAGACGGCAAGTTGCGAGTAATTTGCCGTCTTCCCTGAATTTTCAATATTTGCCCTAAGTTTGGAAGAGCGTGTTACGTAAGTTTCACGAGTACTGAATATACTCTCACTTGTTGTTAACACGAACAGGTGGCCGAGCTATTGATCAAGGGCCTTTCGGTTTTTGCAGCTATCATTTGCATTGTGCTGGGCCTGCTGACGGTCTGGACGCCTATCCCTACCGGCGTACCGCTGCTGGCGCTGGGGACGGTTCTGCTGATCGCTACAAGCCGCAGGTTTGCCAAGTTCGTGCGGCGGCATCGGAAAAACTTTGTTTGGCTCAATCAGGCTCTGCATTGGATTGAGGTGCGTTCCAGCGGGCGGTTTAAGAAGATCATCAGACGAACGCGTCCACGCTATTTCAGGAAGCGTCAGGGTAAAGGTCAGCCCTCGCCTAAAGATAACAATACTAAGTCCGCAGCATAATTTCCCAGAGCAAGCAAATCAGATAGGATCTTCTCCAATTACAGGAGAAGTATATGCCGGCTTACGTCATTGTTGATACAAAAATTGAAGATCCTGTCGCCTATGAAGATTACAAGGCTCAGGCTCGTCCTATTGCAGAGAGCTATGGCGGTGTTTACAGAGCGCGTGGCGGTGATATGGATGTAGTTGAGAGTGACTTATGGACACCACACCGTCTCGTCATCGTGGAATTTCCAAGCATGGAAAAGGCACAGGCGTTTTTGAACTGTCCTGAATATGCACCTGTCGCCAAAATCCGTCATGGTGCTGCTAAGTGTAGCCTGACAATTATCGATGGGGTGTAAGTTCTGGGAGCGTTAGGTGCTCAGGCCACCACTGACGATAATGAAAGGTGCGGCATCATTCAGGTTGAGTGCTGACCAATCTCCATAGGAGGCTGTTGCTCGCAGGCCGACGGCTTCCAACAGGTCGCGGATATGATCGCGATGCACGAAACGGCGCATGTTGTTTCTGGAGTAATGCTGCCCGTCGCTGTCGTAGTGGGTCTGCATGGACACGAGACCGTTTTTGTCTGGCCCTGCTGTGTCCTGCCACAAGGACACTCTTTGCCCTTCAACCGAGCGCACCAAAAGCGGTTTGCCTTTTTGGCCCCACTTTTCCCATGGCCGTGCCTTCGGATTTTCCATGCCGAATGCGAATTTGCCATTTGGTTTGAGGTGAGCAGCGATGGTTTGCAGGACGAGGATCTGGTCCGTGTTGGTTGCGAAGGCCTGGAAAGCATTGCCAGTGATGATGATGCGGTCGAATTTCTGATTGAGATGCACCGTACGGGCATCTGCCTCCAACCACGTTACCGTCTCTGACCGTTTAACAGCTTGCGCAATTTTCTTCGGATTTCGGTCAACACCAACAGTGTTTACACCTTGTCTGGAAAGTGCGTTGGACAGCGCACCTGTGCCGCATGCAATTTGTAAAACGCTTCCACCCGGCGTGCAAGCGAAGTTGAAAAGATAGTCATCATCTGCCCCCCAATCCTTATCCAGACTGGTAAAGCTGCATGTGTTTCCCTTTGTCTCCGTGCGGTTCAGCTGCATGATAATTGCCTTCCGGGTGCTGTCCTTCCTAATAAAAGTTAGGTTAAGAGTGTTAACGTCTTGTAACAGGATAAGCGGATTTGCGGCTAAACAAAGAATTCTGAGGTATTTAATCTGCCCAATGATTGTTTATAGATCAGTGTTGCAGAGAAACATCATTGCCCCCGCCAGAACTGTCTAGTTCTTTGCAAGAGGATCTCAGGGTCACACGCAAGGAGATGTAAATCCACTTCAAGTACTGGTGCGTTCGACTTGGCTTGCTTCAAGCGCCAGTTCTTTCTCATAGCCCGTCGCGGCATAGACTGGGGCTCTCGCTTTACGAGGCAGTCATCAATCGGGCCTTTGAGTTTGATGTGCAGCTGGTTGAATTCCATGGTGCGGACAGCTGTTTTGTAAAGGGAAAGCTCAGCAATTGCTGACCAGCGCAGAACGCCAAGCCTTTCCAGATAGAGCCCGGTCTCATTGGCTGCGATTTGAGGGCGTTTATCGACGAAAGGGTAGTGCCAGTGAACGCTGAGAAAAACGGGTAGTGATGCCAATGCAGGGATCAGTGAACCGCTTACAATGCCCGTACCAAGAAGAGCTGCCCCGAGCAGCAGGCTGCCGTAGACAACGGGCTCGCCCGTCCCTTTTCGATAGCCCAGTGTGAATGGTTCAGCCGAGCTTTGCTCTTCCTGCCATGGATCAAGATCAAACTGAGACATGCCCCCGCCACTTTCCATATTGCGCCGGGGGCCTGTTTATTAGTCCGCCGGAGTTTCTGTTGCTTCAACTTTCAAGCCGAAGCCTTCAAGGCCAACATAGTGGCGCTCACGCGATGCAATAACCCGGATGGAATTGGCTCCCAGATCTTTCAGGATCTGCGCACCGAGACCAACTTCGCGCCAGTCCTCAGACCGGCCTTGAGCGGAATCGTGCTGCTCATGCTCAGCAGCTTCCAGATTATCACGATGACGGTTGGACTTACTTGCGACGCCTACCGCACCTTCACGCAGGTAAACAATAATGCCTCGGCCTCGTTCCGCAAAGTCTTCCATGATTGCTTCCAGAGGTTTGGTTTGCCCAAACACATCATCCAGAACGTTTTCCAGATGGAGTCTGACCGGAATATCCTGACCATCACGCACATCGCCGTAAACCAGCGCCAAGTGGCCAACATTGTCGAACGGAGTAGAATACACGATGGCACGTGCTTTGCCTGCAGTGGTCTCTACATCGAACTCGTCGATACGGCTCACAAGGTTTTCATGGCGCTGACGCCATGCGATGAGATCCGCGACAGAAACCATTTTCAGGTTATGCTCACGGGCGAAGTCTTCAACCTGCTCACCGCGCTTTACAGTGCCATCATCGTTGACCAACTCACTGATGACGCCGACTTCCGGCAGGCCAGTCAGCTTACACAGATCAACTGCTGCTTCTGTGTGGCCAGAGCGCATGAGGACGCCGCCCTCTTTTGCGACCAGCGGGAAGATATGGCCCGGACGGACGAAATCAGCTGCACCAGCATTTGGATTGGCAAGGCCACGAACTGTTGCACAGCGCTGCTCAGCTGAAATGCCTGTTGTCAGGCCTGGCGCATAGTCAACGGAGACGGTGAACGCAGTTGCCAGTGGAGCGTCATTGTTGGCGACCATCGGCTCAAGGTGCAGGCGCTTTGCTTCTTTCAGCGTCATTGGAGCACACACGATCCCGGAGGTGTGACGGATGATGAATGCCATCTGCTCAGGGGTGATCATGTTGGCTGCTACAATGAGATCACCTTCGTTTTCGCGATCATCATCGTCGGTTACAACAACCATCTCGCCGTTTTCGAAAGCGCGCAGGGCTTCGGCTACTCTTGTTTGAGACACGACGTACTCCTTGTTTTCTTTTAGTCCGAGAAAATCGTTGGGGGTCACCTGATGGCCCGTCGCTTCAGCGATTTTTTGGGCCATATCCCGAGAAATCCATGCGCTTGGGTCGTTGCACAGAGCCGTTACAGATGCAGGAGACAAACCAGCGCGGCGTGCAAAGGCACTCCTGCTTTCACCAGCGTCTTCTAACCATTCAGTCAAGCGCATAATCCTAGCCCCTTGGCCTTGCAATTTTCAGTGATACTGAAATCGCGCTTTTGAACTCGGAAATCAAGGGGCAAATCGAAAAAAGCTTATCGCTTTCTACCTAGGTCGTATCTGTGGGTGATCTTGAGGTGAATAAACGGTTTGCGGCTTTGTGCGAACACGCTCGATTGCATGCATTGGGCCTGCCCCGAGTTCGCAAACTGATCAAAGAAGCACTTAAAGCACCACATGGCCTTCCATGCAGTGTTGAACCAGAGTTCCCGATAATCGGGATGAGCAAGGCGGCAGGCAATACCTGCGCTTTTTAATTAGTAATGAGTCTTCGGCATTGGCTACACGCCTTGCCCGGGCTTTTTATAATGAACAGCGTCGCCTCTTTTGCCTATAAGGCACGATAGTCAGTTTCCTGAAAAGAAAGTGGCTTATCCAGACACGTTTCCATGCCCGAACAGTTCCTCCGTCTTTGACAAACACATCTGCAAAAGCAGGTCTTACTGCCGGTACATCTGCACCTGTCACCGCGTGATACCCTATAGTCCTGGGCCCTTCCCCTCAAACCATGCGGTCACGTTTGAAGTTCGGTTCACCGGACCACTGAAAGGTGCGTTACGTCTTCCAATAGCCCCGCCCAGCCTACGACAAACTGACGGTCGCTCCGCCAGCAGCCCGTTACGTAGGCATGCGCTTAGTATGGGCACGGATTGAAGCCGGGGGGATAAGTTTTTTGGAATGCATCCAAAGCTAGAAGGCAGGCTAATATAAAGAAACGCCTCATTGAATAGAAGCGTGCTCCTGTTGGATGAAAATAAAGAATCACACTGAGAACTGGTGCGTTTTGGACACTTCCTCCGGCAAACATGACCTTGCTCGTGTTAGTCTGCGCGATTACCAGCAAGGCCCCCTTTTTTTGGGGTGATACTTTATTTTCATGCCGCAAATCCGGGGCGGGTTCATAGATGGCAATGCCGCTCAGACTGGTCGACGCTGGACCGCAATTGCGAAAGCAAGCAATCAAGGTCCTGAACGACAGAAACGCCCAGACATCGGGTTTCCTCCGTTGGCTTCAATAGGTCTGGCACCATGACCGTGACCATGCCTGCGGCGGTAGCCGCACGGATACCGGTATAGGAATCCTCTAAAGCAAGGCATTGTGAAGGACGGCCGCCCACTGCGGCAGCAGCCTTTAAGAAAGTCTCAGGATGCGGCTTGCCGAATTCGACATCCGTTCGGGTTACGACAGCATCAATTCGATCAAGGATGCCCGCTTTATCCAGATGATCCAGAGCCAGTGCCCGAGGGGTGGAGGTGGCTACGGCCCTCGGAATGTTAAACTCCTTCAACCAATCAAGTATTTCGCCCGCCCCCTGACGCAATGGAATATTCGTCGCGCACAAGGCGCGAAACCGATCTCGACATTTTTCATGGTATGTATCGATCGCAAATTCATCACCGAAGTGTGCCTTCAGCTTCGCGTCCCCTACTTCTTTGGGAGTGCCGATCAAGCTGAGATGAAGAATATCATGCAT
Organism: Pseudovibrio sp. Ad46; assembly: GCF_001623065.1. Classification (NCBI taxonomy): domain Bacteria; kingdom Pseudomonadati; phylum Pseudomonadota; class Alphaproteobacteria; order Hyphomicrobiales; family Stappiaceae; genus Pseudovibrio; species Pseudovibrio sp. Ad46. Next base: position 316,682 of record NZ_LMCG01000040.1, on the reverse strand, counting down.
GTTATGACCAAGGTCCTCGCATGCACCGAAGATAGCTGTCCGATAAAGCCTTTCTGTGTCTAGCAACAACCCATCCATATCAAATATTACAGCGTCCAACGGAATAGGAAACATCCACGGCTCCTTCGTCATCTAGGCATTTTCGGTTAGAACTTCATTTCACAGTGGAGCAGTAATCTACCCCCGTGCAATTGCCAGGGGAAGCCGCCATCAAATGTCTCAGGCCATTTTGTTTCCGCCGCTCTCCATGCCTTCCAGAGCTTGAACGTCACGAAGGCACGCTTTGGCGAAGTAAACTACGGCCAGCGTAACTACTACAATCAATGAGTAAGTATTCGATGCTCGTCAAAGCGATGTGTTTAGGCGGCATAAAGAAGGTCTTCAAACAGGAAAATCTGAGGGCAGCGTATCTCAACTGTTGGATGAGTCACTCTGAGCGCTGGTGCGTTTTGGACACTTAGTCCGGCAACCATGGCCTTGCTCGTGTTAGTCTGCGCGCTTACCAGCAAAAGCCTCCCCCCCTTTTTTTTGGGGTGATACTTTATTTTCATCCCAAAGCTTCCCTTCCAAACAACAAAAAAGGCGCCGGTTTTGCCAGCGCCTTTTCAATAAGAATGAAATCAGAGGTTGAGCAGCCTTTTATCGTTCGCCGCACTGACCTCTGTCACGCAGGACATGGTCTGCCAGGACACATGCCATCATGGCTTCTCCAACAGGAACTGCGCGGATGCCAACGCAAGGGTCGTGACGACCTTTGGTCATCACATCCACCTCTTCCCCACTGCGGGTGATGGATTTGCGTGGTGTCAGGATGGAAGAGGTTGGCTTTACCGCAAAGCGCACGACTACCGGCGCACCGGAAGAGATGCCGCCCAGCACGCCGCCTGCCTGATTGGACAGGAAGTCAGGCTTGCCATCTTCGCCCATACGCATCTCATCAGCGTTTTCTTCACCAGTCAAACAAGCAGCTTCAAAACCGTTGCCGATCTCAACACCTTTCACGGCGTTGATGGACATCATGGCTGATGCGAGGTCTTGATCAAGCTTGCCATAAAGCGGAGCACCGAGACCCACCGGGACGTGCTCAGCTACCACTTCAATCACGGCCCCAATTGAAGAGCCTTCCTTGCGGATGCCATCGAGGTATTCTTCAAAGAACTTTGCAGCCTCTGCATCCGGGCAGAAGAATGGGTTGTTGCCCACCTCGTTCCAATCCCAGTTGTCGCGATTGATCTTATGCGGGCCCATCTGGACCAGAGCGCCACGGATCAGGATGTTTGGGATGACTTTGCGCGCCAAACCACCAGCAGCTACACGGGATGCTGTCTCGCGTGCTGATGAGCGCCCACCACCGCGATAATCACGAATGCCATACTTGGCATCGTAGGCGTAATCTGCATGGCCCGGACGGTAGCGTTCTTTGATTTCGGAGTAATCCTTGGAGCGCTGGTCAGTGTTCTCGATCATCAGAGAGATGGGCGTGCCGGTCGTACGTTGTACACCGTCTTCATCCACCATCACGCCAGAGAGAATTTTGACCTGATCCGGTTCGCGGCGCTGGGTCGTAAACTTGTTTTGCCCCGGCTTACGCTGGTCCAGATACACCTGAATCTCTTCTGCTGTGATTGGAAGCAGAGGCGGACAACCATCGACAACGCAGCCAAGCGCTGGTCCGTGGCTTTCGCCCCATGTTGTTACGCGAAACAGATGACCAAAGGTGTTGTGGGACATGTTCTAGCAGTTCACTTTTAGAGCATGAGCACGCCCTGCCCGGCTGACTCTCTTCAATCAAACGGAACGCGCTCTGAGAATTCTAGTGGTTTTAGGTGGGTTCACGCGAGAGGTCAATTGAGAGCCTTGCAGCACTTGCGTAATTTTCCCGAATGAACAAACTGGATTTAGGCTTGTTCCCAGATTCAGGACTGTAAATGGGGGATCTCAAGGCGTGAAAAGCGCATTCAGGCACCGCCATTTTAATACGTAAGCTCAAATTCATACAAAAAGCCCGAGCAACGTGGTGGTCACGTCTCCGGGCTTTTCTCATTCATTCAAACTTTTCATTCAGAACGTTGGCCCTGGATAAACCTTAGGCGCCGTGTTCCTGAATAAGTCTTTTTGCAACCAGATCATGGTCAAGCCACAGAGCCGGGCCTTCTGGCTGGCTGGCTTCGCCAAACATAAGCATGCCAGTTGCTGCAACAACATGCTGGCTGAGCTCGTCGCTGACCAGAACATTGCGCTCTTTATGCAGGTCTACGATTTCCTGCGAGGTGCCAACAGTCTTGTCTACCTGCTCCGCTGAGTTTGGCATTGGCCAAGCTTCGAAGTTGTAGAATGGCTGCATTGCCTCACTGGTCTGATAATCGGATACCTTTTGCAGAACCTCTTCCAGAGACGCTTCTGGCTTGAGCATGCCCTCGCATTTCTGCCAGAGTGCATCCACCCATGCGCCGCCGCCTTCTTTCTTGAAAGCTTGCAGCAGTGGCAGGAGAGACAGCTCGATGCCGGCAAACACGTCTGAAGAGTTGGTGCGGATTTCAGGGCAGTTGAACACTGTTGCCTTCACGCCGTCTTTCCATGCGCTTTCAGCAAACTTCTCCAGAGCCATTTTCGCGTAGCCCTGCGTGTAGTTTGTGTAAGTCTGCCAGCGATACTCGTCCTCGATCAGAATGCGGGTGCCGTGATAGCCATATGCGGTGTAACGCACTTCGCCGCCAGCTGCTTCCACGCGGTCGCGGAGCGTCTTACTGGCTTCCAGCAGGTAACCAAAGCTGTTTGCGGTGACTTCCTCGAAGTTTTGCAGGATCAGTTTGCCCAGATCACTCTCGATAAGAGACTGAGACGGCATGTAGCGTGCACCGCGGCCTTTATAGATGCGGTTCGCGATTGCCATAAACACTTTTGCACGCGGAATACCGCCTGCCATTGTGTGGGCGAAGAAGACATTCTTGCCCGCTGGAATCATGGTATCCAGCTGGTCCATGACCTGAGAAAGAGCGCCTTTGAAACGGTTGGACCCAAGACCGCGGCAGATCTCAACATGGTCCCAGTCGAGTTTGTGGTCCTGCCAATCTTTAATGGTCATTTCGTTGACCAGATCAGTCGGCGTCGCTGTGCCTTCCGGTGCGTCCAGTTCAAAACCCGCACGCAGAGGTACGTTGATGATTTTGCCGCCCAGATTGGCTTCTGCTTCAGTGAGCTCTTCTGGTGTGAGTGCGCGTGGCTTGTTGTTTTCATCCGGACGACCGACAGTAATGCCGATCACAGTCATCCCGGCTGCCTTTGCCTGATCGATCAAGCCAGTCGCATATCCGCGACCAAAAAGTTCGCCGAAGAGTACGAAGACATCGCCCTCTCCAAAAACGGTATTGCTGCTGATTGCCTTGAGTGGTCGAGACGTCTTCATCAAGATCTTCCAAAAAGTTTAAGAGTGTCGAGATTTCATAGGTGAGCGTTCTGCTCTTGTTGCCTAAAAATAACGAGTTACAACTGATTTAGGTAGCCTGTTTAGCTTGTCTTTATGCAGATTGTAGCAAAGCGCTCCAAAATGTCGTGGACTGCCTTTGCTGTAGTATTCACTTTATGTGTCACAGTTTATCGCTGACGCAAAAACCTGATCAATTTAACGACCAGGAAATGCGTTGTAAGCCCCCAATCTTAAAGGCTTGGTACAGCGCTGGACGTGAGAGCACGCATTGATGCGCCCATTAATCAGAATGGACCTGCGTGTCTGCGAGTTCTTTTAGACATTGAGCTTTAGATCCACGCCTCAGAACCGTCCCGCCAGAGAAGGAACTGGTCTTGTGGCGTCTCCAGATCCGGGATTTCAGCTGGTGCATACCCGCAGAGCAGGCCGCGCAACACACGCATCACCACGCCATGTGCGACGATGATCATGGGATCCTTTTGCTCTGACATCCATTCGAAGATGCGATCAGAGACCATTTTGTAGCTCTCCCCTTCGGGATGCACATAGCCCCATTTATCTTCGCGCCGCATGCGAACCACTTCAGGACGCTCGACCATCATTTCAGGAACGGTCATTCCCTCTACGTTGCCAAATGTGATTTCACGAAGACGCTCATCCACTTTGTAGTCGTATGGGTCGAGCCCCATTTCCTTGCGCAGAATTTCCATGGTTTCCCGCGCGCGGATCATGGGTGAGCTGACAAAGATGAAATCATCTGCGGTCTTGCCAAGGTCTGGAAGGAAATCCTTCATCACCATACCGTTGCGCCGGGCCTGCTTGCGACCGGTGTCGTTGAGCGGAATATCCTGACCGCCCTGCATACGCCCTTCCAGGTTCCAGTCTGTTTGTCCATGACGGACATACAGAAGCGGAGTTGGTGTGGTTTTCGCAAGGGGCATCAACGAGCCAGTCATTCCATGAGCCTTCTTCGTAAGATTAGTCGGCAACCGTTTTGTAGCGGCTTCTTACGAGGTACATGTGTCATTCCTCGTTAGAAAACAACAGTTATGCACACATTCTTGATTTAAGTCATATGTACCTTTACCAGCCTTTCAAGCGCAAAAAAGGCGCCCAAGAAGCGCCTTTTCTCAAACCTGATTGCTGAAGCAATTTAGACGACGGAGATATCCGGCGCGTCTACTGCCTTCATGCCAACCACATGGTAGCCGCTGTCAACGTGGTGAGTTTCACCGGTGACAGAACGGGACAGGTTGGATGTGAGGTAGAGAGCGGAGTTTCCAACATCATTGATGGTTACGGTTTCACGCAGTGGTGCGTTGTACTCGTTCCATTTGAGGATGTAACGGAAATCGCCGATACCAGCTGCTGCCAATGTTTTGATCGGACCTGCAGAAATCGCGTTCACGCGGATTTTCTTAGGACCAAGATCAACTGCGAGGTACTTGACGCTTGCTTCCAATGCAGCCTTTGCAACGCCCATGACGTTGTAGTTTGGCATGACCTTCTCTGCACCGTAGTAGGTGAGAGTTACAATGGAACCACCTTCGGTCATCAGCTTTTCTGCACGGCGGGCAACGGATGCCAGCGAGTAGCAGGAAATCTGCATCGTCTTTGCAAAGTTGTCTGCGCTGGTATCCAGATAACGGCCAGTCAGTTCTTCTTTGTCAGAGAAAGCGATCGCATGAATGACGAAGTCGATCTTGCCCCATTTTTGCTCCAGAACTTCAAATGCTGCATCAATGCTTGCTTCGTTCGTAACGTCACAATCACCTACAACAAGTGCATCGAGCTTTTCTGCTAATGGTTCAACACGCTTCTTCAGCGCTTCACCCTGATAGGTGAGTGCGATTTCAGCTCCGGCATCGTGTAGTGCTGTTGCAATACCCCAAGCGATGGACCGATTGTTGGCCAGTCCCATGATGAGACCACGTTTGCCGGCCATCAATCCTTGCGCTTCTGCCATGTTTTTCTCCTGAGTGAATATCACTTAATCTAGTGAACAGCCCCAAAATGCTATGGCACACTGTTCATTTGGCTTCAAGCCGTCGAAAAAAGTCCAATCAGACATGGACGTGTTCTTGCGCTCCCATTATCTGATAGTTAGAGCCAGATCAACTTCCAACACTGCGACGGAAACATGACTATTCCAAATTTGGTGAACGCGTTTCAAAAGATCATTGGGGACGCAAATGTGCTTGTCAGCGGCCAGGACAAGGCCCCATTTCTTGTTGAGTGGAGGGACAAATTTCGAGGCGCCACTCCCATGGTGCTGCGGCCCGGTTCCACATCAGAGGTTGCAGAGTGCGTGAAGCTTGCGGCTCAGCACGGTCTCACTGTGGTTCCACAGGGTGGCAACACGGGTTTGGTTGGGGGGCAAATCCCTAATCCAGATGGTAGCGAAATCGTGCTATCCCTTTCTAGATTAAATAAAATTCGCCACATCGACCCTGAAGGTTATACGATGGTAGCAGATGCGGGCGTCACGTTGCAGGCTGTTCATGATACGGCTGAAAAGCATGATCGATTGTTCCCTTTGACGCTCGCTTCGCAAGGTTCCTGTGAGATTGGTGGCAACATTGCAACCAATGCCGGAGGCACTGCCGTCCTGTCCTATGGGAACACGCGAGATCTTGTTCTCGGGCTTGAAGTTGTGCTCGCAAATGGTGAGGTCTGGGAAGGGCTTCGGACCCTGCGCAAAGACAATACCGGTTACGATTTGAAACAATTATTTATCGGCTCAGAGGGCACTTTGGGGATCATTACGGGTGCCAGCCTCAAATTATACCCAGCTCCGGCGTCGGTAGAGGTGGCTCTGGTCGCGCTAGATTCGCCTGCTAAGGCACTTTCACTGTTTTCATTGGCAAAAAGTCACGCCGGGAACATGCTTACCGGATTTGAGTTGATGCCACAGACCGGCATGCAGTTCGTTTGTGAGCATATGGAACAGTCGCGCTATCCGTTCGAAGAGCAGCATCCATGGTATGTGCTCATCGAGATCTCGGCGGGTACAAAAGACATCGACATTGTCAGCCTGACAGAGACCATCTTTACTGAGGCTTTTGAGGCTGATCTGCTGCGTGACGGATTGCTGGCGCAGAGCAAAGCGCAGGCTGCTGACTTCTGGCGGTTGCGGCATGGACTTTCTGAGGCACAGAAATTTGAGGGCGGATCCATCAAGCACGATGTCTCTGTGCCTGTTGCAAAGGTTCCCGAGTTTCTGGAAGAAGCGATCGCCGCTGTTAAAGAGGCTGTGCCGGGATGTCGTCCGGTTCCGTTTGGCCATATGGGCGACGGCAATATCCATTTTAACATCACCCAGCCGAAGGATGCCGATAAAGCCGAGTATCTTGCGAAATGGGATGATGTGAACCGTGTCGTGCATGGGATTGTTGCCAGTTACAACGGCTCAATCTCTGCAGAGCATGGCATCGGCATTTTGAAGCGTGATTTGCTGGCGGAGGTAAAGAGCGCCACAGAGATGAACATGATGCGCTCTGTTAAAAAGGCTCTCGACCCGACGAACATGTTCAATCCGGGCCGTGTTCTCTAGACATTATTGTTCAGGTGCTTCCAGTCCTTCCGGGAGCACCTGTCCTCCATCAACGACAATCTGCTGTCCGGTGATGTAGCCTGCCTCCTCGCTGGCGAGGAAGAGCACAGCACTTGCCACGTCTTGTGGCGCCCCCAATCGGCCAAGTGGAATAGTCTGCCCCATCTTCTTCAGATACTCATCACCGAGATCATCCAGCGCTTCTGTCCTGATATTGCCGGGCAGAACCGAGTTCACTGTGATCTTGTGCGGGGCCAACTCCAAGGCAGCTGTTCGCATGAGGCCCAGTTGCCCCGCTTTGGAGGCTGCATAATGAGACCAGCCTGCATCCCCTGTAATTGGGCCCGTTATTGACGAGGTAAGGATAATCCGCCCGTGCCCTGCTTGTTTCATATGCGGGAGCGCTGCCTTTACGCAGTAGAAGGAGGAGCGCAAGTTTGTATCAAGCACATGATCCCACTGCTCGGGCTCCATCTCCTCAATCGTCTGCTTGGGGAAGATGCCTGCGTTGGCGCATATAATGTCCAGCCCGTTTTCTTCTGTGGTCTCATCGACCATGGCCTTTACCGCTTGCCACTGGGTGACATCACACTGAAGGAATTGCCCTGCTCCGCCAGCCAGTGCGATTTCCTCCACAGCGTTGGCGCCAGCTTCTTCTCCGCGCGCTGCAATGGTGACAAAGGCTCCGGCGCGAGCAAAAGCCAGTGAGATGCCCAAGCCGATCCCTCGAGAACCACCCGTCACAATGACAGATTTACCTTTAAGCGACGCCAGCATGCTTGATCCCTCATCGTCTCATCATGTTGGTGTCCAGTATGTTGCTCAGAGGCTAAAACAAGTCTAACTGCCCGTTGTTTCTTGAAGAGCCGCCTGCAACCTTCTTTTGAGGTTTTGGCTTGGCAGGTGTTTTAACTGGCTCAGGAGGAACTGGAATGACCTCCCGTTCCCACAAGGACGGGTCATCATTGGCGACGCTGTTCACCCGCGTTGAAACAGGCGTGGTGATTAACAGTCCCTCATCTGCAGGTTGTAAGAGCTTTATAGCGTCTCGAGCCATGATTGTGCCGTTGCTCAACCAGTCGTCAAAATGCTCCGGCGCGATGATTGCGGGCATCCGGTGGTGAACCGGTTTCACCGTCATATTCGACTCGACGGTGATTACAGCAGCGGTATCAATGTCTCCGCCATCAGGATGGGAATAAGTTTCCCACAGGCCAGCGAAGGCCAGAAGGCGTCCATCCGCTGGGGCAATCCAATAGGGCTGCTTTGCCGCACCTTTGCGTTGCCACTCGTAAAAACCGTTTGCAGGTATCAAGCATCTACGGTGACGCACCGCTGCACGAAACGAGGGTTTCTCCTCCAAAGTTTCGGCTCTGGCATTGAGCAAAAGCGTGAAACTTGCTGGGTCTTTGACCCATGACGGGACCAGGCCCCATCGTGCTAACCCAAAGTGGCGCCCACCATTTTCGTGTTTTACGAGTGCAATTGGCTGAGTCGGTGCTATGTTGTATCTCGGTGGAAAATTTGGCTGTTCGATATAATCAAACAACGCTTTGACTTCTTCCGGAGACGCTGACAGGCTATATCTACCACACATGCAGATTACTCTGTTCGCATTTTAGTAAAATTGCAACCAATCGAGAGATAGGTTCCGCGCGACAGATAGGAAGCTGGGAGGCTGCAATGGATATGTACTGCGATAAAATCGGCGTAGGAGAACTTTCTCCTGAGCTTTTGACGCATGCAAACATCAATCCATCCACGGGCCTTGCAACTGACTATCTTAATCATTTCAATGAGGTTGTTATGCTTCTTGAAATGCTTCCTGATATTCCCGATTGTGCAGAAGATGTTCTGGCCTGGGAACCAGCTGACTATATCACACATTTCAGTGCCTCTAAATTCTCAGCAAAAGAATTGGCTATCCGTGCATACGGAGCTGTTGATTTGCCGCTGCGGAATGCTCTGGAGAAGTGTATTGGCGAAGTTGATCAGGAAGTTATCTCCTTACAAAAAATGCTAGGCTCCGCTGAAGTAACAGGTGAACTGCTGCAAATCGTTCAGGATAAAGCCGTTACCGTCATCAGGCCCCTACTTTCGCAAGCCGGGTCGATCATCCATGGACATCTGCCGGATGAGACAATCAGCACTGAGGAAAGCACGCAAGCGGACGTTGACGCCCTGTTCTCATGAGCAAAAAAGTTATTCCGGAATACATTGAGGCAACCAGTGTTGCCTGTGTGCAGAACGAAAAAGTTCTGCTCGTAAAACGAGCCCAGTCGCCCTCCAAAGGCCTCTGGAGTTTTCCTGGCGGTAAGGTTCTTCCCAGTGAAAACCTTAAGGATGCCGCACAAAGAGAGTTTAAAGAAGAAACATCTTTGTGCGCCTCAGACCTGAAGGAATGGACGGTGTCCTACCCTTCTGCGGAAGACTGCAAGGTGCAATATCGCATCCATGTCTTTCGCTGTACGCAGGTCAAGGGTGAGGAACAAGCACGCTCTGATGCTGCTGAACTGGGCTGGTACACTTGGGAGGAGGCTATGAACCTGCCTCTCGCGCCCGGCATGCAACAGCACATTCTAAATCTTCTAAGATGTAGTTAGAGCAAAACCTGTGCATTTACATTGACGCCTCAAGCTCTGACTTCTTAATTTTTACGCGTGTTCTTATCCGAAAACCGGAACTACTTTTTTAGAATACGCACAAGCATCAGTCCTGCAGCCTGCTGTGCAACAAGGGAAAACCGGAAATCCCCAAGGTTCCATAGTGGACAGAGTGCCGGGAGACGGCCATCCTTACAGAATCTGAAGCAACCAGCATGCTGTGGGATGTAGCTTGACTGACATTGCAAGACTTAAAGCTTGGACACGTAACTTCGCGAAACCTGCCTGGCCGACAGGCCGGGGGATTTGCCTTGGTCTGATGCTTTTGAGTGTTGCGGCGGCCCCTGCTGCATTTGCTCAGAGCTCCCCGCAATCTCCGGGTCAACCTGTACAGCCAGAGTTGAAAGAACCTCCCTACGAGCAACAGCTTATTCGCCTCTCAGAAATACTTGGTGCCCTCCATTATTTACGCCCGCTTTGCGGTCATGATGAAGCAGACGAATGGCGTCAGCGCATGTACTCCTTGCTGGGTGCAGAAGTGCAGAATGAGCTGAGACGCCGGCGTCTTGTTGAGCGGTTTAATCAGAGCTATCGGGGGTTCGCATCGGTCTATCAAACCTGCACTCCAGCGGCTATTGAAGCCTCTCGCAGATTCGCCGATGAAGGTGTAATTATCACCCAAGAAGTAACGGGCAAGTACAGCCGCGATTGATAGAAAAGCCGGTTGCAACCGTTTTCCACAGACAATTATTGCGTGTTTTTTGGATAACTCGGCTTCGCCACAAATATTAACCATAACTTACAGAAGCTCTGGACGAGTTTACCAAAACATCAGTGAGTCGGTTGTTCCTGCCGTTTTGCGTGTTAACTTCCGTTTAACAGATAAGGCATGCGACGCTTCATTTGTTTTCGTTTGCCCGTTACATGTAACGGCAAATAACAAGAAGCAGCACATAGAGGGACATGAGAGCCAGCATGATCAAGGACGACGCTATCGCCGGCGAATTCACAGAAGAGATCGATGCATCTGATGCAGACATCCGCCGACTGGCTCTAAGCTTCATTCAGGAAGCTTGGGAGGATGGTCTTTCCCACGGCATCGACAGTACAGCTCTTGCGCATGCAGCGCTGTTCTCAGCAATGATGGATCTGGTTTCTCTTTATGGAGAAGAAGCTGTTTCCAAATTTGCGCAGGAATTGCCACAGCGCGTTGAGCGCGGTGACTACTCTTTGGAACGTCGTCTGCACTAATTTCAGCACTGCTGTTTTTCAAAGAGCCCCGATTGATCGGGGCTTTTTTGATTCCGGTCCGGTGTGTTAGAGCACGTAGCGTTTATTTGCATTCACGCACCGCGCTCTAGAAAATCAAATCACTTGCAACCTTGGCAAGGATGAGCGCTGCAAAGAGCAGTAGGATGATGCCTGCCCCGTGGTTAATGTTAGAAAGCCAGTTGTCATTCATGCGATTTCGCAGCTTGGACACAAGCGCTGACAGGCAAGCCCACCATAAAAGTGCGCCACTCAACACGCCCAGCACGAGTGCCAGAGCGCCGACATAGTCCCCCTTCTCGGGCGCATGCTCTCCCAGTGAGCCGAAAATAGCGATAAAGCCAAGAATTGCGCCTGGGTTGGTCACGGTCATGGCGAAGGAGACAATCATCCCGCGCCAAATTGTTGGACCACCATCGCTGCCACCCTTTAAATGTGGGTGAGACCGGAACACGACGATGCCGAAGATGATCAGAAGAAACCCGCCTATCGTCTGGATATAGAACTCGTGGCGTTCAACGAACTCCGAAATTGCCGTCACACCAAAGGCAGCAGCGGTTGCAAATACACCATCGGCCAGAACTGCCCCGAAGCCTGCGATGAGGCCCGGAAGGAAGCCGTAATGCACTGCCCTCCTAATCGCCAACACGTTTACAGGACCAATCGGAGCAGACGTTACGAGCCCGATAATCATGCCTGTAATGAAGAGTTCAATATTCAACGCTTTAATCCATACTTCCCAACTACGCAGAAGACCTGTCAGATCTTCCTATAAATTTTCTAAAGGCTCTCTAGCTTGTGCATAGGTTAGGGTCCGTTTCTTCCTTGATTCCCAACAAGCCCTTAAACTAAGTGCAAAGCACGCGCCTCATATCCGTTTCGGAGCACTTCATGTATTTTCGCCTACTCATCATAGGGTTACTTTGCACTACAGCTCCGGCTATGGCTGCAACACAGGCAATCAAGACCGAAACGATTCGCATCCAACGCCCCAAGGCTGAACAATTTCCTCTGCTTGATGAAGGTTTCAACAGAGATACCAGCAGTGAAGATGCACTGGACAGTGAGTTTGCAGAGGAACCTCCGTTGCCAAAGCTGGACGTCTTTTATGACGATACAGAATTGCCGGAGGCTGTCAGAGCAACCCGTGCGACGCTGATCAAAATTGCTCGCAGTGGCAATGTTGCTGCGTTGGCGCCTTTGTTTGCCAAGCAGGAGCAACCGCCGGAACTTTCGTTCACACCTGTGCGCGATCCGGTCAGCTTTTTGAAAGACAGCTCTGGTGATGGTGAAGGCCACGAGATCCTTGCGATCCTACTGGATATTGTGACAGCCGGATATTTGCGGCTCAATGAGGGAACGGAAGAAGAGACTTACATCTGGCCTTATTTTGCCCGCTACCCTTTGCATGACCTGACGCCTTCGCAGAAGGTTGAGATGTACCAGATCGTCACTGCAGCCGATTACTTTGAGATGCTGGATTATGGCGCATGGACCTTCTATCGCCTTGGCATTTCCAAGGATGGGGATGTGCGGAGCTTTATTGCCGGAGACTAAGTTGTCTTCAATGAACGATTGATGAAAGCCCATCAGATGCTCTGGTGGGCTTTTCTTTGCTCAGTTACCCCGCCTTGCGGATTTCGCGGTGGCTTTCGTTTTCCGCTTTCAGCAGGTCCATCTGCTCAGGCTTTTCCATGAAGCGAGTGTAAAAGCTGCTGTCGAGTTCCGCGTAATAGGCATAACCACGGTACAGAGGCAAGAACCGCAGTTTGGCTCTGTTGTCGTCAGCCAGCCCTTTCATGACTTCGTGAAAGTTCTCACGCGGTAAGACGTGGAATCTGCCGAGCCACTTTTTGAGCATCAGCTTGAACAGGCCGGGAAGTTTTTCTTGCTGACCAAAATCAACAACAGACAACTGACCGCCTTTTGCCAGAAGCTTTGTGCCGTTGCGCAGAGCGTCTTCCCATGGCGGGATCATTGAGACGCAGTAGGACAGGAAGACACGGTCGAAGGTGTCGATGCCGAATTTCTCGAACGGATCAAAGCTCGTTGCATCGCCCTGAGCCAGGTGGATCCGGTGAGACAGGTCCGCTTTGTGGATGTTGGCTTCTGCTGTCTTCAGCATTTCTGCTGAGATATCGACGCCAAAGAACTGGCAGGTTGGGTAAGCCCTTGCTGCCTCAATAAGATTGCGACCAGTGCCGCAGCCGAGCTCCAGCACTGTGCTGCCACGCGGTGCTGCCAAATGCTTGATCAAATGATCCCGGCCAAGAAGGTAATGCTTTCTGGTCAGATCATAAAAATGCCGTTGGTTCTTATAGATTTTATCCATCAGTGAGGCTGAGGACTTTACATTCGCCATTTCACTTCCCTCACATGCTTATTCTTGTTCAGTTATAGATGTAGAGGTGGAAACCACCGTAGATAGAGGAGCGGTCCAGCTTGTTGAGGCGTGCACTTTCAGCCGCCTCATAGGTCCACTGCCCCAGTATTTCGTTATTGACCCGCCCCGGCAGAATGCTTGGCTCGCCAGCCGTTCTGAAGATGACGCGCGCTCCTTGTCGTGCCGTTCGGGATATTCCTGCCCATAGATCGTTCAGCTGCCTGTCTGTCATCCAGTCCTGCGCATCCAGCAGGACGTAGGCATCAAGGCTGTTTGCATCCTGATTATCCAGATGCTCTGTGAAAGACCGATTAACAACGCGCACATGAGAGGCTCTTTTCCGAATTTCCGGGAAGTGTTGCGGCTTCAGATAGGGCGGCAAAGGGCCGGAAAGACCGGTTCCACTGTGCATCTGTGATGGCGCGTATCCGCGGGTGAAGGCTTGCCAGGCGAAGTAGTTATCTTCCATTGGAAAGTCGCAGGCCAGCTTTTCCAAGCGTTGTTTGAGAACGCCCGCCATATTGCCACCGCCTTCTGCGGCAAGACACTCATATTGCGCAGGAGGGATGCCGAGGCCGTAGAGCGACATCTTTTTAGAGGTCGCCCAGCGGATCAGGCGTTTATCAAAGAGCGGCGCCAAAACCTTGTCGAAATATGATCGCTGTTCGTTCAGGTCACGTGCGTCTGCCATTTTGCGCAGGTCAACGCCGTAGATTTTTGCAAGGAAGTGACCAAGACCGATAAAGTAGCCGAGCATTCCGTGGTGGTAGAGGTCTCGTGAGAACAGGGTGATGCGCTTGCGGCCCCACGCCGTCATGTCCCGCCCTTCCCAGTAGGCCATGGTTTCCGGATCGATGGCGGGCTTCAGATACTTCTCATAGGCGGCAATATTGGCTTTTTCATCAGCCTCACCGAAGAACCGATAGAACGTCTCGTAATCGGGGAACTCTTCCAGCGCGGTCAATTTCAGGCGGTTCAAAGCCACATGCGCGCGGTTGAGGTCGACTGCCGTAATCTCCTGCGGGTCTGCTGTGAGGTAAGACATGACATTGCAGCCACCAGAAGCGATTGTCACCATTTTCGAATGAGGTTTGAGTTGCAGTGCCTGCATATCCACCTCCGGATCCTCCCAGATCTGCGGATAAACCAGCCCCTTAAATGCGAAGGTGAACAGACGTTCCAGCACGCCTTCCATGGAGATCAGTTTTGAACGATGTACTGCACGATCCAAACGTTTCTTTGACTGCCTGATAGTTGATGTCACGTGCATCTCCAGAATCAAGAACTGAAATCAATCGAGAGAAAGAGTTAGTTCACGCACACGACAGTTTTGCGACGTCGAAACATTGATTGTAATTGCAGAAAGATCTTGAAAACGCGGCAATACTGGAATGTTCTGGTAAACAACTCAGTGCGCTTATATTTCTATTTACCTGCCTCATATTTTGCATTTTTCCTCCCACATGCAGGTGTCAGGGCGCAGGAGCGGAGTTCCCTCGTCACCCACAGAAACTATTCTTTTTCCGTGGTGTGCGCATAGCTGATGGGTTATGAAACACTCTTGTTGTTTTATTCATTGGAAGGACGGACCCATGGCATCACAACGTACCATTCTCACTTCGCGTCGGCTCGTGAAGGTTTTTGGCGAAGATGCCAAGGAGTTTCTGCAAAATCTCGTGAGCTGTGACATCAGCGAGATCAATGCAACATCCAGCGCATTTGGTGCTCTTCTTACGCCTCAGGGAAAGATCCTCTGGGACTTCATTGTGTTTGCAGATGAGAGTACGGGTGGCTTCCTGATTGATGTGAGCGCTGATGAACTTGATGCGTTTGCCAAGCGTCTTGGTTTTTACAAGCTTCGCGCCAAGGTGACTGTGGAACCTGCTGATGAGACCATGCATGTGATCGCAGAATGGGGAGATGATTTGCCAGCGGATAAACCGCACGATCCTCGCCATGCTGACATGGGTGTTCGTTATGTTTCCTCCGGCGAAGTTGCAGAGGCAGCCTCAGAAGCTGACTATCATGCGCACCGCATCCAACTTGGCATTCCGCAGAGTGGGCTGGACTTTCAGCTGGCAGACGTGTTTCCGCATGATACGGACATGGACAGTCTCAATGGAGTGGCTTTCTCCAAAGGCTGCTTTATTGGGCAGGAAGTTGTTTCCCGCATGAAGCACCGTGGAACCGCCCGCAAGCGCATCATCAAAGTTTCCGCTGAAAGTGCGCTGCCCGCCGCTGGTAGCGCTGTTCTGGCTGGAGAAAAGAGCGTTGGAACATTGGGGTCTTCGCAGAATACCGATGGGCTCGCCCTGCTGAGACTGGACCGTGTGAAAACTGCGATGGATGCAGGTGTGCCGCTGACATGTGATGGTGTTGCCCTCACCCCTTCCATTCAAGGATGGGCAAGTTTCAACTGGCCTTCATCTGATTAAGAGATACAGCTAAAGCAATTCGCATTTAAGCTGGAACACATGAACTGCTTTAGTCTTTGTTTTGCGTATCTTTATCCGAAAACCAGTTTCCACTTTTCGGAGATACACTGTAGACATCACCTTAACCTTGACGACTGGCTTGATTGACTAATGTGTGCAGAGCTTTCCTCATCTTCCCCCCGTGCCTGGCAGCGGATGCTTTCTGGCAGAAGACTTAATCTTCTTGATCCGTCTCCGTTGGATGTGGAACTCTCTGATATAGCGCACGGCCTTGCGCGTGTTGCACGGTGGAATGGGCAGACAATTGGCGATCATGCGTTCTCTGTTGCCCAGCACTGTGTGGTGGTGGAAGAGATTGCGCTGATGCTCAAGCCTGATCTTGATATTCAATGGCGTATGGCAGTCTTGCTGCATGACGCGCCTGAGTATGTGATCGGGGATATGATCTCCCCTTTCAAGAACGTGATGGGTGGCACCTACAAGGCTGTTGAAGAGCGGCTGCACCATGCCATTCACAGGGCGTTCAACCTGCCCCCCGACTTGCCAGTCAGCATTGCCAAGCTTGCCAAGAAGGCTGACATTATCAGCGCCTATCTGGAAGCAATCCATCTGGCGGGCTTTAGCAAGGAAGAAGCTGACAAGATTTTCGGAAAGCCTGCAAAGGTTACTGCGGAGCAACTGGACACCTTGGCAGCAAGCATTGAGCCGCTGCCAACCAAGGATGCGCAAGAGGTCTTTCTGGCCCGGTTTGCTGAGCTTGATGACGCTCGCAAGAAAGTTGGAGGCCGCTGATGCTGCATGTCTGTCCACTTTCCAAGCTGGAAGACACGTTGACCTCAGCAAGGCCGAGCCATGTGCTCTCTCTCGTTTCTCCGGGAACAGAGGTGATCTTGCCTTCTGAGACAAAGCCTGCTCACCATCTGGTGCTGGAGTTCAACGACATTACTGAAGCACGTGAAGGTCTGCTTGCCCCCGATGCGACGCATGTGGAGCAACTGCTGGATTTTTCCCGTGATGCTGCACGCAACGGCTCTTTACTGGTGCATTGCTGGGCTGGTGTCAGCCGGTCTACAGCTGCTGCCTACATCATTGCCTGTGCGATTATGCCGGATACAGATGAACGTGCGCTGGCCCAACATTTGCGCAAGGTTTCTCCTGTCGCCACACCCAATCCG
The DNA here is from genome assembly GCF_001623065.1 of Pseudovibrio sp. Ad46. NCBI lineage: Bacteria > Pseudomonadati > Pseudomonadota > Alphaproteobacteria > Hyphomicrobiales > Stappiaceae > Pseudovibrio > Pseudovibrio sp. Ad46. The sequence continues at coordinate 299,837 of NZ_LMCG01000040.1, read as the reverse complement.
CTGCTTATCTCTTTGGCAGACACTCTTTTGCAGCGAAATGGGCGCATGATACAATCAATCATCGAGCTTGGTCGTGGTGCAGAGACTTTTGAGGGCAACCTGTTCTCGCTTGATCCTGCCGCACTTGTTGAACTGGCATGACGGATACGGAGCAAACATTGATGAGCAATGCAGTGGAAACAGGAAATGCAGCCCAACGTGGTGCTGACATGGAGCCTGTCCAGCTTGGCATTGGTCTGAGTGCTGTCATTGTTTCCGTAAAAGACAAAGTGCCCTTTGTTTTGACTGTGCCGCAAAAAGTGCCTGACGAGTTGTCTGGCCTGCCCTCCGGCCCGTTTGACCCACGCGTACACCGCACCTTTGAGCTGGGTTTGCGTGCGTTTGTTGAAGAACAGACTGCCCTTCATATTGGCCATGTGGAACAGCTTTACACCTTTGGTGACCGCGACAGATATTCTCTGGCGCGGATTGGTGAGCCGCATATGGTTTCTGTCGGCTATCTGGCATTGACACGCCAGACACCAGAATCTGAACGGCTGCTTGCCAGACAAGGTGCTCGCTGGCGTCCCTGGTATGACTTTTTTCCCTGGGAAGACTGGCGTGGCGGTCAGCCGAAGATGCTGGAAGAGATCATTCATCCCAGCATGGAGACCTTCAGCAAGGCCCCGGATGATGATGCCAAGGCCTACCATGAGCTGAGCCGGAAAGATCGTTACCAGCTCGCCTTTGGTGTGGGCTCTTTGAAATGGGATGAGGAACGCGTTCTGGACCGTTACGAGTTGCTTTATGGCTCCGGTCTTATGCGTGAGGCCTTGCGCGATAAGCAGCCAACTGCGCTGGAACGCAGCACCTTGCCAGACCTTGGCGAGGGCCTTGCCCATGATCACCGCCGTATTCTGGCAACGGCACTTTCCCGGTTGCGGGCAAAACTGAAGTATCGGCCTGTTGTCTTCGAATTGATGCCACCTGAGTTTACCCTTACCGATCTGCAGCAGACGGTTGAGGCGATTTCTGGCCGGCATATTCACAAACAGAACTTCCGCCGTCTGGTGGAAACGGGGCAGCTGGTTGAGCAGACGGGCAGAACTTCAACCGCGACGGGCGGGCGTCCTGCAGCTCTTTACCGGTTCAGAAGAGACATTTTGAAAGAGCGCCCGGCCCCGGGATTGCGCGTTAGCTTGCTCTGATTCACATTTTCGCCTTAAGTGACGTAAGGTTATCTACAATTTTTTTGAGTTTTTTCTCGGCAAAAATTCATAGGAAAAACGGAGTTGTGGATTTAGCAGGGAGCCTTATGGTTAATCTTGTTAAGATTTTGATTGTGTTGATATCCTACAGCCACACCAAGATATCACAGGTGTCATTTCCTGCATGAAGCCTTTTGTTTCCTATGATTTTTGGCCAACTGAAAAATCCACCCAGACATGAAATAGCCCTAGTTTTTTGGTGAGTACCGTCCCTGCATATTAACCATATGCTGGCTGTCAGCGGCGTGAACTGTGGCAGAATAACTGGGGTTTTGGCGGGCTTAACTTTATATCAAGGTTAAAAGCGAAAAATGCACTCATCCGGAAAAGTGACGGGCGGGAGTGTTTTATCGGGCTTCTTCATCCTGTCGATCTCAGAGTTTGGGGTTCCCTTTTCAGGGAGTGAGAGACGCTGAGTTTTTGGGCGTTGATTTGGAGTAGATTGCGTATGTCGGGCCATGGGATGAAGAAGAATGCAGGACGCCGTGCTGTCCTCATGTACTTTAAGTACCCTATTCTAGCTGCAGGGCTTGCAGTTGGAACCTTTGCTGCATCTCCAGTTGCGTTGCAGGATATTCCGGCACTGACCGGAAACCTCGACGAGGAAACGCCGCGATGGATGCAATCTGTCTCCGCACGGGATAGCCAGAAATTTGCAAAGTACTTCGTCGCTCCTGAGAAAAAAACTCCACAGCGCCATGCGGTGAACCGCACCGGTAAGAGTGACATGCTCGTCACTACACTGCCGAGCCGTGTTGTGGCTTTCATTCAAAATGCAGGCAAACCGAAGAGTTCCGACCGATTTGTTTCCCAGCTGCCGCAAATGGCGTTCAACGGCCATTATGGTGGGGATGCACTGGCCGGTCTTGCCGACAACAATGGGCAGGCCGACACGTCTCCACTCGGCAAGGCGGCACGCCGTGCAGCACTTGCTGCCCGCAAGCAAATTGCCCAGAAGACAGTTAAGCCAGCGACCCTTTCTATTGCCAAGCAAAACGAGATTGCTTTGGCAACTGCTTATGCTCCAGCCACACCGCAAACCAACAAAGCACCGTTTGATGCGCTGCTGAGCAAGCCTAAAGTTTCGATTACGCCTTCCGGCAAGCCAAGACTTTCAGACAAAGAGCTGGCCTCTACTTCAGAGACCAATCCGCACTGGTGGTACATGCGCCAGTTGCCGAGCTCTGTGAGAAAATCCAAGAAGGAAATGCGCTGTCTGGCTGAGGCGATCTATTTTGAAGCACGCAGTGAACCGCGTGACGGGCAGATTGCTGTTGCGCAGGTTGTTCTCAACCGTCTGAAGAACCCAGCTTATCCGAACACAGTGTGCGGTGTGGTTTATCAGAACAAGGGCATGAAGAACGCCTGCCAGTTCTCGTTTGCTTGTGATGGCATTCCAGAGCGCGTGACTGAAGCTGGTCCCTGGGCCAAAGCGAAGAAGATCGCGCAGCAGATTGTAAAGGGTGAAGTGAGCATTCCGGCTGTTGATGCCTCCACTCATTACCATGCAACTTATGTTCGCCCGAACTGGGCACCGACCATGCAGCGTAAAAAGCGCATTGGTAAGCACATCTTCTACAAGACTTACCGAGGTGGCTGGAGCTAATCCACGGCCTCATATGTGAGAAGAATTTGGTGGCCTGACCGCTCCAATTTTAACCCCGCACCAGCGATTGGCTGATGCGGGGTTTCTTTTTGTCTAAACCTGCTTGTTGTAGCGTTACTCGACTTCCACGATGGTACGACCGCGTACTTGGCCCTTCAGCAGCTTCGCAGCGCGTTCTTCCACATCTGTCAGTTTGATTGTCTCAGACAGAGTGTCCAGCTTGGCAAGATCGAGATCCTGCACCAGTCGGCGGTAAGCCTGCTCGCGCAGGGCCATAGGCGCCATAACGGAATCCACACCGAGCAACGCTACACCGCGCAAAATGAACGGCATGACAGATGCTGGCAGGTCCATGCCCTGCGCCAGACCACACGCTGCGACGGCGGCGCCGTAGTTGGTCTGTGCCAGCAGGTTTGCAAGTGTATGGCTACCCGCGACATCAACCGCACCAGCCCAGCGTTCCTTGCCGAATGGTTTGCCTTTCTCGACCAGCTCGGCCCGATCAAGCACTTCTGTTGCGCCGAGGCTCTTGAGGAAGTCAGCTTCCTCGGTGCGCCCTGTGAAGGCGATGGTCTCGAAGCCGAGTTTGGACAGCAGGCTGATGGCAACGGACCCAACACCACCGGATGCGCCGGAGACTGCGATTGGTCCGTGGTCAGGTGTCAGGCCGTATTTCTCCAGCGCCATAACGCAGAGCATGGCGGTGTAACCTGCGGTGCCAATGGCAGCTGCGCGGGCGGCAGAGATTTCTTCTGGGCGATGCAGAAGGCACTCGGACTTCAAGCGGGCGACTTGCGCGTAGGCACCGGTGTGGACTTCACCAACACCATAGCCGTTGAGGAGGACCTGATCGCCCGGTTTGAAGCGGTCGCTTTCGCTGGTGAGCACTTCGCCAACGACGTCGATGCCCGGCACCATCGGGAACTTGCGGGTGATGCCCGGTGCGCCTGCAAGGGCCATCCCATCCTTGTAGTTGATGGTGGTGTGCGTGACTTTGACTGTCACGTCTCCTGCAGAGAGCTGATCAACACTGACTTTGTTCCACTTGGCAGGCAGTGGCTTGCGGCCGCTTTCATCTGCTTCAATCCAGAGGGCATCAAACTCGCTCATGGCCAATCCTTCTCGCCAATTCATGTTGCATGAAAGCTGGCAGAAGGAGGGCCATAAGGCAAGAAAATAACGCTAGGCAATATTCCGGTGTAACACACTGACAAACCTAGCTAGTTCACCCAATAGGCGTCTTACGCAGGCTTGGCGACCAGACGCCCTGCGGTGGCGGACTGTTCGCGGATTGGCCAGTGTACGATGGCCGCAAAAATGCCGAGTGCGATTCCGAGCCACCAGATGGCATCGTAGTTGCCGCTGCGCTCATAGAGCACACCGCCCAGATATACTCCAAGGAAGGACCCGATCTGGTGAGAGAAGAACACGATGCCGAACAGCGTTCCCATGTAACGTGGGCCGAACATGACAGCGACGAGCCCTGAAGTTGGCGGCACGGTGGAGAGCCACAGAATGCCCATGGTGGCTGCGAAGATCAGTGTCGACATCTCCGAGATTGGCAGTGTTATGTAGAGCGTAATGGCGATGGCACGGGCAATATAGATAAATGACAGCAAGTATTGTTTCGGAACGCGTGACCCCAACACACCGGAGGACATGGAGCCAACAATGTTGAACAGGCCGATCAAAGCCAGCGCCCATGCACCGACGGAAACGTCAAAACCCTGATCCACGATGAAGGTCGGCATGTGCACGGTGATGAACGCCACGTGGAAACCACAGACGAAGAAGCCGAAGACCAGCAGGATGTAGTCTCTAGTTTTGAAAGCCAGACCCAATGTTTGAGAAAGGGTCATGCTGTCCTGCGGGTTGGCAGGGTTGCCGGCAGCTGGAGCTGCGGAACGACCGCGCAGGATATAAGCGAACAGGGGTACGATGGCGACGACAGCTGCCATATAGATCAGCGCACTGGACCAGCCATAGTTTTCGATCAGGCCCAGGCCCAGCGGTGCAAAGAGAAACTGGCCGAAGGAGCTGGCAGCAGTGCCCATGCCAAAGGCGATGCCGTGGTATTGGGGCTGAACAGACCGCGCGAAGGCAGCCAGAACAAGCGAGAAGGATGTGAAGGCGACACCCAGACCGATCAAAACACCTGCGGAGACCTGCAATAAGAGTGGTGTGTCTGACAGGCTCATAAGATAGAGGCCAATGGCATAGATGATCGCACCGAGTACCAGAGTTCTTCCTGTGCCGAATTTATCTGCCATCATCCCAGCGAAAGGTTGCGCAGCACCCCAAACGAGGTTTTGAAGTGCCAACGCAAAGGCAAACACATCCCTGCCCCAGCCAAACTCTGAGGACATGGGTGTCAGGAACAATCCAAGGGTTGCCCGTGGTCCAAACGAGAGAATGCCGATGATACATCCGCTGATGATTATAAGCGGGACGTTGGGGCCGCGCCGGACAGAGGATTGGTTCTCGACCTGGGTCGCTTGAGACATGCAATTTCCTTTCCTGCATCCGGCAGAGAATTTCGGCCAGACGCTGGACCAATGGTGTCCGTTTTTCGCTGAGCAGCGGGGAATAATCAGGTTTAATCTAATTTTCCGTTCTGCAATAATTGAAATTACTTAGGTCATCCATCAGCAATTGGAATGAGTCTTTATCCCTAAGGCATTTTGCTGGAAAACTTTCACTGATCAAATGCAGGCATATGTGAGAATACTAATATATTTCAAAATGCTAGCGAAACTGGCGGAGTCGCTTGACTTTGATTTGGGTCCTGACCTAATTCCCCCGTCAACATTTAGGGGCCGACCATGACCTACTCATTTTCTTTCGGAAAAACACTCGCTGCAGGCCTGCTTGCCTTTGCTGTAAGCGCACCTTTGGCAGCTTCTGCGCAGGACGATGTGCAGAGCCAAGCTGAGCTGACTGCACGCGTTGAAAAGCATGCACCTGCCAAAGAGCTTTACATCAAGGACCGCCCAATCCTCGGCTGGAAGATTACTGGCGACACACTGGCAGACCTGCCAGAAGCGATCCGTGACCCGTTGGGTTCTGTAGATTCCACCAGCTACGATGATGCTTACATCGCCAAGAACATTGGTTCTGTGGTTGCGTTGCAGATGAGCAAGACCGGCCCTGATTTTTACGTGATTGGCAAAGAGACGTTCACCTCCAAATACGAGATGGTTGGTCTGGAAGAAGTCGCTGCCAAAAACACCCGCCTTGTAAAGCGTTTGGATATGGCTCCGGAAGTTCTTGCGCTGTTTAACGCAAAAGACGCTGGCCTGACTGGCGCGCTGAAGACCGTTCCGGTTGAGATGGTGCGCATGTCTGCCATCGGTTATGCCCCAGCTGCTGAAGTGATCATTCAATCTCCATGGGGCACACAGACCAAGCCTGCTGATCAGGATGGTTTCCTCGTGTTCGACAGCGGTGAGAACCAGTACTACATGGTCAATCAGGGCGCTAATGGTAACCCATCCAGCTACGTCCCAGCCAAGTAAGAGCCCTTTTCTGCTCTCAAGTAATGTGAGCCCGACGTTTCCTCTGATTAAGCGGAAATGTCGGGCTTTTCTCATTTGTACCCTGCAAATTTAGGAAATTAAGTGATTACTCAGTAAGGCTAAATCGAGCTTAAACGCAGCAATCATATGCATCCGGCAAAAGAATAGGTTGTCGACGCGAGGGAAGAGGTCTATAAAAACTCAAAATGAGCATAAGGGTTGGCATCGGCATTATGGCCGTGTTTTTTTATAGACCCCTTATACTCACATTGAGTATAATCCGGTTTCAGGCCGGCAGAATAAGGGATAGCGCATGTCCGCCACGACTACATTCGCTGAAGCAGACAGCCTTGCTGTCAATGACATTACTGCCGGCATTGAGGGTGCTGCTGTTCAAGCTGGCGCACCAGCACAAAAACAGTATGCCCCTTTGGAGCGTCCAGACCTTGCCTACACGCCCGAGGTCGCAGAAGCGACAGCAGAGGCCTATGAGAAGGTAAAGGACTTCATTCCTGCGATTGAATGGGCTGCTCTTGCTCCGTTGATTTTTGCGATCAACAAGGTGAAGAAAGAGCGCGACGCCGTTATTCTGGCGCACAATTATATGACCCCGGATATCTTCCACGGTGTGGCTGATATTGTTGGCGACAGCCTGCAGCTGGCGAAAGAAGCTGCGAAGACTGAATCTCAGGTTATCGTTCAGTGCGGTGTGCACTTCATGGCTGAGACTTCCAAGATCCTGTCTCCGGAAAAGACCGTTTTGATCCCGGATATGGATGCAGGTTGCTCCCTTGCAGAATCCATCACAGGTGCAGATGTACGAAAGCTGCGTGAAGCCAATCCGGGCGTTCCGATCATCACATATGTAAACACCTCCGCTGATGTGAAGGCTGAGTGCGATATTTGCTGCACCTCTTCCAACGCGGTTCAGGTTGTTGAAGCCATGGGCACTGACAAGGTGCTGCTGATCCCTGATCAGTACCTTGCAGCCAACGTGAACAACCAGACTGATGTTGATGTGTTGACCTATGCCGGCTCATGCGAAGTGCATGAGCGCTTTACGGCGGAAGAGCTGCGCGACTACCGTGCCATTGACCCTGATGTGAAGATCATTGCGCACCCTGAGTGCCCGCCGGAAGTTGTTGCAGAAGCTGACTTTGCTGGTTCAACATCTCATATGATTGACTGGGTGAAGGACAACAGCCCTGAGAAGGTGATGATGATCACCGAGTGCTCCATGGCAGACAATGTTGCCTCCTCTACACCTGGCGTCAACTACATTCGCCCCTGCAACCTGTGCCCACACATGAAGCGCATCACCCTCACCAAAATTCTAGACTGTTTGCTCGATATGTCTGGTGAAGTGATTGTTGATGAAAGTGTGGCGGATCGCGCTCGTGCCTCCGTAGAACGCATGATCAACTTGAAGAACTAGAGGCTTTCGTGTAGCTGGCATATTGAAAAGTCTTCAGTGCACCCTGCTGCCTTTAACGGCAGCGGGCCTTTTAGATCAGGTCCCCATAGTCTGGAATAATCTCTGAAATGTCTCAGTTCGGTTCTTCTCTCGCCCCTGCTGTTGCTCTGAACGGCGTGGATGATGTTGTTATCTTAGGTGGTGGCCTTGCTGGCCTGTTTTGCGCGCTCAAGCTTGCGCCGCGGCCAGTGACCATTGTGACCAACGCGCCCATTGGCGGTGGCACCTCTTCTGCATGGGCACAAGGTGGCATTGCTGCTGCTGTGGCCGAGGGTGATCACCACTCTGCCCATACGAAGGATACGCTGACAGCAGGTGACGGCATTTGCGAAGAAGCCATTGTTGAAGGCATGACCCGTGAAGCGTCTGACCGCATTCACGATCTACTGGGTTATGGCGTGCCCTTTGACAAAGACCTTGCTGGCAAGCTGGCTCTTTCCCGCGAGGCTGCCCACTCCAGCCACCGTGTTGTGCGTGTGCGTGGTGACATGGCTGGTGAAGCCATTATGCAGGCGCTTGTTGATGCGGCCTACAAGACACCGTCTATCCGCATCATCGAAGGATACATTGGTTGTCAACTGATCGCAGAAGGCCGGTATGTCACCGGCATTACTGCGCGTCGCCGTGGTGGGACGCAGCGCATTACCATTCCTGCAAAAGCTGTTGTGTTGGCCTCCGGTGGTGTTGGGCATCTTTACTCAACAACCACCAATCCAGGTGAAGCAAACGGACATGGCCTTGCGATGGCTGCCCGTGCAGGTGCGCTGGTTTCTGATGCCGAGTTTGTTCAGTTCCACCCAACAGCTCTCAATGTTGAGCAGGACCCTGCCCCGCTTGCAAGTGAAGCAATCCGCGGTGATGGTGCGATCCTCATCAATAATGACGGTCATCGCTTTATGGATGGCATCCATCCTGATCTTGAGCTGGCCCCTCGTGATATTGTTGCGCGCGCGATCCATACAGAACTTGCGGCTGGCCGTGGTGCTTTCCTTGATTGCCGAGAGGCCATTGGTGCAAGCTTCCCTGAGCACTTTACCCGCGTTTATGCAGCCTGCGAGAAGGCTGGTATTGATCCGATCAATGGTTTGATCCCTGTTGCTCCGGCAGCACATTACCACATGGGTGGTGTGCTGACCGATGCCTCTGGTCGTACCTCTGTCGACAACCTTTGGGCAGCTGGTGAAGTTGCGGCGACGGGCGCCCATGGTGCCAACCGTCTGGCATCCAACTCTTTGCTTGAAGCTGTTGTGTTTGCAGGTCGCATTGCAGAAGACATTCAGGCCCTCATGCCGCATCACCGGGTGCATCATTGGGCTGAAATCGATGATGTTGATGATCAGGCCTCCACACGCAATCCGCAGGAACGCGCAGTCGTTTCCATGGTTCGTTCTGCCATGTCCCGCCATGTTGGTGTGGTTCGTGATGCAGAAGGGCTGACAAGGACGCTTGCACGGTTGCAGAACGCTGAGACGCTGTGCCGCCGCGACTCCATTCTCAACATGGTGATTGCAGCCAAGCTGATTACAGGGTCTGCTCTGCTTCGCGAAGAAAGCCGAGGCGGTCATTTCCGTTCTGACTTCCCGCAGAAGGCGGAGGCTGCCAAGCGCTCCTTTGTGAAGCTTGCACAAATTGAGAAGCTGGCGAGCGAGGCTGCTGCCAGCGATGTTGGCAAGCAGGCTGTTGAAGAGGAAGATATGCTATGAGCCGTCCGTCTTCATTGCCCGAGCTTTCGTTGATCATGGTCGATGATGCCGTCAAAGCTGCTTTGCTTGAGGACTTTGGCCGCGCGGGTGACATCACCTCGCAAGCGACTATTCCGGCTGATGCTGTTGCAACGGGTGTCATTGCGGCTCGTAAGGATGGCGTGCTGGCTGGCATTGATCTGGCTCTATCCGCATTTCGTCAGGTTGATCCTACTCTCGATGTTACCGTGCTGGCGCAGGACGGGGATAAGTTGGAGCCGGGTACCATTATCGCCCGCATTCACGGTCCCGCTCGTGCACTGCTGGAGGCGGAGCGTGTGGCCCTGAACTTTTTGAGCCATCTTTCGGGCATTGCGAGCGCTACGAACGCATTTCAACGCAAAATTTCACATACCAACGCAAAAGTGGTTTGCACCCGAAAAACCACTCCGGGACTGCGTAGTTTCGAGAAGTATGCGGTGCGCTGTGGCGGCGGTATGAACCACCGGTTTGGTCTGGATGATGCAATCCTGATTAAGGACAACCACATCGCCGTTGCCGGTGGAGTTGTCCCCGCCATTGAGAGTGCCCGCGCCTTTGCCGGCCACCTTGTGCGCATTGAGGTTGAAGTGGATACACTCGACCAACTGAAGGAAGCACTCACAGCCAAGCCTGATGTGGTAATGCTGGACAATATGGGGCCTGATCTTTTGAGGCAGGCGGTTGAGATCAACAAGGATCAAGCCGTACTGGAAGCCTCTGGCACGATTACGCTTTCGACCATTCAGGCGATTGCGGAAGCTGGCGTTGATATCATCTCCTCCGGCTGGATCACGCACTCCGCTCCTATTCTGGATCTTGGGCTCGATATTGAGATCGACTAGAGCGTTTGGAAAATTGAAATGAAAAAGGCCCGATCTGATGACCGGGCCTTTTTCTTGTTCTGATCTTATCCAACATCTTACATGTTTGGATAGTTCGGTCCGCCTGTGCCTTCCGGAACGGTCCAGGTTATGTTGCCGTTCGGGTCTTTGATGTCACAGGTCTTACAGTGAACGCAGTTTTGAGCGTTGATCTGGAAGCGTGGTGGTTCGCCGTTTTCTTCCACCCACTCATACACACCAGCGGGACAATAACGGTTCGACGGACCAGCGTAGACATCGTGCTCGGAAAGCTTCTGCAAAGTCTCGTCGCGCAGCTTCAGATGGATCGGCTGGTCTTCCTCGTGGTTGGTGTTTGAGAGGAAGACAGAGGACAGCTTGTCGAAGGAGATCTTCCCGTCTGGTTTCGGGTAATTGATCTTCTTGCAGTCCTTCGCCGGCTTCAGGCTCGCAGCATCGGTTTTGCCGTGCTTCATGGTGCCGAAGAAGGAGAAGCCCATCAGCTCGTTGGTCCACATGTCGAGACCACCGAAGACCATGCCCAGCAAGCTGCCAAACTTGGTCTGCAACGGCTTTACATTGCGTACCTTCCAGAGATCTTTACCGATTTCAGAATTGCGCCATGCACCATCGAACTGATCCAGCTCTTCGTGTGCTTCACCACGGCCCAGCGAGTCAACGACCATATCCGCAGCCAGAATGCCGGAGAGGACAGCGTTGTGAGAGCCTTTGATGCGTGGAACGTTGACGAAGCCAGCGGAACACCCGATGAGAAGACCACCTGGGAAAGAGAGCTTCGGTACGGACTGATATCCCCCTTCGGAGATAGCACGTGCACCGTACGAAATGCGCTTACCGCCTTCAAACACGTCCTTTACACCCGCATGGGTTTTGAAACGCTGGAATTCATCGAATGGAGAGATATACGGGTTCTGGTAGTTGAGGTTTACTACAAACCCAACCGCAACCTGATTGTCTTCCAGATGGTAGAGGAAAGACCCGCCCTGGGTTTTACCGTCCAGCGGCCAACCCATGGAGTGTTGAACCAGACCCGGTTTATGTTTGGATGGATCTACTTCCCACAGCTCTTTGATACCAATACCGAATTTCGGATGATCACTGTCGCGATCAAGGTCAAATTTGTCTACCAGCGTCTTTGCAAGCGAGCCACGGACACCTTCGGCGATCAACGTGTACTTGCCGAACAGCGCCATACCACGCATGTAGCCATCTTTATGAGACCCATCACGCGCAACGCCCATATCACCCGTTGCAACGCCGATCACTTTGCCGGAATCATCGTAAAGCACTTCAGCTGCTGCGAAGCCTGGATAGATTTCCACGCCGAGCGCTTCTGCTCTTTCTGCGAGCCAGCGACAGACATTGCCCAGAGACACAATGTAATTGCCGTGGTTGTTCATGAGCTTCGGCATCAGGAAGTTTGGCAGACGAAGGGAACCTGCAGGGCCAAGCAGATTGAAATGGTCTGCTGTTACAGGTGTCTTGATCGGAACACTCTCGTCTTCACGCCAGTCAGGGATCAGGCGATCGATGCCAATTGGATCAATCACCGCACCAGACAGAATATGAGCGCCAACTTCAGAGCCCTTTTCGAGCACGACGACGGAGATTTCCTCTCCCTTCTCCGCAGCCTGCTGCTTAATCCGGATTGCCGCTGATAGACCTGCAGGACCGCCGCCTACAATCACAACGTCGAATTCCATGGATTCGCGTTCTGCCAGAGTTTCCCCTTCAGACATAGTATTCTCCCTTTACACTTTATCCACTTCATTTCGCGTCAAATGATGTGGCAGCGCATTATTTTCCAGCACCTCAAGTGTCAAAACTTTATTTAGTCTCTGTGTAATTGAGCGGATACTATAGCGCAATGCGTTTTAAGGTGCATTCCGTCAGGTACCCCATCAAAAAACCTATCTACACCTTAAGGAATTATTGTAATTTCCCCAAGTTAACGTGAACCACTTTACACTGTTCCCCATTGAGTTAGCCCATTCTCGTTTTTCTATTGGACAGTTGCGCTTTCATAATGAATATAGGGCGGACTGGGCTGCTGCCCATCCATGGTGCATTGCAAAAGAGTTATTCCCTTTCGCCTGTGCCGACCTGTGTGCCACAACTAGTAAATGGCTATGTCTGAAGTTCCTGTCGCAAATGCCGCCGAGCTGGAGGCTTATCTGGAGTTTTTAAGCGCCGTCGGCGTCGACTGTGCGTTGGAAGATGCTCCAGTGGACCGCTTTGCGCAAACTCAGAGCCAGATGGAAAAGCAGGTGAAGAGCCGCTCTGCTCCGCAGCAGAACATCGCTCCAGTCAGCTCGTTCAGCGCACCAGAGCCAGCGCCGTCACAGTCCAAAAACCTCAGTGTTTCACCTGCTGAAATGGCACGTAACCTGCGCGAGAATGGCGTCTCCGCAGATGCAAAGCAGGAAGCGAAGAAGATTCTGGAGCGGCAGCGTGCTGCCAAGGAAGCAGCTATTACGACGTCTACACCAACTGCGGTGACAGACGCGAATGCTGTTATTCCGAATGCGGAAACAGTTGGTTCGGCCAGAACCGCCGCAGGTTCGGCGCAGTCACTTGATGAGCTTCGGAAAATCCTTGCAGGGTTTGAGGGCTGTAATCTGCGACTGACAGCAAAGAACCTTGTGTTTGGGGATGGAAGTTCCAAAGCACGCATCATGTTTGTTGGGGAAGCTCCAGGACGCGAAGAGGACATTCAGGGCGTGCCATTCGTGGGGCGTTCGGGTCATCTGCTGGACCGGATGTTGAAAGCTGCCGGACTTGACCGGTCAATGGTCTACATTGCCAACGTGGTTCCATGGCGTCCACCGGGAAATCGCACCCCTACCCCGCATGAAACGGAAATTTGCCGTCCGTTCATTCAGCGGCAGATTGAACTGGTTGATCCGGAGATTGTTGTTTTCCTCGGGGCGGCTTCTGCCAAGACACTCAGCGGTGCCCGTGATGGCATTCGCAAGCTGCGCGGGAAATGGCTGAGCTATGGCGGCGAGGGTACTCAGCGCAAGGCGATCGCGACTTATCACCCTGCTTATCTTCTGCGCAGTCCTGCTGAGAAAAGATATGCCTGGCGAGACATGCTCCAGATTCGTGCCGAGCTTGAAACAACCGAGTAATCCCCGCTGTTTTGATGAGGCTCTCTGAGTTCTCAAGGTGTAGATTTGTTATGAGGATCACACTGTTGCGTTTTATTGCGTAAATTGCCATTTCTTTTGGCAAAAGCTCTTCTCTCCTGATGATTGCTGCCTATATTGGATGAAGTTGGTTACCCCAACGACATACAAGTTATCGACGCAAAGGAGAATTTTGAGTTGTTGAACAAGCTGCGCAGCTACCTTCCGGGCAAATTGGGCAAAGTAAGACCTATCGTACCCGTCGTCCGTTTGCATGGTGCTATTGGTGCTGCATCTCCATTGAAATCAGGTTTGAACCTGAGCAGTGTTGAAGACGCGCTAGAAATAGCTTTCAGCTTTAAAGAAGCTCCGGCTGTTGCCTTGTCCATCAACTCACCTGGCGGTTCGCCGGTTCAATCTCATCTCATCTTCAAACGCATTCGTCAGCTGGCTGATGAAAACAACAAGCAAATTCTTGTTTTTGTAGAAGATGTTGCTGCATCTGGCGGCTACATGATTGCACTGGCTGGTGATGACATCATTGTTGATCCGTCCTCTATTGTTGGATCCATCGGTGTCGTATCTGCCGGGTTTGGCTTTACAGAGCTTCTGGAGAAAACCGGCGTCCAGCGCCGTGTTTATGCCAGCGGAGACAAGAAGGTCACACTGGACCCGTTCTCACCGGAAGTTAAAGAGGACATTGAGCACCTCAAAACATTGCAGCACGAAATCCATGAGATGTTCATCGACATGGTGAAGAGCCGCCGCGGTGACGTGCTGAGCGATGACGAAAACCTATTTTCCGGCTTGTTTTGGACTGGAGCCAAAGCGCGTGATCTGGGCCTCGTAGATGGTCTGGGCGATCTTCACTCCACGATCCATGAACGGTACGGCAAAGAAACCAAAGTGAAATTTGTTGGCACCAAAAAGCGCTTTCTTAGCCGCTTTATACCCGGTGCGAACCTTCAGGGAGGTCTGAATGAGGCTGCTGGCACATTGCCTGCGGCTACACTTGCTACCCTGGAAGAAAAAAGCCTTTGGGCAAAGTTTGGTCTTTGAGCAATCTCCATAGGATTGCCCAAATTGCCAGAAATAACAATGCTTCACATAAGTGATGGAAGGAAAATGCAGATGACTGAGGTATTAGGAACTGTTGCTTTGATTGCAGGTGGATATGCTCTTTACAAAGCCGTAAAGAAAGAAATTTCCAATATGGCATTCAAGAAACAGCCTGCCTATGCAACTGCTCGCAAGCGTCCGGTTGATCCAGCATATACGCGTCTGGTTGAAGATCCGGCCACTGGCAAATACCGCCCTGTAAGCAACTACTAAGAGCTGTGCTCTAGTCGTTGACTGAAAGATGCCCGCATGACGTTTGGTCTGCGGGCCTGGTGCCATGATAATTTTGCACGTATTCCTTATTTAACAGGAATAGACTGTGCGCTTGCAAACCAGTTTTGCGGATTCCAATTTAATTTTATTGCCCGCAGGTTTCGATCTGCCGGACCTGTATCGTAATTTTCCAGAAAATAGAGATACATGGCATGATCTATGCCGGGTGAGTTCTCCCCATTTACTCCCAAACATGAATCTGGATAGTTGAAGTAACAACCGTCAACAATGTCATCCGGATCGTTTCGTGGATCAGGAAATCCGCCATACTTGGCGTAAACATCAGCATACATTTCGTTGATCCAGCCAACATGGGCTTCCTCAAGCTGCTTGTTATCCTGTCCGATTGCCGCGTCATTGTCCCAATAAGTTTGGTATTGCAGTTTCATGATTGAGCTGCGTTGTGCGATTGGCGTTGCCGTGCTGGAGACCTGATTTATAGCACAGCCGTAACTGTCAATCTGGCACAGGCTCTGGCTCATATCGCTCAGTGACACTCCATCCGGGACTTTCTGCAGATGCTCATGAAGCGCGGCGACCATGTCGTCAGTGAAGCCTTTCTTCATGTAAGCTGATTTGTATTTTCCAAACTGATTTGGGCCGGAACCATTTGTGTTTTGAACGCCTTCCAGAAACGTGAAACGGCGAAGCTGGGCCGTTGCACTCACCGGACTGATAGCCTTTGCAGTGCCGTGCCATGGATGCCCGTTTATGGGGCCCGGCTCGGTTGATAATCTTGTTATATCGCCCAGCGCCCTTTTCTGATCCTTGATCCTGTCATTCAGATAGGCCTCATACTCCTGACCTTGAACCCCGAGTGATGGGGCATCAAAATAATAGGATGCGAAAACCATTTTCCCAGCAGCAAGATGGTTTGCATGGAATATGCCAAAGCTGGGCCACTTGGATGTGTCTCCGTCCTGCCCTTCCTGTGAGAACTGGGTGAAGTTGTCCAATAGTTGCTTGAGGACAGGTTCTGTGATGAGCAGGTTTCCATTTTCATCCTGCCAATCAAATGAAAACGCGGTGGTGTAAAGATATTGCGGTGCTTTCGGAGTGTCCTGGAAATAGTAGCGGGTGATAATGCCGAAGTTTCCTCCACCACCGCCACAGATCGCCCAGAACAGATCCGGGTGGTTCACGGGAGAAACTTTCTCATAGAGTTCAGGCGTTGGAGCCCCTTGAGGCATGATCACCACGTCCACTGCAGACAGGTAATCAACGGTCAATCCAAATGCGCGGGAAAAGAGACCATACCCTCCGCCAGTGATGTGCCCGCCTAGTCCGACTGAATAGCAACTGCCCGCTGGTAGTGTGGTATCAAACATGTTGTTGAACATGCGATACATATCCCAGTTTCCAAAGCCGACATCGATGTAATACCCGTAGTTTGGATCACTGCCCACACCACGTAGCCCGGTCAGATCGATGATGTATTTTGTGCCCGCATTGTAGACGAAGTTCTCATAGCAGTGGCGACCACAGGTAATTTGCAGTTCGCCTGCCTTTGCTCCTGACGCAATCACCTCTCTCCAAGCGGCTGTTACTTCTGCAGCTGAAGCAGGGGCGTAAACGCGTTTCAGATTTGGCGCATACCAACGGCGGTCAAATCCTTGACGATC
The DNA here is from genome assembly GCF_001623065.1 of Pseudovibrio sp. Ad46. Classification (NCBI taxonomy): domain Bacteria; kingdom Pseudomonadati; phylum Pseudomonadota; class Alphaproteobacteria; order Hyphomicrobiales; family Stappiaceae; genus Pseudovibrio; species Pseudovibrio sp. Ad46. The sequence goes on along the minus strand of NZ_LMCG01000040.1, from coordinate 283,269 downwards.
ACTCAGAACAGGCAGGCGGGACATCACCATCGGTACGCTCTCCAGCTTTTATGCAGACTACAATGACCCTGCCACTAAATAAGCTTTTTCCCGGGCTCAATATCCTTGATATTGTGGGGTATGGGCCTGCGCCGAAACACAGCTGCGATTCCGGAAATGAGCATGAGAAGAGTAATCCGCCTTACTCCCCGTCTTTTTCACAAAATATCTTTGATTTTTCAGGAATGCTTGACCTTCCCTGTTTGACGTGGCACCTGTGCCTCAACTTGGATTTTGCGCCGTTTCGGTGCAGTACATTTTGGATTTTCAGGAAACACTCCCATGTCTAGTGAAGCCGTTCCGGCACATATGCAGCCAACCAAGTCCTTTCAGGGTCTCCTCATGACTCTCCAGAGATTCTGGGCCGATCAGGGCTGCGTTATTGTGCAGCCATATGACATGGAAGTCGGCGCGGGCACTTCCCATCCATCAACAACACTGCGTTCGCTTGGACCTCGTCCATGGAAAGTGGCGTATGTGCAGCCATCTCGCCGTCCTACCGATGGTCGCTATGGCGAAAATCCAATGCGCTTGCAGCACTACTATCAGTTTCAAGTTATGCTGAAACCTTCTCCTGCGAACCTTCAGGAGCTATATCTGGCTTCCTTGCGTGCAATCGGCATTGATACAGAAATCCATGACATTCGCTTCGTTGAGGATGACTGGGAGAACCCGACACTTGGCGCATGGGGCCTTGGTTGGGAATGCTGGTGTGACGGCATGGAAGTTTCTCAGTTCACATACTTCCAACAAGTAGCTGGTTTTGAATGTAAGCCTGTTGCTGGTGAGTTGACTTATGGTCTTGAGCGCATTGCCATGTATGTTCAGGGTGTCGACAATGTTTACGACCTGAACTTCAACGGCCTTGAAGGCGACGAGAAGGTCACGTATGGCGATGTGTTCCTGCAGGCCGAGCAGGAATATTCCCGTCATAACTTCGAGCATTCCGACACTGAAATGCTGTTCCGCCATTTTGCGGACCATGAGCGCGAGTGTAAGCGTCTGCTGGCAGCAAGCGCAGAAGCGATGGAGAAAGCTGGCGATGGCCTGCAGAAGGTTGTTATGCCTGCTTATGACCAAGCGCTTAAATGCTCCCACGTGTTCAACCTGCTTGATGCGCGCGGTGTCATTTCCGTAACCGAGCGGCAGAGCTATATTCTGCGTGTGCGTGAACTTTCCAAAGCTTGTGGTGCAGCCTTCCTGCAGACCGAAGCTGGTGGTGTGGGCTACAAAGGCTAGTCCCAGTCAACATGATGAATTCTTAGTGCCGGGGCAGAAATGCCTCGGCATTTTTTGTTGTCACTTCTCTGCCCTACGACTCCTTGAAAGATGCCTGCTGATAATCAGTAGGTTTTCAGGACTGCAATCAAACGGATATTTTTAAAGCGATATCCTGTTTGATTTGCCAATCACTCCCCCGTTGCCAGCTGCCTGCGTATCTATGCGCTGATCCAAATTGGGGTGCATTCGCGGAGTTCTCTGTTCCATGACTGTCGAAAGTACCGAAGCGCACGAAGATGGCACTGCAGCAGCCTCTTCCGTCCCTCCACCTGAGATGACTGTTCAACCTTCCTCCACGCAAAACCTGAGTGATGAGCAGATCGCCAATGCGATTGTTTCGCGGTTGAGCCGTGATGACAAACTGGCCATGCGAGACGGTGATCAGGCCTTCTGGCCGGGCGTTCGAGACATGATGAAGAGCGGCTCTCAATCCGGTCCGTGGGCAGCGGGGGCGTTGCCAGAGCATCACTTGCCGGGTGTTCATTATACAGAAGGCTCACGCGGGATCGTGCTGAAGGGTGCCACAACGTTTCCTACAGTGATTGCAAGAGCGGCAACCTTTGACCCTGAACTGGAAGAACGGATTGGCGCAATCATTGGATATGAGATGCGCGCCTTTGGTGGCACGTTGTTTGGGGGTGTGCCACTTAACCTGATGCGCCATCCGGCATGGGGACGAGCACAGGAATCTTATGGTGAAGACAGCTTCCTGATCGGCGCAATGGGATCAGCTCTCGTTCGCGGTGTTCAACAACATGGCATGGCATGCATCAAGAACTTTGCTCTGGCATCCATGGAACACTCCAAGCTTTCCCTCAATGTTACAGTGGGACAGCGAGCACTCTATGAGGTGTATCTTCCTCACTTCAGGAAGGCGGTTGAGGCTGGTGCAGCGGCTGTCATGACGTCCTACAGCTCCATCAATGGCGAGCTTTGCGGACACAACAAAGAGCTTCTCAGTCAACTGCTGAAAACAGATTGGGGGTTTAAGGGGTTTGTGCTGAGTGACTTCCTGTTCGGCATACGCAATGCGAGGGAGGCTGCTCTTGCCGGCATGGATCTGGAGATGCCGTTCCAACTGCACTTTCACCAGCACCTGTCGGAACTGATTGATGATGGAGAGATCTCCGAGGCAGCATTGGATGACGCCTGTTACAGGCTTATTTTGCAACAGCTCCGAGTGCTGCGGAAAGGCCATTACGAGAAGACCCGCGTTGGCTGCGCTGAATTTAGATCTGTTGCGCAGGAGGCCGCTGAGAAGTCGACTGTGCTCCTGAAGAACGAAGGTGGATTTCTACCTCTTAAGGACATTCAAAGTATTGGTGTTATTGGGCGTTTGGCGAGTGTGGCTAATACAGGCGACAAAGGAACGAGTGATACACAGCCGACACATATAACCACGCCGCTCGCAGGCCTTCGTTCCTACTACAAACACAAGATCGACATCTGGCAGGACAGAGGCCAGAACATCAATCGCGCCCTCCAGATCGCAAAACGAGCGGATGCCGTTGTGCTGGTGGTCGGGAATGACCACAGCCGTGAAGGTGAATGGGTCTCCGCTGATCTGGCAGCACGCTTTCATGAGGTTCTTCCTCAACCTCGGAACCGTGAAGAAGCGAAGATTGCCTCTCAATTTTTACGCGCATTTGGTGGTGGAGGTTCTGCAGGCAAATCTCAGGAGTCCGGAGGAGCTGAAGACGGTTATGGTTCCGGCGACAGGCAGAGCCTTCGTCTGCCTCCGCACGATATTGAATTGATTAAGCAAGTCTGTGCCGCAAATTCCAACTGTGTCGTGGTTGTTATGGGTGGCGGCACTATTTTGATGAATGAATGGCAGGATAAACCTGCTGCCATCTTGCTGCATTGGTATCCAGGGATGGAAGGTGGAACTGCACTTGCCCGAATTCTATCCGGCGAAGTCTCCCCCAGTGGCAAGCTGCCGTTTGTCATCCCACGACGAGAAAGTGACCTGCCTGACTTTGATCGCAATGCGCGTAAAGTGATCTATGACCTTTGGCATGGATACAGGAAACTGGACAAAGATGATGTCACACCGGCGTATCCTTTCGGGTTTGGTCTGAGCTACTCTCAATTCCATTATTCGGAACTTGTTGTTACACCTCCTGATGAGCTCCTTACTGGTAGCATTGAGGTTCAGTTTTCCATCGCCAATATCGGGCAGGTTGAGGCGGAAGAAGTTTCGCAAGTTTATATTGCTCCTAAAGGGTCCGCAGTAGAACGCGCTAAACAGGAGCTGAAGAGCTTCCAGCGTCTTCGTATTCCAGCTGGTGAAAGCAGACAGGTGACTGTCTCCATCCCGATTGAGGAGCTTGCGATATTTGATAGTGAGCGCAACCAGATGGTGGTTGAGCGCATCGTCTATGAAGTAGTTGTGGGCAGCTCCAGTCAGGATCCCAACAACCTGCGACTGGAACTCGACCTGTTTGGCGAACTCAATGAAACTACTGAGGAACCTGCGTAGACGGGCTTAGATTATCTCAGCACTACAAAGTCTGATGCAAGGCAGCTGTTCACACCCCTGTTGATTGGTTGTGCCCGGCTGATGTTTTTTGCCCAATTACGGTTCCGCGCTGCCTATTGGGGGTGACAATGCCCTTGAGTATTGCTAGGCACTATCCACCTTAGAAATTCGCGATTGATTGACCAGTTAAAGGCGTCGTTCACCAATGCCAGATCTTCTCCTCGAACTCTTTAGCGAGGAAATTCCTGCCCGCATGCAGCGTCGTGCGGCTGAGGATTTGAAATCCCTCCTGACCAATGCTCTTGTTGATGCAGGTGTAACCTATGAAGGCGCGAAGGCTTATGCCACTCCACGCCGCCTGACACTGCACATTGCTGGCTTGCTTGCAGGTTCCAAAGCAACCCGTGAAGAGCGGAAGGGCCCGCGCGTTGGCTCACCTGAGAAAGCATTGGCCGGATTCCTGCGTGGCGCAGGCCTTTCTTCTATTGACGACGCTGAAATTCAAAATGACCCGAAAAAGGGTAATTTTTACGTCGCTATTATCGAAAAGCCAGGTCGGAAGACCGAGGATATTGTTGCTGACGTAATGCCAGACATCATTCGCAACTTCCCTTGGCCAAAGTCTCAGCGCTGGGGTTCGGGTAGCTTGCGCTGGGTTCGCCCGCTGCACTCAATCGTTTGTACCTTTGGCCCAGAGACTGAAGAGCCAGAAGTTATTCCGTTTGAAGTTGATGGTATCAAATCAGGCCAGACCACCTATGGTCACCGCTTTATGGCACCTGAGGCAATCGAAGTGCGCCGCCTGGAAGACTATATGTCCAAGCTGGAAGCTGCCAAGGTTGTGCTTGATGCGGACCGCCGCAAAGACATCATCGATGTAGATGCGAAAAACGCGGCTATGGCGCTTGGTCTTGAACTGGTTGAAGATGCTGGCCTTCTTGACGAAGTATCCGGCCTCAACGAGTGGCCGACCGTGCTTATCGGTTCCTATGACGAGAGCTTCCTTCAGCTGCCTGACGAAGTCATTCAGCTCACCATTAAGGTGAACCAGAAGAACTTCGTGCTGAGCGATCCAGCCACATCTCGCCTCTCCAACAAGTTTGCATTGACTACGAATATCGTTGCAAAAGATGGTGGGACCAAGATCATTGCTGGTAACGAAAAGGTTGTTTCTGCACGCCTTGCCGACGCAAAGTTCTTCTGGGAAACGGACCTGAAAACCAAGCTGGACAGCAACGTCTCCAAGCTGCAGGACATCGTGTTCCACGAGAAGCTGGGCACTGTGGCTGCCCGTGTTGATCGCCTTGAGCGTCTTGCTGCGGAAATCGCTCCACTTGTTGGTGCTGATATCGAGCAGACCAAGCGTGCTGCACGTCTTGCGAAAGCTGACCTCGTTTCTGCAATGGTTTTCGAGTTCCCTGAGCTGCAAGGCCTGATGGGTCGCTACTATGCAGAAGCACAGGGCGAAGATGCTGCTGTTTCTCAGGCGATTGAAGATCACTACAAGCCAGCTGGCGCGTCTGATGATGTACCAGTATCACCTGTTTCCATCGCTGTTGCTTTGGCAGACAAACTGGACATTCTTGCTGGCTTCTGGGCAATCGACGAGAAGCCAACCGGATCCAAAGATCCATTTGCGCTGCGCCGTGCTGCTTTGGGTGTTATCCGCCTTGTGCTGGAAAACGACCTGCGCCTGCCACTGCGTGATGTTCTGGTTCAGAGCCTGCGCCGCAACCTTGCAGACATTGCAGCTGCACGCGGTGAAAGTGCGCTCTCCGATCTTCCATTCATCGGCAAAGGCAAAACCGGCGAAGGCGTTGTTAAAGACATCTTCTCCATGGTCTCCAAAGCGGCTGACGTGGTGCTGGCAAACGTTTCCGACAAGATCCCTGAGACCTCTCTGGAATCAGGTCTGATTGATGATCTGCTCAGCTTCTTCGCAGACCGCATGAAGGTGGTTCTGAAAGACAAAGGCGTGCGTCATGATTTGGTTGACGCGGTTCTGGCTCGTGGTGGTCAGGATGATATCAATCTGATCGTGAAACAGGCAGAAGCTCTTGCTGGATTGCTGGGCAGCGAAGACGGGGTCAACCTGCTGGCAGGTTACAAGCGTGCTGCAAACATTCTGCGTGCGGAAGAAAAGAAGGACGGCAAGGCCTTTACAGGCAAGCCTGATGCTGCTCTGCTGGAAGAACAGGCAGAAAAAGACTTGGCAGCTGCGCTGGATAGCGTTCTGGCTGAAATCAAGCCGCTGCTTGATGCTGCTGACTTCTCCGCTGCAATGGCTGCTCTTGCCAAACTGCGCGGTCCTGTTGACGGCTTCTTTGACGACATCCACGTGAATGCTGAAAAGCCGGAGGTTCGCGAGAACCGTCTGAAGATCCTTTCTGAAATTCGTGCAGCTGTTCATCAGGTCGCTGATTTCTCAAAGATCGCTGGCTAAGCTAACACCATAAGACATTTTAAAGCCCGGGACTCGCTTGAGTTACCGGGCTTTTTATTTGATTAGACTTTGACAGCTTTTTCGTATTCAACCGCTGTTTGTGCGATTTCTTCTTTCAGCCAATCCCGCAGCTTGCGAACACTAGGACTGCGCAAGGCCCCTTCCCTGCAGATGAACCAGTAGGATCGTCCTGTTGAACAGCGGTGACCGAACGGAATCTTCAGCTGACCCTGCTTCACAGCATTGGCAACCAGCGTATCCCAGCCCAAGAACACGCCGTGGCCTGCAATTGCAGCATCCATGCAGAGGGATGCGTTGGAGAAGCCGTGACCTCTTGGAAGCTGACTTTCTTTGAGACCAAACGGGGCCAGCCAGTCGCTCCAACGGTAATAGGAGTTATAGTCGCGGATGATCACTTCATTCAGAAGATCCCGTGGCTCTTTGAGGCGCTCTGCGATCTCAGGAGAGCAGACCGGATAGATGAAGTGCTCACACAGGCGCTCTGAGTAAACATCATCAGGCGCTCGTTTATGGACGCGGACACAGGCGTCTACATCGGAGTGATTGAGGTTCACCAACTGGTCGTTGGCATCCAGCCTGAGATTGATGTCCGGATTTGCCTTCATAAAACTGCTCAGGCGCCAGACCAGCCATTTCTCAGCCAACAGCGGAGCTACAGATAGAAAGAGGCTTTCTTCTCTGTCCCGGTCTGCCAATGCAACAGCCTCTGAGATCTGCTTCAAGCCTGATGTGAGTTCGTGACAAATCTCGGCGCCAAGGCTTGTCAGCTTCAATCCGCCTGTCTCTCGAGTGAACAGCGGGCGGCCCAACTGATGCTCGGTTTTGTGCAGTTGCTGGCTGACGGCGCCGGACGTAATGCCCAACTCTTCAGCCGCATTTTTCAGGGAGCCCAGGCGCCCGACGGCTTCAACAACGCGAAGGCCAGCGAGGCTGACTTGATTGAGATTTTTCATCGAGGACAGTTCCGAGCAGTAAATCTAAACCGGGGTTTAGTTATTCCAGATAGCACTTGCAATGCAATTGACGCATTGTCGCTCCATCAAGTCACAAAGGAAATGACAATGAAAAATCTTTTTAAAGATCTGTTGCGCGGAAAATCCCCCCGAAAGACCAAAGCAGCTGCAGGCTCAAAGCCTTATTGTGCTGACCCACTTTCACACCCTGCTCTTCAGCGAATGGATACCCGCGAAATTGGTGATGTTTACATCAACCCAGAAAAAACGCTGCCTTAAGAGCAGCGTTTTTTAATTTTGTCCCTCAATACGGGATGCCAATCTTTTTAAAAATGAAATGCATAAGCCAGGCAGGTCCAACCAACAGGAACTGCAGATCTTTAAAGAAAGACGGCTTTTTCCCCTCAATATGATGGCCGATAAACTGGCCGACCCAAGCAATCACAAACACTGCCAATGCTGTCTGCCAGAGTGGGATGCCAAGCCCAAACTGCTGATAAGTCATGTTAATCCAGATCATCAACGCTGAGAAAACGGCCATACCGATTGCCAGTGTGATGGACAATGACAGGTAGTAGATGATCGATAACCCCAGCCCGATCGTGCACCAGTTCAGCCACGGCGAGATGTTCGACAACCCGATCGGTGTTGGAACAGACCACAGCAATGCGGTTACCGTCCAGAAAATGACCGGCACACAGATCCAGTGAATGGCTTTGTTTTTGTGATTTTGGTGGCTTTCGCCGTACTCGCCCAGCAGGCGATCAATGCGACGCCCGGTCGCTTCTGAAAAGCTCATACTACCCTCCCCGTAATATCAAGCGGTATCAATGCAATCAGCATGCCGTAAGGGGAAGGTATTTTCAAGCTGACAAAACTTCGGCGGGCATATTAACCAGTGCCCGCCGAAGGAGTTGTTTTAGCTATGTGGTGCCAGGCAAACGCCTGCATTCTGCTTACGGCATTGTGCATCAACAGCTGAAAGTGCTGTCATATTTACGATGCCGCGTGAGGTCACGGATGGCGTAATGATGTGAGCGGTTTTCTTCGCGCCCAGCAAAATTGGACCAACATGAAGCGCGTCTGTCATTGCTTTGATGAGGTTCAATGCGATGTTGGAGGCGTCCAGAGTTGGGAACACCAGCAGGTTCGCAGGACCGGAGATATGCGCATCTGGCATGTAGCGTTTCAGGATTTCCGGCTTCAACGCAGCATCACCATGCATTTCACCTTCAGCTTCCAGCTCTGGCAGCTGTTTCCAAACCATCTGCAGGGCTTCCCGCATCTTGTTGGAGGTTTCTGACGGACGGGAGCCGAAGTTGGAGTGGGACAGCAGCGCAACACGCGGTGTGATGCCGAAGCGCTTGATCTGCTCAGACGCCAGATGCGTGATCTCTGCGATCTCTTCAGCGGATGGACACTCAGTGACATAAGTATCTGCAAGGAAGTACGCGCCGCTGGAGTTGATCAGCAGTGAGAGCGTTGAGAAATCCGTTACACCTTCGGAACAACCAATGATGTTGTTGATGTCACGCAGGTGCTTGTCAAAGCGGCCTTCGAGGCCTGTGATCAGCGCATCAGCTTCTTCTCTATGCAACGCCAGGGCACCAATGACAGTGGAGTTTGTACGCACCATCGTTCTGGCAGCTTCCGGCGTTACGCCTTTACGGCCAACCAGTTGCACCAGTGTGTCAACATAGGAACGGTAGCGTGGATCGTCTTCCGGGTTCACAAACTCAAAATCTGTGCCCGGACGGATCCGCAGGCCGAAGCGCTCACAGCGGTTTTCCAGAACCTGCGGACGACCAATGAGGATTGGTGTCGCGAGGCCCTCTTCCAGCACCACCTGAGCGGCGCGCAGCACGCGTTCGTCTTCACCATCAGCGTAGATAACGCGCTGCTTATCTGCCTTTGCCTGCGCGATGATTGGCTTCATCACCATGCCGGAGCGGAACACGAAACGGTTCAGCTTATCCATGTAGGCGTCGAAATCTTCGATCGGGCGGGTTGCGATGCCAGTTTCCATGGCAGCTTTTGCAACAGCAGGGGCAATGCGCAGGATCAGGCGGTTATCGAACGGGGATGGAATGAGGTAATTCGGGCCGAATGTGTGGGTGACACCGCCGTAGGCTTTGGCCACCACATCGGTCGGTTCTTCCCGTGCCAGAGCGGCAATTGCCTCAACAGCGGCCAGCTTCATTTCTTCGTTGATGGCCGTTGCTCCAACATCCAGAGCGCCGCGGAAGATGTATGGGAAGCAGAGGACGTTATTCACCTGGTTCGGGTAATCCGAACGGCCTGTACACATGACCACATCGTCACGAACAGCCAGTGCATCTTCCGGCATAATTTCCGGGTTCGGGTTGGCAAGGCCCATCACCAGAGGGCGTTTTGCCATCTTGGCGACCATCTCTGGCTTCAGCACTCCAGCTGCTGACAAGCCGATGAAGACATCAGCGCCTTCGATGATATCATCCAGCGTGCGCTTGTCGGTTTTCTGCGCGAATACGGATTTCCATTCATCCATAAGGGCTTCGCGGCCCTCATAAACAACGCCCTCAATGTCAGAAACCCAGATGTTCTCGCGCTTTACACCGGAGGACACCAACAGGTTAAGACAGGCCAGCGCTGCAGCGCCCGCACCGGAAGCAACGACTTTAATCTCATCCAGCTTTTTACCGGAGAGCTCCATGCCATTGCGCACCGCAGCTGACACGATGATCGCGGTACCGTGCTGATCATCATGGAAAACCGGGATATTCATTCTTTCGCGTAGGCGTTTCTCGATCTGGAAACACTCTGGCGCTTTGATGTCTTCCAGGTTGATGCCGCCGAAGGTTGGCTCCAGAACGCCAACTGCATCAACGAACTTATCAACGTTGGTCTCGTCAACTTCGATGTCAAATACATCAATGCCAGCGAACTTTTTGAAGAGGACAGCCTTACCTTCCATCACCGGCTTGGATGCCAAAGGACCAATCGCGCCTAAACCCAGAACTGCGGTACCATTGGAGATGACACCAACAAGGTTTTGACGTGCGGTATAGTCAGCCGCTTTTGACTCATCCTTATGGATTGCCAAACACGGAGCAGCCACACCCGGAGAATAGGCAAGCGCCAAATCTCGCTGGTTTCCCAATGGCTTAGTTGCCTGAATTTCCAATTTACCCGCGCGCGGATACTCATGGTAAAAGAGCGCTTGTTCATCGAGTTCGCCGGAGGTAGGGCGTTTTTTGTCCGTCATCGTCTATTCTTGCCTGACCGAGTGAATGAGCGGCTCGCCACCGGGAATCACTATGACTTCCGGTTCAGATGTCGCAGTTTTGCAAAAACTAGACCATCGCCTAGGATTTTGCAGTATCTCAATACGTCTTAAAGCGTATAAATGCGCGAATTAGAATAAGCAAAACAATTGCATTCAAAATATGCCACAAGGAATGTGTTCCAACTGGCAAAATCGAGCAAATTGGCTCGTCCAAAATCCGGAAACTCATCGAAAGTGCGAAGACTACGCCTGCGGCTAACAGAGCGTTGGATGTTTGCCTTTTTTTGCTGCGGGTCAGGCCTGCAAAAAGCAGGATTGCGAGGAGTGCCGGGAAGTAGCCAGCAGTGGATCCGAGTATCCCCTCAAACAGCCTTGGGCCAAATGCCATTGCCCCAAAGAAGAGCAGCGTTGCGCCCAGTGATATCAAGAGGTTGGCATCCATGTATCGACGCGTGGCAAGGTAGAAGTAAACCAGCATGAAGATCGCAATCGGGATGACATCAGCCAGCATTGACCAGAGGGTTGCGAAGGTGTGGAACAGGAATGAGCCAATCCCAATTATGGTCAGCAGAGCAATGAGAACCAAAGCTGCGTTATCTTGTGCGTTGGTTTGCGTTGAATGCGTTTTTTTTGCGTTACTGCGTGCGTTCAACCAGAATTGAAGGGCAATCAGCGCGGCAATGATAAAAGCAGCGTTGCTCGCTGCATTGAGTGGCTCAGACCAGAATGCATCGGAGGTGCGCTCGCAGTATTGGTTCAGGTGTCGATTCCAATCCATGAGCCCTCCAAGCTGGTACCGCGTTATCTCGCCGTATTTTGAAAGATCACTGTACCGTTCAACCAATGGACCCGGCTAGCCCTCAAAACCTTCTGGAGCTGATCTTGCCGGTTCATTCCTGACGCGTTCGCCAGCGCTTGTTGCAGGTGGTCTTTGTAGATCAGCATGGGGAGCTGGTGGCATGATGCTTTTAGCAAGCGATGCGTGAGGGTGATAAGTTTCTGCTTGAGCTGTGCCACAGTGCCGAATTCTTCTGTGCGGCTGGGAAACACACCGACCAGATTCTGCTCAGTTCCGACCCGCTCCGCGCGCTCTATGAAGGATACGGCTTCTGCCTGCCAGCCCGCTTGCAGAATAGCGCCGGGCTGAATGAGCAAAACCCAGTTGGAACGGGTGCACCGTTTGAGCCCTTCGGCCAGAGCGAAACCAGATTTTGAGGTGGTGCTGACGAAATCCGCACCGCTGGCATCCGCGACAATCTCGGTCCCATCAGATGAGCCTTCGTCGGTGATAATGACTTCTTTCAGGATGCCTTCTGCGGAAGCCGGAACCAGAGCGGACAGGGTGAGCACCAGCCGGTGCTCGCTGTTATAGGTGGGAATAAGTGCGCTAATCATTCCAACAGCTTACAGTGATTTGCCTTATCTTTGGAAAGTAAAGGCTTGCAAATCCAGATATTTTGAGCAATGTTCCACTTATGTTCTCATAAGAAGATGAAAGTGCATGCCCCATGTCAACTGCACAAAATCACAGGGCCGAAACTGTGGCCGCTGATCCTTTGGGATCTTCGCTCCCGGTCAACATGACAGGTCGGGGCCGTGCGGCACATTCCAACAAAGCTGGCCGGTTTGAGGCGGAAAGCCGGGAACTGATGGATGATGGCTGGGGAACAATTGATGAACTTCCGCCGATCAAGACAGAAGTGCAGATTGAGACTGCGCGGCATGTGATCACCAAGAACAGCTCTCCTGACCTGCCTTTTGATCGCTCGATCAATCCGTATCGGGGCTGTGAGCATGGCTGCATCTACTGCTTTGCGCGGCCAACCCATGCGTATATGGGCTTGTCGCCAGGGCTGGATTTTGAAAGCCGCTTGTTTGCCAAGCCCAATGCAGCACAGGTGCTGGAGCGGGAGCTGGGTGCATCCTCTTATCAACCCAAACCCATTGCGATTGGCACCAACACTGATCCCTATCAGCCGATTGAACGCACGCACAAAATCATGCGCGATGTTCTGGAGGTTTTGAACAAGACGGGCCATCCGGTGACCATTGTCACCAAGTCAGCGCTGGTCATGCGGGACATCGATATTCTCAGCGAAATGGCAGAGCGTAATCTGGCAAAGGTGGCAATTTCTGTGACCACACTGGACCGGAAGATCGCGCGGAGCCTTGAACCGCGCGCGTCAACGCCGCCTCGCCGTTTGCAAGCGATCAAGGCACTGTCTGATGCGGGTATTCCAACCGCTGTGCTGGCAGCTCCGATCATTCCTGGACTGACGGATCATGAACTTGAGAGCATTCTTGAGGTTTGTAAGGAGCATGGTGCGACAGAGGCCAGTTACATTTTGCTGCGCCTTCCTCGAGAGGTTTCTGAACTCTTCAAGGAATGGCTTTTGCGGGAAGCTCCGGGCAGTTACCGGCGTGTGCTGAGCCTTTTGCGTTCCATGCGTGATGGAAAGGACTATGACGCTCAGTGGACGCAGCGCTTCAAGGGTAAAGGTCCTTACGCTGACCAGCTGGCAAAGCGCTTTCAGCTGGCGTGTAAGAGCAAGGGTTTATCCTCGCGCTCAATGAAGTTGTCCTGTGACCATTTCATCAAACCAACTTGCGGCGGTGTGCAGCTTTCATTGTTGTAGACGAGGCGTGTTTTGATGCTTGAAAGCTGCCGGGCTGCATGGCAATGAGGGGCATGTCGTATTTTGCAAACTCCCTCTTTGATATCGCCTTTCCTGATGCTCCTGACCTGCGCTTTGAGCGCTCTGTTGAGCAAGACCTGCAAGGGCGGTTTGCCGGTATTGATGAAGCCGGGCGCGGGCCATGGGCTGGCCCTGTGGTGGTTGCAGCAGCCAGCCTCGATTACGACAACCTGCCAGAGGGACTGAACGATTCCAAGAAGTTGACCGAGGCCAAGCGCGAGGAGCTCTTTGAGCAAATCCTTGAGATGGCTGATGTGAGTGTGTGCGTGCAAAGTGCGCAGACCGTTGACCGGATCAACATTCGCGAAGCAACCTTGCAGGGCATGCGCACCTGCGCCCGCTCGCTCAGCGTTCCGGTGAAACAGTTCTTCATTGATGGCAAGGATGTGCCCCATCACCTGCCGCAGGAAGGCCAAGCACTGATCAAGGGTGATGGCCGCTGCCTCGCCATCTCAGCTGCTTCTATCGTTGCCAAGGTGACCCGTGACCGCCTGATGGTGAAAATGGACAAGCATTTCCCGGAGTACGGCTTTGCCAAACACAAAGGCTACGGCACCAAACAGCATCAGGAAGCACTAGCAGCACACGGCGTAACACCGCTCCACCGCTGCTCTTTCCGACCTATTCGGGAGATGATTGAGGGGTAGTTCAGTCAGCTTGAAGACAAAGGATGCTCTCTGAGTAATATGATGACGCCCGACGATTTAAAACAGTTATTTACAAACAGGCTCGCGCGCTGTTTCTTTTTATATTTTGCCCTATCTCTATTCATGAGCTTTCTGATTCATGGAGTTGCTTATTTCCATGGTGGGAGCAAACTCACACATGTCGAGCTTCCACTCGTAGAACATACTGAACTGTCAGTTGATGGTGAATTTGTTGTAACCTACGTGCCCTATTGGAATCGCATACAGATTTACCATCGAGAGCATGGATTTCTCTCTGGTTTCTTCTTAGGAAAGACAGCTGTCACTGGAGTATTCAGGATCTCTCCGGATAATCGTGTCATTGATTGCACACACAAGCGCGCTCCAAGTCCAAGCTTCCAGCTGTATTCATTTAGCGGATCCCCATTGGGTGAAACCCAATCGGCAAAAGTAGTCGAAAAATGCTCCGGCCATTCCCTTCCCACATCCCCCCAGAAAGCGGAGCACCTTGGTGTCTATTTCCAGTTTGATGGGTTCGGATACTCTCTCCAAGCTAAAGACGGTCCGCAGTTAAAGGCTTTGAATCAGAGGAACATTTTTGCAGATCTAATCGCTATGTCTCTGTTCCCATTCACCATACTCAAAGTCTATATCTTTCTGCTTGGGGTTCAGGTGTTCTGGATCCTCTTTAACGCGACGCGACCTGCACGGCACACAAAGCATCTCTGAATTGGATTCACCCTCTCAGATGGAGATGATCGTGCCTCTAGATCATCCAAAGTGCTTTTGCCAAGTTTCCTGCGTTTGCAGAAGTAAACGCTGTATGTCGATCATCTCCGCCGATGATCCGCTCGTGGATATTTTGATTGGTGCGCCCTTCGTGTAGAATTTATCTATCTCCGCATTTGCCAACCTAATAAAACTGCGCGCTTCTTCGGCGTTGACTTGCCTTCCTTCATCAACCTCAATGCGAACAGAAGTGAGTGGTTTGGCGAGTGAAAAATTAGCGTGGCTCATCATTTGGTCAAAACTCATAAATTAAGCAAAATTCAGAATTCAATAAAGCAATATATATGCCACTGAAAAGTGCAGGAAACTGGCGTTCTTAAAGTACTCATTTAGCCCTCGCGGCAGAATTTTCCGCAATTCGTGGGAGGTCGGCACTTCTTTTAGGGACGCCACTATTGGTGTTCATGTGATCGCTTAGAATTGTGCATGGAAATGTGTGTTCGTACTGTCAGCGATGATATCGACTAGCCGTCAGAGCTAATTAAAAAGAGGAGTTCTTGCGTTGAACTCAAGCACACAGGCTTTTCCAATGCTCTCGCATTATAACGCAGAGTTGAATGACCTAGCGGCACTTACTCGCCTTTGAGTGCATTTTGGCACAACCCAGAGGCGTAACAGATCACATCATGGCGGCATTGCAACTTTAAATTCAGGAGCATTGAAATGCCAGCTATCACAGGTGCCGTGCGGAACGAGACCCTCCCAGTCCAACCACAGGCGGTTCAAAACACTGCCAAGCCTGCTGATCTGCAAGAGACGTATAAGGAACGTCATCTTGGAGATCTTGGTATCAACGTAAAATACAATCCTGCTATTCCGGGGCGGCAAGTGGATTCCAGTCTTGCTGCAGTTTCTGTGCATCGCATGGTCAATGACAAACTCGGAATGACGACAAATGCGCTTCACAACGTCGTGGAGGGCGGTAAGGATGCAGTGCTGTCTGCTAAAGCCCCATTCCTAATCAGCGCCTCACCAGCTCAGGAAACAGCTGGAACACACAAGTCAGTTACTGCCTCCCCTGCTGATATCGCGAATTTGCCTGATGGGTCTTATCTGCAAACGCAGGGCAGATGGCTGGATGCATCAACCGTACAGGTTCCTGCACCCGGAAACGTGTTTGGCGCAAGCGGACTGTTTGCCTCCGCTGAGACAAGCCTCGACATTCCTCTTGTGACGCCAATCAGTCCTAATCGGGATGACATAGCAGCGGCCTTCGGGGTCAAAATCTTCGATGAAGGACAGACAATCCCGCTGAAGTTTGATGGCAATCTGAATGCTGTTGAGTATGAGTTTGGCAAGGCCTATCCGCAGTACCGGCTGGATGTGGCGAATGGTTTCTTTATTGAGACGCACGATTTCCCGCATGTGTTCATGCCAGCTTCTGAACAGAGTGAGATTGTGATCACTGTAGGGACGCAGCTTGAAGAAGATCAGTTTGCTCTCACCAACTTCCTTGTTCCACATGGCAGCGGTATTCTGGTTCCCGGCAATACAATTCACGCCGATGCGTTCAGCTCAGGCAGCATCATTGCGTTGCTGACACATTGTACGGAAGCGGATGTTGTTTTGATGCACCAGCCGGATGACAGCCCATTGCCAATTAAAATCGACACCTCAGAACGGTTGGGACTTGCTGAATGGCATGTCTAGTTTGTTATCAGGAAGCTGAAGCCAAGTAATGTTTAGACAAAGAAAAAGGCTCCCGAAAATCGGGAGCCTTTTTTGATATTCTTGTCAGAAATTCTGAGGATCAATTCAGGTTTTCAGAAACCTGTTTGATGCTCTGCTTGAGCACTTTATCCTGAATTTCTTCTTTGGCAGTGCTGGAAGCGACGATGGTTTCAGCTGCCTGAACTGCAACATCTGCAGCACGGGAGCGAACCTGTGCAATCGCATTTGCTTCAGCCTGAGCGATTTTCGCTTCGGCTGCTTTGGTGCGACGTGCAATCATCTCTTCGAGAGCTGCCTTGGCTTCTTCAGCCAGACGATCAGCTTCAACTTTTGCGTCAGCAACGATCTGATCTGCTTCCGCTTCAGCCTCTTTACGCTTGCGCTGGTACTCGGCCATCAGAGCCTGAGCTTCTTCACGCAGCTTACGGGCGCCTTCAAGCTCTTGCTTGATGTTGTCCGCTTGCTGGTCAAGCATTGCACCAACCTTGCCAGGTACTTTCAGGTACCACAGCAGGGCAAAGAAGAGGATGAGACCAACGAGTGCCCAAAGGCTTGCATCGAACATTCTGTCACCCCTTACTTAAGTGCAGCATCAACGGCTTTGGCAACTTCAGCTTTCGCTGGAGCACGGCCACCGATAAGTGCCTTTACAAGCTCGCCTGTTGTCTCGGCGGCGATTTCGCCAACATGAGACAGGCTTTCAGCTGTGATCTTGGAAATGCTCTGTTCAGATTCGGAAAGCTTGGCTGCCAGCTGCTCTTCAGCCGCTGCGCGGGCGCTTTCTGTTTCTGCTTTCACTTTAGAACGTGCATCATGAGCCATGGTAGTGGCTTTTTTGCGCGCTTCAGCTAGAGCACTTTCGTAGGATGCAATGGCTTCATCTGTCTCTTGTTTGAGACGGGATGCTTCTGCCATATCACCTGCGATGCGATCGCGACGATCTTCAAGGATACCGCCGATGCGTGGGAGGACCACTTTCGACATTACCCAGTAGAAAACGCCGAAGGAAAGAACCAACCACAACAGCTGAGACGGGTAAGTCGTGCTGTCGAACGGAGGAAAGCTACCGCCCTCCTCTACAATGCCAACTTCGGCAGTTGTATTCAGGTTGCCTTGAGTATTCGACATCAACTTCTCCGTGAACGCTCTTCGTAACGTTTTATGATTTTAGAGACGGTCCCTACCATGAGGAACCGTCATCATAAAACGCTCTAATCGTTGTCGACGATTATACTGCGAACAGCAGCAGAAGTGCGACGAGAAGGGAGAAGATGCCGAGAGCTTCGGTCACAGCAAAGCCGAGGATGAGGCGGCCAAACTGTCCATCTGCAGCAGATGGGTTGCGCAGTGCGCCGGCAAGGAAGTTGCCGAAGATGTTACCAAGACCGAGAGCTGCACCACCCATACCAAGGCATGCGATACCGGCACCGATGTATTTTGCTGCTTCTGCTTCCATGACAAGTGCTCCTAAACTAGCAAATTCGTCTATGACTTTGTTTTGGGTTTGAAACCCGGATTCTACACGTTACTTAGTGGCTCGGATGGAGCGCATCTGCAAGATACATGCACGTAAGAACGGTAAAGACGTAGGCCTGAAGGAATGCCACGAGGAACTCAAGAGCCGTGATGGCAACTGTGAGTATCAGAGGCAGGATCGCAGATGCGATGCCAACTGCACCGAAGCCGGTGAGCATGACAACAAAACCTGCGAAAACCTTCAGAGTGATGTGACCAGCAAGCATGTTTGCGAACAAACGAACGGACAAGCTAACTGGACGTGAAAGGAAAGAGATAACTTCAATCGTGGACACCAGAGGAATAACCCCAACTGGAACGCCACTTGGGACGAACAGCTTAAGGAAGCCTGCACCGTGCTTGAAGAAACCGTAGATCGTTACAGTGCCAATCACGAGAATTGCGAGTGCAAATGTCACGATGATCTGACTTGTAACGGTGAAGAAGTATGGGAACATCCCGAGCATGTTTGCAACGAATACGAACATGAACAGGGAGAAGACGAGCGGGAAGAACCGCATTCCGTCATTGCCTGCTGATCCTCGCAATGTGGCAGCAACAAACTCGTAGGACATTTCCGCCATGAGTTGAGCGCGGCTTGGGACCAGACCACGTCTGTTGGTAGACAGAACGAGGAACAAGGTCGCTACAGCGACGGTGACAACCATGAACAAGGAAGCGTTGGTAAAGGAGAAATCAACACCGCCAATCTCCACAGGAAAGATCTTGGAGATATGAAACTGGTGGATCGGATCGATCGCGTTGCCTGAATTTCCAGCCACAGGTAGTACCCCTGAAGTGCCAATTTACGAGCGCAAGAGCGCGATGAATTAGTTAGTCCTGCTTCTTGCCGGAATTCATCCGTCTTTCAGGACCGGCGACTTTGCCCGCCTCCCGAAGGACGTTTAATATTCCCGCAACAAAGCCAAGCATAAGGAGAATTATCATCCCCCACGGCTTGGTCCCGATCCAGCTATCCGCCATCCAGCCGAGTGCCCCCCCGACAAAGATAGCGGCAATAAACTCGGAAGACATCTTCCAAGCCTGTGACAAGCCTGACATCGCGCTGGTCTTGTTCGGTTCCTCTTTAGCAGAGGCTTCGTCCAAGCGTGTATCCAACGTTTTGCCGAGCTTTTCTAGCCGCTCAGACAGGTGACGATCAGTTTCTTTCATGTCTTTTTCACTCTGCTTATTCTCATCGGGAGACATGTTCATTCTTCCTAGATACCGGCAGATAGTTCAAAGACATGGATGCCCCTGAAAGTCGGGGGCACCATAATGCTCGTGATCTGCACTGTCAAGGTTAGAGCTACTTAAGCTAAATAACTGATATCTAAAGAGTTTCCAGAGTTTCTAACAGAGAATACGTATAAAGGATACTTTCAAGGCCGTATTGTACCCTATTTTAGGCCGGTTCGGTGAATCGTTCAGCCGTCTCAAGATCTACTGAAACGAGCTGGGAGACCCCTCTTTCAGCCATGGTTACACCGAACAATCTGGACATGCGCGCCATGGTAATCGGGTTGTGTGTGATGACGGTGAAACGCGTTGCCGTGTTCTGCGCCATATCCTCCAGCAAAGCACAATAACGCTCAACATTGGCATCGTCCAACGGAGCGTCAACCTCATCCAGAACACAGATTGGGGCAGGATTTGTAAGGAAAACTGCGAATATGAGCGCCATGGCGGTGAGAGCCTGCTCTCCCCCTGAAAGCAGGGTCATGGTTTGCGGCTTCTTGCCCGGAGGGCGTGCAAAGATCTCCAAACCAGCATCGAGAGGGTCTTCCGCATCCACCAATTTCAGCTCTGCCGTTCCACCGCCGAACAAGTGTGTGAATAAACGCTTGAAGTGGTCGTTGACCTGATCAAAAGAGCTCAAGAGACGCTCTCGCGCTTCCTTGTTCAGGTTCATGATTCCTGTGCGCAACTTCCTGATGGCCTCAATCAGGTCGTCTCTTTCGGTGATCAGCGTGTCTCGCTGCTCCGTAATTTCCTGCATTTCCTCATCGGCACGCAGGTTTACGCCTCCCAGACGTTCCCGCTCAGCCTTCAAACGATCAAGCTTGCGTTCGGCGCCTTCGGCATCCGGCAAAGGCGCATCTGGTGACAGGCCGGCCATCTCATGCAGACGAGAGACATTAACTTCCAGCACCTCATCCACGCGGCGCTCAATTTCCAGGCGGCGCTCTTTGGCTGCTTCAAGGCGCTCTTCGGCACGGACCTTGCGCTCGCGAGCACCAGATAAGCCTTCCATGGCTTCACGGGCCTTCTGGTCGGCGATCAGCTGGCGCTTTTCACCTTCCGCGAGTTTATCATCTGCTGCCTTGCGTGCACTCTCTGCAGATGTGAGGCCATTCATCAGGTCCTGACGTTTGAGCTCGATCTCCTCCGGGCTCTCCAACAGGATGAGACGCTCTTCTGCGGCATCATCACGACGCTGGCGCAGGACGGAGATTTGCTTGTCTGCGTTTTGCGCGCGCTGAACCCAATTCTGTCTGTCGCGTTCAATGGTTTCAAGGCGCCGCGCACGCAGCTCCCCTTCCCGCTTCAGCGCATCGGTGGCTCCTTTGGCCTCTGCCAGTTTGCTGCGGCAGGTGGAAACATCTTTGGACGCACTTTCCAGCTCAGCTGTTACGCCTGCAATATCCGGTAGTTCTTCCAGAGCACTCTCGGCTTCTTCGAGCGAAGCTGCAGTCTCTTCATAATCTTCATTTGCGCGGCGGAGCTGTTCTTCAAGCGTTGTTTTACGCACCGACAATTCTGTTAAGGCACGCTCAGCAGTCGCGAGCTCTTCCCGCAAGGCGACAATGCGAGATTGCTCCAGGCGCAGTTTCTGACGCATATCCTGCTCAGCAACTTCGGCCTGACGCCTGTGCTCGGTCGCGGTCTCCAGCGCTTCTTTCTTTTCTTCCACCAGATCCCTCGTCTGTTCGACAAGGTCTTCCAGTTCCGCCAAGCGGTTTCTTTGTGCAAGACGTTGTGCAGCTGGTGTTGGTGCGTCTGCTGCGATGATCAAACCATCCCAGCGCCACAGATCCCCTTGCTTGCTGACCAGTCGCTGGCCGACTTTCAGCTCTTTGCGCAAAGCTGAGCCCTGTTCAGCCTCAATCAGCCCAACTTGCGCGAGACGGCGTGCCAGCTCATTGGGCGCCTGCACATATTCGGAAAGTGGTGTCGCACCTGCTGGAAGGGCAGGATCACTGCCCGCCCCCGCATTCAGGCTCCAACGGACCGGCGCATCTTCTTCCATTGCAGCATCAAGATCTTCGCCCAAGGCGGCACCCAGCGCTGTTTCCAAACCCGGGTTCACGCTCATGCGGTCTACGGCGGGTGTCCAATCTCCGCTTTGGCCAGCAGAAAGGACGGCCTGCAGTGTCTTGGCTTCTGTCTCATATCTGGAAAGAGCTGAATGTGCTTCATTCAATGGAGTGCGGCAGTTGTTTTCTGTTTCGCGCGCCGTTGCCAGAGTTTCTTCTGCTTCGACTGCGGCATCTTCTGCTTCAGCCAGTTCTTCCAGAGCCATTTCCAGCTCTTCGCGCTTATCGCTTGGGCCACTGGCGGCTTTGATGTCTGCCTCGACTGCTTCAAGCTGGCCTTTGAAGCGGTCTGCTTCTTCTTTAAAGCGGGCGCTCTTTTGGCGAATGCCTGAGATCTGATTGTCGAGCTGGGTGTGCTTGGCGAGGAGGCTGGCGTGATCCTGTGTGATCCGCGAGTGTTTCATCTCGCTGGCATCAAGATTGTCTTCCGCGATCAACACCAGTTCTTCGGCTTCAGCCGCACGCTCGTCCAAAGTCTCGGCAGCTTCGAGGAGTTCTTGCTTTTCCTCTTCCAGCTCTTCCAGATGACTGGTGTTTTCGCTGGCAAGTTGGGCTTCACGCTCGATGTCCTGCTCCATCTGAGCAAGACGCGCCTGAAGGTCCATCAGTTTTTCTCTGATCCGGCGGTCTTCTGACTCAAGATCGTTTTTCGCGATAATCAGATGCTGGAGCGCAGCAGCAGCGCCACCTGCGGCTTCTCTGAGCTTTGGAACCTCATGGGCGGCGAGTGCCTGCTCTTTCGCCGTAGACGCCTGCAGACCCGCGATATCCCGCATTCCGATTTCAGCATCCGCATATTGCTTGCGGGCTGCGTCCAGCGCGGATGTTGCTTCCTGCCAGCGCAGATACAGGATCGTCGCTTCGGCCTTGCGAATTTCTGAGGAGAGGTTGCGGTAGCGGGTGGCTTGTCTTGCCTGCCGCTTCAGGCCGTCGAGTTGCCCTTCAATTTGAACAACCACATCTTCCAGTCGCTCCAGATTGGTTTCAGCAGCCCGCAGACGGATTTCTGCTTCTTTCCGGCGGCTGTGCAAACCGGAGATGCCTGCGGCTTCTTCCAGGATCTTTCTACGCGATGTTGGTTTGGACGAAATCAGCTCGCCGATTTGCCCCTGTCGCACCATTGCCGGCGAGCGTGCACCAGTGGAGGCGTCGGCAAACAGCAGCTGTACGTCTCTTGCACGAGCGTCTTTGCCGTTGATCTTATAGACAGAGCCAGCTTCGCGCTCGATACGGCGGGTGACTTCCAGCGTGTCACTGTCGTTATATCCAGTGGGGGCTGTTCGATCTTGGTTATCGAGAAAGAGCGTCACTTCGGCTGTGTTACGCGCCGGGCGGTTGAGGCTGCCCGAGAAAATTACATCATCCATTCCGGAGGCGCGCATGTTCTTATAGGAGCTCTCTCCCATAACCCAGCGCAGCGCTTCTACAAGATTGGACTTTCCGCAACCATTGGGCCCGACAACACCTGTCAGGCCGTCTTCAATGACAAACTCCATAGGCTCAACAAAGGATTTGAACCCAAGGACACGGAGGCGCTGAAACTTCATAGAGCGCCCCCTACTCTTACATCAGGGTGTAAGCGATCATACGCGCATAGATCTGCGAGCAGGAGATTCAGCCCTGAGGGCTGCCCGCTTGTCTTACAGATTCTTATCCACGTACTTGCTGAACTCCTCAAGAGAGAGTGCTCCGCTTACTTTTTCACCGTTGATAAAGAAGGTCGGTGTTGAATCTACACCCAGCGTGTCTGAGCCGTAGTCACGAACTTCGGTTACTCCGTCTAGTATTTCCTGATTCGTCAAGCAAGCCTTTACAGCTTCTTCAGTGAAACCGAGCTGCTTGCCCATATTCAACAGGGCGCTGTATGGATCATTGGTGAATGCCCAGCTGCGCTGCTGTTCGAACATCAAAGACATAATATCGAAGTATTTGTCTTCCGGTGCACAGCGCGCAAGCATAAAGCCAGCTGCGGCGACTGTATCCAGCGGGAATTCACGGAAGATGAAACGCACTTTGCCGGTGTCGATGTATTTCTTCTTCAGCTCTTTATATGTGGTGTTGTGGAAGTTGGCACAGTGACCACATGTCAAAGAGGCGTATTCAATGACAGTGACGGGAGCGTCTGCCTGGCCGATAACCTTATCACCCAACGGGCCAACCTTATTCAGGTCTGCCTCGGAATAGGTCTGTGCAGAGGCAACAGTTGGCATAGCGGCAAAGGCAAGAGAAGCGGCTGTAAGAGCACTGGTGCGCTCAAGAAACTTACGGCGAGAGAGTGTCACGTTTTTCTATCCCAAGTTAAAATGTGTTGCCCTGTTGGCTGACCCGGCGCGTTTATCGCCATAAAGACAGCCAGCATCTGGTCTGGAGTATAACCACTCCAACCCAAGAGCCATTGATCACAAACTGGTGAACATCCGCAGAATACAGCCATGCCCACAGCTCGCTTTCCAGCAACAATTGGTTTTCAGGAAACTATGGCAAATACTTGTCGGATGCTACCGAATATCCTGAGTAGTCATATTAAATTTTGGTAAGGCAGCTGGATTGACGCATACGTTAGGCGAGAAAACGATTTTCTTCGTTTAAAACAAAGGGGTTCTGCCATTTCGCGGCAAACGGGCAGAGAGCGTTCCAAGATATCCGCTATGATTAAATTTACACTGCTAATACATACCCACAGAATTTATGCATGGAAAACAACAATAATTTCTCGTGTTGTTTTGTTTTTGCCTCATTAATGAGTTATTAAATATTTATAGAACTCTCTAACAAGATATACGGATACATTATGAAGCGCTTGACTACTTTAATGCTTCTCAGCACACCACTAATTGCCTGCCAAGCCTCTGTATCTGAAGATTTCGTCGAAGCTATACCTACAACTACTCAAGAAACGACGATTGAAACGACTGCTATACCTGCAAAATCCAATACAATTTATACAGGCACCGCAGATTTGGGCGCACTTACCTCTACGAACTGGGTTGTCAGCGAGGGCAGCGGAAACAGCTCAGCTCCTTGTCGGGTTCAGTTTAGCAAGACCCCGTCAGGCGCTGCTGTTGTGACACCAGCGGTGACCAGCAGTTTTCCAAACGGACATGCAGCAACAAGCGGCTGCACCAATGAAGAGCTGAGCAGCGTGACGGCGTGGGCGGTGAATGGTGATACCATTGAGCTGCGGAATGCGCAGGAAACAACGACAGCCTATCTTTTGATGGAGCGCCCTGACCTTTTGCTGGGATATACCGCAAAGGGTCATGATCTGGTGGTCAGCCAGTAATCACTCATTCAGAACTGCAGGTCTTTAAGGATGGATCAGGAGTTGCTTGCAGGTGTGCGGGCAATGAGGTTCTTGCCGAGCTTTTCCAGCGCATTCTTCAACCGTTCATCAGAGACTGACGCAACCTTCTGCTCGATGCGGCGGTTTTCAATTTCTGACAGCTCACGAAGCGGTTTTGGTGTGATCTTTTTGGTTCTGAGCGCCGGACGCTGCACAACCTTGATGCGGCCAACCGCATTCCAGCCTAAAAAGGCGTTTATCCGATCTCGCAGTTGTGGAGCTTCATGCGTGAAGAACAAAGCAGTGGAGCCATCCGCATGAACAAGAAGTGTTGCAGGTTCTGCAACCGGCTCTCCTTCAGAGCTTTTGGCTCTTGGCCAAACAAGCCTACCGGGCTGTACTTTTCCGTGATACTTCTTGCCGACAAGTTCTGGCCAGGCGGTGAGAAGGTCGGCACTGGCAAATCCGCGCTTGCGCGCGACAGGGTGCATGGTCTTACCAATCAGCTCGTTTAGCTGATGGCTTGATCTCCTGGAAACCCGATTTTGCGCAGTTGCTTTCATCGTCTTCATCACGCCATTAGATTAAGGCACATATATGACCATTGCTTTATATTAGTCTTAATTCAGTCCCGTTTTCCGCGGTACCATGAATTACCAAGGGAACCCCAATTATTTAGGGATCAAAACCAAGGTTAACCCACAAAACCATGCAAGATAATCTAGTTGTTCTTTACTGGTATGACAGAAATTCTCGCCAACTGCCATGGCGAACAGCTCCTGCTGATATACTTTCCGGTGTAAAACCAGACCCTTACCATGTCTGGCTCTCAGAAATCATGCTTCAGCAGACTACTGTTGCGGCAGTGAAAAACTACTTCAATCTCTTCATAAAGACATGGCCAACACTTGCTGATATGGCCAATGCGGAGGAAGAAGACATCCTAAAAGCGTGGGCTGGGCTTGGTTATTATTCCCGTGCAAGAAATCTGTATAAGTGTGCAAAATTTGTCCAATTGCATCACAATGGGCGTTTTCCTGAGGAAGAAGAGCGGCTTTTAAAGCTCCCGGGCATCGGTCCTTACACGGCTGCTGCAATCTCCACGATAGCCTTTGGGCGCCATGCTGCTGTGGTTGATGGCAATGTGGAGAGGGTTCTGTCCCGCCGCCATGCATTGCTGACAGAGCTCCCTGCTCTAAAAGCTGAAGTGAAGCCCTTGATGGCTGAAGTGACGCCGCATGATCGCCCCGGCGATTTTGCGCAGGCCATCATGGACCTTGGCGCCACAATCTGTACACCGAAGTCTCCGGCCTGTGGCATCTGCCCGTGGATGGATGTTTGTGAGGGTCGCAGGCAAGGCATTGCGGACACGCTGCCACGCAAAGCCCCCAAGAAGGTGAAACCGACACGACGCGGTATGGCCTTTCTGCTCAGCGATGCACGTGGCCGCATTCTTTTGCGCAAACGCGAAGATAAAGGACTGCTTGCTGGCATGAGTGAGCCCATCACCACGCATTGGGCAGATAATGCAGCGATGGAAGACCTCTCACATGCTCCGATCACTGCGGACTGGGTGCGTACGCCGAAGGATGTGAAGCACACTTTCACGCATTTCCATCTGGAAATGAGCGTCTGGCAGGCACAGGCACCAGCACATTATGACGAGCCTGACGGCTATTGGTGGTCAGCACCAGATGAGCTTGAGGGAGAAGCCCTGCCAACAGTGATGATGAAAGCGCTGAAGGCCGGCGGCGTGATTTAAGTGCGCAGCAAAAAGCCGGGTCTGGAGCCCGGCTTTTCTTGTTTCTACAAATGCTGATCAGTGCTTATTGGAATGCGGTTTCCATGAAGCTGCGGAGTTTGCGAGAGTGGAGCCGTTCCAACGGCATTTCCCTCAGGACCTCCATGGTCTTCACACCAATTTCCAGATGCTGGTTCACTTGCGTCCGGTAGAAGTCTGTCGCCATGCCGGGCAGCTTCAATTCCCCATGCAGCGGCTTGTCTGATACGCAGAGCAAGGTTCCATAAGGAACGCGGAAGCGGAAACCGTTGGCAGCGATGGTTGCAGATTCCATATCCAGCGCGATCGCACGGGACTGAGAGAAACGCTGCACCGGCTCGCGGTGGTCGCGCAGTTCCCAGTTGCGGTTATCGATGGAGGCTACGGTTCCTGTGCGCATCACACGCTTCAGGTCATAGCCGCTGTAACCGGTGGTCTTTTCAACGGCATCTTCCAGCGCGACCTGCACTTCTGCCAGTGGCGGGATTGGAACCCATGTTGGCAGGTCAGCATCCAGCACCTTGTCTTCACGCACATAACCATGAGCCAGTACGTAATCACCGAGCTGCTGGCTGCTTCTGAGCCCAGCGCAGTGGCCGAGCATCAACCAGGCATGTGGGCGAAGCACTGCAATGTGGTCGGTGATGGTTTTTGCATTGGACGGGCCAACACCGATGTTCACCATGGTGATACCGGAGTTATCTTCTCGCAGCAGGTGATAGGCTGGCATTTGTGGCAGGCGCGGCGGGGCCACACCTTCGCGCGGTTCTTTATCACCTGCGTAGGTGATGAGATTACCTGGCTCGACAAAGGCTACATATCCGCTCTCCGGATCATTGATCAGCTCTTTTGCCATCTGCGCAAAGCCATCAATGTAGAACTGATAGTTTGTGAAGAGCACGAAGTTCTGGAAATAGCGCGGCGCGGTTGCGGTGTAGTGCTGCAAACGATGCAGGGAATAATCCACGCGCGGAGCCGTAAACGGCGCCAGCGGCTCAAAGCCATCTTTCGAACGGTAGGTGCCATTGGAGATGGCATCATCCATGACGGCAAGATCCGGCACATCAAACACATCACGCAACGGGCGCTCTTCGCTGGATGGCAAAGCGCCTTCCACGTGTGCGCCATCATAAAAGGCAAAGTGCAGCGGGATCGGCTGATCACTTTCAGCGATCACCACTTCAAGACCGTGGTTTTTGATCAGGAGATCAATCTGATGTTCCAGGTAGTTCTTAAAAAGATCTGGCCGGGTGACTGTGGTTTTGTATTTGCCAGGCCTTGCCACAAAGCCATAGGACAGGCGCGTATCAACGCGGATGTGGCTGGAAACTTCAAATCGCAGTTCCGGGTAAAATGCTCTGACCCTGGTTTCCGACATGCTGCCCTGTGCAGCCTCTTTAAAATTCTCACGTAGAAAGTCAGTCGCCCGATCAAACAGATAGATCAGGTGCGCAACAGCTTCACTGGCATCTTTAAAGGATTGTGGGGGAATTGTCTCAGGCGTACGGATGGAACGGCTTTCCATCACAACGTCGCTATCGGATATAGTCGACACGTTCGGTTTCTCCTCTTTCGTGTCACTATATATCTGAGGGATGTTTACGACAGGGTCAAGACAAACTGCGGACAAATATGGTTTATTTTTTAGTGAGTGAGGATATTTTCACGCAGCGTCAGTTTCATCTCTGCACACAGAATTGAGATTCATAGCTACATATTTACCCTTATCTCCTTCAGTTTATTCTGTAAAACTATCCCGAAAATTGCATGGGCGAGTTCTAGAGGCACTTTGCAGGACTACGCTTCAGATGATCGGGAGGGATCTTTTTATGCACTTTGTTCGTACTGCTGCGCTTGGTTTGGTGGCTGGCACCTGCCTTACTGTGAGCGCACAAGCTGCCCAGTTGGGGCCACGGCCTGCTTTTCTCGTTGAGCAGATGCAAGAGAGCCCGTTGAAGGATAAGTTGCGCGCCTGCATCGGCAATCCTGCAAAGGCTTCCAGTTTCACGATCGGGCACCGTGGGGCTCCCCTGCAGTTTCCTGAGCATACGTTAGAGTCTTATCAAGCCGCGGCTGTGATGGGTGCGGGGGTGCAGGAATGCGATGTTACCTTCACCAAGGACAAAGAGCTGGTCTGCCGTCATTCTCAAAATGATCTGGCGACAACGACAGATATCCTCGCGACTGATCTGGCCAGCACGTGTGTTGCTCCGTTTACTGCTGCTACCAATGACGAGAAGGCAGCGGCGGAGTGCAGAACCTCTGAGATCACATTGGCGGAGTTCCAAGGTCTCACCGGCAAGATGGACGCCTCTAATCCAGCTGCAACAACGGTTGAGGACTTCCTGAAAGGCACAGCTGACTGGCGCACAGACCTTTATGCGGCAGCTGGTGCTGGTGGCACTTTGATGACCCATGCTCAGTCCATTGAGCTCTTCAAAGAACAGGGCGTTAAGTTTACGCCGGAGTTGAAGCGCCCAAGTGTGAAAATGCCATTTGATGGGTTCACTCAGGAAGATTTCGCTCAGAAGCTGATTGATGAATATAAAGCAGCTGGTGTTCCGGCCTCTGACGTTTATCCTCAGTCCTTCTTTTTGGATGATGTGCTGTACTGGATCAAGAATGAGCCTGAGTTTGGCAAGCAGGCCGTGTTCCTTGATGGACGCTTCCGTATGCAGGGCTTTGACACATCCGATCCAACCAGCTTCAAGCCGTCCATGGCTGAGCTGAAAGAGATGGGTGTGAACTATATCTCCCCTCCTCTTTGGATGCTTGTCACTCTGGATAACGGGAAGATCGTGCCATCTGCTTATGCAAAGGCTGCGAATGAGGCTGGCATCAAGATCTTCACCTGGACGCTGGAGCGCTCTGGGCTGCTCTCTCATAACAAAGGCGGCTGGTACTATCGCAGCATCAATGATGCGATCGCCAGCGAAGGCAGCGTTTATGAGCTGCTGGATGTGCTGGCACAGGATGTGAAAGTGAGCGGTGTGTTTTCTGACTGGCCAGCGACAGTGACTTTTTACGCCAACTGCATGGGGATTGAGTAAGCCCCTCTCCTGCACTGATTTGCATTTTGGAAGCGCGCCTTACATGGCGCGCTTTTTTTAAACTGTCCGCAGCGTAAGCCCTGCCACACTCGTTAACCGATTTACCCGCTGTCCCCGCAGTGCGTTTACCTTGTTCTTTTTAGCCAGCAAAAAAGCTTGACTCTCAAAAAAATATTTAGAGTCTCTATTTTCGCCATTTTAACTCCTCATAAACCTCTACCCCAAGGGAATCCGCGGTCGAATATTAATGGGAGTTAACTTCGAGACGAATATTCGAATCTGTAAATAAAGCGTTGATTCTAAAAGAATAAAAGATATCCACTATTAACCTCTGGTTTACCATAGTGGGTAACCATAGCACTCATGAATTGCGTGAGGTGTTGCGTCGCAATGAGAGTACAGCGTAAAGAAGGGGTGTCCTTGATGGCACCCCACATTTCCACCAAGCCAGATTGGCTTGATACAATTATTAAGGGCGACTGTGTTGAGGCTTTGAACAAGCTTCCTGACAACAGCGTGGATGTGGTTTTCGCCGATCCCCCTTATAACCTACAGCTGGGCGGAGATCTGCACAGGCCTGATCATTCGAAGGTAGATGCCTGCGATGATCACTGGGATCAGTTCTCCAGCTTTAAAGCTTATGATGAGTTCACTCGTGCTTGGCTGCAGGCGGTTCGCCGCGTGTTAAAGCCAAACGGGTCCATCTGGGTTATTGGCTCTTATCACAACATTTTCCGCGTTGGTGCGGTGATGCAGGACCTTGGGTTCTGGATCAACAATGATGTGGTTTGGCTGAAAACAAACCCGATGCCGAACTTCCGTGGCAAACGTTTTACTAATGCTCATGAGACGCTCATCTGGGCCTGCCCTTCACAAGAGAGCAAGCCGACCTTTAACTACGATGCGATGAAGACGTTTAACGACGACCTTCAGATGCGGTCTGACTGGGTGCTGCCTATCTGCACTGGTCATGAACGCCTGAAGGACGACAACGGCGACAAAGTGCATCCAACTCAGAAGCCGGAGAGCCTGCTTTATCGCGTGCTGCTCTCCACTTCAAACCAGGGCGATGTGATCCTTGATCCATTCTTTGGCACAGGCACCACTGGTGCTGTTGCCAAGAAGCTTGGCCGCCACTTTGTGGGATGTGAGCGTGAAGACTCTTACATTAAAGCCGCTTCCGAACGGATTGACCGGGTTACACCTGCCAACGATGATTTTCTGGCGATGACACAAGGCAAACGCTCCCTTCCACGGGTTCCGTTTGGCAATTTGTTGGAGACAGGATTATTGACACCGGGCGCGGAACTGACCGATGCCCGTGGACGCTTCAAGGCTACGGTTCGCGCCGATGGTTCCTTGATCTGCGGCGAGCATTCAGGATCCATCCATAAGGTGGGTGCGCTCGTTCAGGGTCAGCAAGCCTGTAATGGCTGGACCTTCTGGCACATTAAACGTGGCAAGGCTCTTGAGCCGGTTGACGCCCTTCGGGAAGTCGTCCGCTCGCAAATGCCTAAGTAGCGTCTTACACAGTTCGTGTGGCGACCTCGCCCCACGGTTTACAGGGTTTGTCCCTGCTTCATATCCATATGACTTGGCCCCTGCCTTTCTAGGCGGGGGCTTTTTTTGTGGTTTGTTTACTTTGGCTAAAACCTAGCGCTTATGCCCTCTCACAGGATGTCAGCAGCCTCGTCTTCTCAGTGCAATCAAAACAACAACGAGAGAAGCAAATGTCCACTGAGCAAACAAATTCTAGCCTGAGCCTGATACAGCCCAAAAATGTTATGTTCGGCTCTTTAGGTCTTACAAAAACCGAAGACAAAGCTGATCTGAAGAACATCAGCGCAACCACACCACAGATGCCCAGTCTGTACATTGGCCCAATGACAGATTCAAAAACACTTCGCTATCGCCCATTCCATAGCGGCGGTTTTGTTGCTTATGAGAAAAGCCAGCGCTCATATTTTATCTACTGCGAAAATCCCGATGTTTCGAAATCAAAGATTGCGCAAAACTCATTTAGGGAAGACCAAAGTTTTGTCGAGTATCTGGGCAGCAGTGCTAAAGAAATTTCTCCAATATTGAGAGACCTCTCAACTCAATCTGTCACCAAACAGCAGGTGTCTGACTTCAATAATGGAACCACCACGGACGCATTCTCTGAGCTGAAAGAAATTGTTCAGGTAGTCAGTGATGATGTTGCAGGGACTTTCTGGGCACTCGTGGAAACCGATAGCGGCCAAATGTATTGCCCGATCCGCGTGGTAGATACCGAAACAAGCAACGTGCAAGATGACAAGCTACCGACAGATGGCAAACTCATTCACTGGGGACATTACATCCTGCCAAGTGATTTCCTTGCTTATTATTATGAGCGCAACACGGTCACTCTGGGGTCATCACTCCTGCTCCACCTCTTTGGCCTCGGAAACTTCTCTCAGACCATGCCGGTAACATGTAACGGCTTGAAAGCAGCAGTGGTTCCCGGGAACAAGTTTATGGAACGCTCCAGTTGTGGGAACAACACTCAAACTCAGTTTGAGGCAATCAAACAGGCTATTTTAGATTTTGATATCGAATAGTACTGGTCTCTGCCCTGTCAATTTCTCGGACGGGGCAGAGCCGCCTTTCTTCGATGTACAAGACTCTTTTAGGGTGTAATACTTCGAGATATGATTATTGAGTAAACTCTGTTTGATGCAGCTAAGCTGCTGATTGAGCATCGTTATCCTAATGGTTGGGGTGGGGCAGCATCTTTAAGAACCGAGAGCGGTAAAATTCTAACCAGCATTGCACCAGATACCAAGAATGATGGCCTATCCCTTTGCATGGAAGTAGGTGCAATTCTGGAAGCGCATAAGCTGGATGAAGTTGTAACCCATTCCCTGTGTATCTGCCGGGATGATGAGAACAGCCCCTTTGTTATATTAACACCCTGCGGTATTTGTCAGGAGCGGTTGGTGCATTGGGGTGGGGATGTGAAGGCAGCAGTTTCCAATAGTGATAACAAGCTGATCTTTAAGAACCTATGAGAACTTCAACCTCATCACTGGTCAATCGTGAATGGTGAGGTCTTGTAGCCTGCATAGAAGCGGCCAGTTCTGGACTGACCGCCACCTTCTGCTTAATTACACGAACTCCACCAATGCCTTACGACGCTTCCCAACCGCTAGGGTCAGCCTTTCACCCGGTTTCAGGTCGCCTTCTGAAATCACCCGGGTTTCTTCCAGGACGATGGATGTATTCAGGCGGACGGCACCTCCGCGGATGAGGCGGCGGGCTTCGCTGTTGGTGGTGGCGAAGCCGGTTTTTACCAGTAGGTCTAGGAGGCCGAGTGGTTTGGCAAGGAGGGATAGAGGTAGCTCGTGGGTTGGCTGAGAGAAGTCTTCCTGACCACTGAACAGAGCTTCTCCCTGCTGAAGGGCTGCTTCTGCTGCGGCCAGACCGTGGACGATGCCGGTGACTTGTGTTGCCAGGATCTTCTTGGCCTCATTCAGCTCCTGCCCTTGTAAGGAAGACAGGCGGTCAATTTCGCCCAGTGGCAGATCGGTGAAGAGTTTCAGTAGCCGAGGTACATCAGCATCATCCGCATTGCGCCAGAACTGCCAGAAGCCGAAGCTGGACAGGCGGGATGGGTTGAGCCACACCGCGCCTTCTGCAGTTTTGCCCATTTTGCTGCCCGAGGCTGTTGTCAGCAGTGGCAGTGTGAAGCCGAAAAGCTGGCTGCCGGAACGGCGGCCAAGGTCCACACCATTGACGATGTTGCCCCATTGATCAGAACCGCCAATCTGCAATGTGCAGTCGAAGCGCTGGTTGAGCTCAACGAAGTCAACGGCTTGCAGCATCATGTAGCAGAACTCGAGCACGGAAAGTGGTTGTTGTGCCTCAAGGCGGGAGCGGACGCTGTCGAAGGTCATCATACGGTTGACGGTGAAGTGCGTGCCGAAGTCCCGCAGGAACTCGAGGAAGCGGAATTCATCCAACCATTCAGCGTTGTTGACGATTTGGCCCTGCCCTTCAGACAAGTCGAAGAGGCGCTCTACAGTTGCGCGGATACCTGCGAGATTGTGTTCTATCTGGGTATCATCCAGCAGTGGTCGGCTTTCGGAGCGGAAGCTTGGGTCGCCTACGCGCGTGGTACCGCCGCCCACCAACAGGATTGGTTTGTGTCCGGTTTTCTGCAACCAGCGCATGGCCATTAATGGCAGCAGGTGGCCGACATGCAAGCTGTCGGCGGTTGCATCAAACCCAGCGTATGCTGTGATGGGGCCTGCTTGGAGTTTTTCGTCCAGCGCTTCCAGATCCGTGCATTGATGCAGGAAACCGCGATCGATCAACAGTTGAAGGGCTTCAGATTTTGGGCGGAAGCAGCGGGTGGTGTCTACAACGGTATGTTTCATAATGCTCTCCTTCGCCGCGCAGGAGAGCTAAAACACGAAAGCCGCCTACGCGGCGGCTTTTGGTTCTGACCTCAATTTTACATGAGTTTATAGGAACGCGGCCGCCGATATGTCGGGCGCATAATAATAAACCGCAGAAATGATGGTCAGGTTCTTGCTCATGTCCAAGTGTATGACCGCAACGGCACTGCCCTGTCAAGAAAGTTTTGGCAGTTTGTGCTGCTCGGCGCTCCTCAAGCTGTACTTTTGAGCATATTCAGCTTTTTGATGAGATTGGCTAACTCTTTCATATCATTAAAGATTGCCATTGGGTTTTGCTGTTCAAGACGGCTGTGTAAATCTGCATTGCCGTGGGAGGCTCCGGTGAAGCCGAGGGCCGTCATGCCTGCTGCCCGGGCAGCTTGCAAGCCGAGGTGGCTGTCTTCAACAACAACGCATTTTTCGGGAGCGACGCCCATCTCGCTTGCTGCTTTCAGGAACACATCTGGCGCTGGCTTGCCCTTTTCAACAAGATCAGCCGAGAAATATTTATTCTCAAACCGATCATATAGATTTGTGAGCTTGAGGGTATGTTCCAGGCGGTCCATGGAACTGCCAGAGGCGATGCACATTTGCAAATTCGGGAATGAGTTGTCCAACTCATGCAATGCTTCATGGATGCCAGCGATTGGCTTGAGATGCTGCTCAAAGGCTGCCTTTAGCGCCTCATCCTG
Source organism: Pseudovibrio sp. Ad46 (assembly GCF_001623065.1). Taxonomy (NCBI): domain Bacteria; kingdom Pseudomonadati; phylum Pseudomonadota; class Alphaproteobacteria; order Hyphomicrobiales; family Stappiaceae; genus Pseudovibrio; species Pseudovibrio sp. Ad46. Next base: position 248,924 of record NZ_LMCG01000040.1, on the reverse strand, counting down.
ATTTACGAGCGCCTCGTGGTGGCGGATGTTGACGCCAATTTCCGCTTCAACCTGGCCAAATACTTCTGCAGATGACACACCGCAGAAGCGGGCGATCATTTCTTCCGTGCTGATGGGGTATCCAGCTTTGGTGAAGCCTTCGGCCTCGACCTGACAGCCAATCCACTCGCTATCAATCAAACAGCCGTCGCAATCCCAAATAAGTAAATCGTAGTTCATAAGCAAATCCAGTTGGTTATATCAGGCGCAGTGTTGTCAGCAAGAATGGCATTTTCATGATACCGCAGGAGCACATTACAACTTATCCTCGCAGACCTAGCACAGTTTCAGCTCGACCTAGGAGATTTACTCCCAAAAACCTAGTAGTGAGCCTTTGCCAAAGCTCCGGTAGGCTGAGGGGTAAACACGCTGATTTGTGTACGGGGGACGTATGTCAGTTGCTTCTCAGGTGCGAAAGTCTGGTGCTGCGCGACGGCGCAAGCTCAAACCAACATTGATTGTCCGTATCCGCGGCGGCATTGGCAATCAGCTTTTTCAGTATGCTTTCGGGCGGAAAATCGCGCTTGAAACGGGGATGAAACTTCGTTTCGACCACAGTGAGTACGCGCAGTATTTCAACCGCTCCTATTGCCTCAACCTTTTCAAAACGCAGGGCTTATCTGCTACTGAATCTGAAATGTCCGCAGTGCTTTGGCCTGCGCAGGCCTTTGGGCAAACCGTCAAGATATGCCGCAAGTTCTATCCCTTCTACCAGCGCCGCTACATCCGCGAGGATGAGTTGCTGCGAGATGGAGATACGCCCGTCTTCAAGCAAAGCGCTTATCTGGACGGGTATTGGCAAAAGTGGGAGATGCCATTCTCCATCATGGAGCAATTGCGAGAAGAGATCACGCTCAAGAAACCGATGGTGCTTGAGCGGCTGAAACTGCTGCAACGGATTAACTCAGGTCCGTCTGCTGCCCTCCACGTACGTTATGGCGATTATAGTCAGGCTCACAACTTGCAGAATTTTGGACTGTGCTCTGCTGGCTATTACAAGGGCGCGATGGATTTCCTCTCAGAGCGCATTCCCGGCCTGACCTTCTATGTCTTCTCTGACAGTCCTGAACGAGCGCGTGAGGTGGTTCCGCAGCAAGACAATGTGTTTTTTGCGGATCCGATGCAGGATGGAAAAGACTATGAAGATCTGATGGTTATGTCATCTTGCGATCACATCGTCACCGCCAACAGTACCTTCAGCTGGTGGGCTGCTTTCTTAAACGGGAATGAAGAGAAACACGTGATAGCGCCGCTTAAGTGGTTCAAGAACCCCAATCTGGATGACAGTTTGATCGTTCCGCCGCACTGGCAGCGATTATAGTGCCTGCAATGCCCAAGTCGGTTTAGGCGAGTTCCAAAGCATCAACTTCGTGCAGGATCTGTCCGATTGCGTTTTGAGACAGAGAGAAGTGTTGGTGCGCCCCGCTCTTTTCTCCAATAACCGGCGCGTATCTTAGTCCCCGTACATGTGCGAGCCATGCATAAGCACTCTGGACGTAATCTGCAGGGAAGATCTCAATCAGCTTGCCGCCTGCTTGTGTGAACAGCAGGTTTGTCAGCCCTGCGCCGTGGGTTCCAACGATGATCCTGGCGTTGTTGAAGAGTTCTACCTGCTCTTTGTGGCTTAGTTTGCCGGGAATGATGCTTTGAAAACCCCGTGCCTCCAACTGCTCTTTGAGTGACTTCTCGTTCACTATTCGGCGTGTTTTTGCATCATCCCGCGCGATATAGAGCCTTGTGGCTGGCGTCTTGTGCATATCAAGTTGGTATGCAGCCAGATAATGCGTTGCGACCATAGATGCTGCCTGCTCGCTGGCTGGGACTCTGTATTCGCAGTTCATCGCTGGTGTGCAGTGAAACAACGTCTTGCAATGGATGCGTTCGTTCGCTTTGCACTCTTCCAGGCTGAGGAGAGGCGTCTCTTGAGCCAGATGCGCGTAAAACTCTTTCTGAAACTCTGGGAGATTTTCCCGAAGCAGTATTTTCAGCGGGAATGTCAGCGGCCCCAGTTGCTCTAGCAGAAACAGAAGCGGGAAGGCTACATCGCACAGGAAGTGGTAGTAGTGCCGATGACCCGCGGCCATGCCAAGCATGTTGATGGCTGCAGTCTGGATCGTCCTGTCCTTTAAACGCGCAAACCGCATGGTGTTGGGTGCTGCAGCTTCTATCTGGCGATGCTGCGCCTTTAAGACTGTTGCTCCGGTGCTGCCGAGGACCAGTGCATCAACGAGCTTATACATCCTGAGCTGCGTGTGACCGGCAGGTGTGATTGGCAAAGGATAGCGGCTTTGCTCCAATGCGCCGTGTTCTTCAAAAAACGCCTGCACCTCTTGCGGCAGCGCACGAGAGCTGCGCTCATCAACGGTTAGCAGGTGCTCATTTGGGGCGAGCCTTGGGTTTGCATTGTCTGGAAAGAAGTTGTTTCGATCACCGATGGTCGGGAAGGTTCTGGCAAGGGTTGATTGCACCCGGAACCGAAGTTGCCGACTTGTTGGCAGCCAACTGCGCCATTTAGGTGCCTTACGCATCCCCCACCTCACCCGTTTTATCTGCTAAGCACGAATGACCGTATACCGGGCAGGACACTGCCAGTATCCGCATATTCTGATCAATCAATATCCATGGGCATCGGTATGGGCATGGATTGGGCCGCACAGAAAAAAGCCCGGCGTCTTTTTCAAGAGCCGGGCTATAAGTTTTTACAGAAAGCTCGTTGTTACGCGAGTTCTGGTTCCACCTTGGTTGGTTCTGGAGCCACCCATTTTAGGATTGGTTTACGCGCAGCCGCTGTTTCATCCAGACGACGGCGCGGAGCCAGGAACGGAGCACCCTCGAAGCGGTCTTTTTCGCCTGCTTTTGCACTCATCACCAGATCGCGCATGGTTGCGACGAACAGGTCCAGAGAAGCGCGGCTTTCGCTTTCGGTTGGTTCGATCAACATTGCACCACTTACGACCAGTGGGAAGTACATGGTCATTGGGTGGTAGCCTTCGTCGATCATCGCTTTTGCGAAGTCGAGCGTGGAAACACCAGTATCATTCAGGAAGCTGTCATCAAACAGAACTTCGTGCATGCATGGCTTTACACCGAATGGCAGGGTCATCAGGTCCTGCAGGCCAACGCGGACGTAGTTGGCGTTCAACACAGCATCTTCAGATGCCTGCTTGAGGCCATCAGAGCCGTGAGACTGCATGTAAGACAGCGCGCGTACATACATGCCCATCTGACCGAAGAATGCGGTCATACGGCCAAATGGCTGTTCACCGTCCTTCAACTGATCGGTTGTCTCAACAATTTCCAGCTCATCGCCATTTTTGCGGATGAATGGAAGCGGTGCGTATGGTGCCAGACGATCAGACAGAACAACCGGACCAGAACCTGGGCCACCACCGCCATGCGGCGTGGAGAAGGTTTTGTGCAGGTTGATGTGCATGGCGTCAATACCAAGATCACCCGGCTTTGCCTTACCAACAATCGCGTTGAAGTTTGCGCCATCACAGTAGAAGTAGCCACCAGCTTCATGGATTGCGTTTGCAATCTCAATCACTTCTGGCTCAAACAGTCCACAGGTGTTCGGGTTGGTGAGCATAAGCGCTGCCACCTGACCTGCGTGGGCTTCGATCTTTTCGATCACAGCTTCCACGGCCACTGTGCCGTCTTCACGTGCCGGGATGGACACAACCTTGTAGCCAACCAGTGCAGCGGTTGCCGGGTTGGTGCCGTGAGCACTTTCCGGAACCAGAACGACGGAGCGTTCTTCACCTTTGGCTGCAATTGCGTGCTTGATAGACATCATACCGCACTGCTCACCGTGAGCACCAGCTTTCGGGCTCATGGCCACAGCGTTGGTACCGGTAAGTTCCATCAGCCAGTCAGCCAGCTCAGAGATCAGCTCGAAAGCACCCGGAACTGTGGAGATTGGCTGCAGTGGGTGAATGTCAGCAAAGCCCGGCAGACGCGCCATCTTTTCGTTAAGGCGCGGGTTATGCTTCATGGTGCAGGAACCCAGTGGGTACAGGCCTGAATCAATCGCATAGTTGTTGCGGGACATGCGGACGTAGTGGCGCATGGTTTCTGGCTCGGACAGAGCTGGAAGCTCTACCGGCTCAGAACGCATGTGGTTACCGAGGCGTGGAACGAAGTCCATTGGCTCGTCAAGGTCTACACCACAGTTGTCCATGTGGCCGATCTCAAAGATGAGCGGCTCTTCCATGTCCAATGCTTTGTTGCCCGTAAAGGTCTGGTGCGGCATTGGGGGGCCAGCTTCACCAGCACGTGTTGGACGTCCCTGATGGTTCATAGTCATGCCAGCACCTCCTTCAGAGCCTGCGCGTAGGCTGCACGGTCCTCATCGGTGTTCACTTCTGTGCTTGCAACAACGATAAGGTTGTCGATATCACCACCGGATTTGTCCAGACGGCAAACAGGAACACCGCCCAGAACACCCTTTGCAGCAAGAGCTTCAATCACGTCATGTGCATTCTTTGGCGTGCGAATTGTGAACTCGTTGAAGTACGCGGAGTTCAGCACTTCAACACCCTCAACCGCGGAAAGAGCATCTGCCAGTGCAACTGCGCTCATGTGGTTGATGCGAGCAAGGCGTGCAAGGCCTTTGCCGCCCAACAAGGTCATGTGGATGGTGAACGCCAAGGAACACAGACCGGAGTTGGTGCAGATGTTGGAAGTCGCTTTGTCACGACGGATGTGCTGCTCACGGGTGGAGAGGGTTAACACGAAACCGCGCTTGCCTTCTGCATCCGTTGTTTCACCACAAACACGACCCGGCATGTTGCGGATGTATTTCTGGCGGGTTGCAAACAGACCAACGTAAGGGCCACCGAAGGTGAGCGGGTTACCGATGGACTGGCCTTCGCCAACCACGATGTCCGCGCCCTGAGCACCTGGGCTTTCCAGAAGGCCGAGGGAAACAACTTCAGTGAACACTGCGATCAACAGAGCTTTGTGCTTGTGCGCTTTTTCTGCAATCGGTTTCAGATCGATCAGCTGGCCGTAGAAGGACGGAGACTGAACCACCACACAGGAGGTTTCGTCGTCGATCTGTGCCAGAATATCTTCTGTACCAGTTGGGTCTGCCGGCAGGGCCGCAACAGATGCACCAGGCAGCTTTGCAGAAACACCTTCGACCACTTCGCGGTACTGCGGATGCAGGCCACCGGAAAGAACCGCTTTTTTCTTGCGGGTTACACGGTGCGCCATCAACACAGCTTCAGCAGTGCCGGTAGATCCATCGTACATGGACGCGTTGGCGACTTCCATCCCAGTCAGGTTTGCCACCTGTGTCTGGAATTCGAAGAGTGCCTGAAGCGTGCCCTGTGTGATTTCTGGCTGATACGGGGTGTAGCTTGTCAGAAATTCAGAACGCTGGATCAGATGATCAACCGTTGCTGGCACGTGGTGTTTGTACGCCCCTGCCCCAACGAAGAACGGTAGAGATCCGGCACTGACATTCTTGTTCGCCATTGCGCTGAGCTGGCGCTCAACTTGCATTTCGGTCTTGCGACGCGGCAAGGTTGTCAGTTCTTCAAGGCGAACGGCCTCTGGGATATCGGCAAACAGCTCATCGATTGAGTCTACGCCGATACGCGCCAGCATGTCGGCGCGGTCGTTGTCTGAAAGCGGAAGATACCGCATGTTCTCTCTCCATCAGATTGTCTGATGCACATTGCAGCAAAAGCGAACAGGGCTTTTGCCATTTCCTGCCATGCGGCTGTCGTGCATGGCAGGTGATGAACGGCTTTTGGCTTATTGCGTATTCTTATTCCGAAAACCGGTCGGGCTTTTCGGGAGTACGCTTTGCCTTAAAGCGTTTCTACAAATGCTTTGTAGTCAGCTTCGCTCATCAGGGCTTCTAGCTGTGCAGCATTCCCGAGCTTCATTTTGAAGAACCATGCAGCGCCTTCTGGGTCTTCATTCACTTTTGCAGGCTCATCAACGAGCAGTTCGTTGCCTTCAACGATCTCACCATCGAGCGGCGCATATACTTCAGATGCAGCTTTCACGGATTCCACAACAGCAACTTCATCGTCCTGATCGACGGTTTTGCCGTTTTCTGGCAGTTCGACGAACACAACATCGCCCAGCTGGCTCTGTGCGAACTCAGTGATACCGACGGTTACTACGTCTCCCTCAACCTTCAGCCACTCGTGGTCTTTTGTGAAATATGTGCTCATTTAAGCGTTCCCTACACTGTCGTTTGTCGATTGAAATGTGATTGGGGCAGCCCGCTGCCCTCACCGGAATTATTTTGGTTTGCGGTAGTAGCGCTGCGCTACAAACGGCATCTCAGCAACCTTGGCAGGAAGCGCGCGGCCACGGACCACAAGCTCTAATTCTGTGCCAATTTCCGCCAGATTAGACGGGACATAGCCCATCGCAACTGGTGCGCCGAGAGTTGGCCCATAACCGCCAGATGTGACGCGGCCAATAATTTCTTCTGTACCCGGGACGCGGATTTCCGCGCCTTCACGTGCTGGTGCACGGCCTTCAAGCAGCAAGCCTACACGAAGATTTTCGGTGCCTTCAGCCAGCTGTTTCAGCACACGTTCACCACCTGGGAAATCACCTGCTTCTTTGCGGCGCTTCTGCATGCAGAAGGTGATATTGCCTTCAACAGGTGTGGTGTTTTCGTCGATGTCGTGACCATAAAGGCAAAGACCTGCTTCAAGACGCAGGCTGTCACGAGCGCCAAGCCCGATGGATTCAACGCGCTCATCTGCGAGCAGCGCTTTTGCAACTGCTTCAGCAGCGCCAGCCGGAATGGAAATCTCATAGCCATCTTCGCCAGTGTACCCTGAGCGGGAGGCGATAACGGAGATGCCGTCAAATTCCAGAGGACGCGCTTCCATGAAGCCCATTTCTGCAGCTTCTGGTGCGTGCAGCGCCATTACTTCAGCAGCTTTTGGACCTTGGATTGCGATCAAAGCGCGATCTTCAACGATCTCAAGCTTTACGTTTTCCGGAAGGGCTGCTGCGATGATTTTATAATCGTTGTCTTTACATGCAGCATTTACGACGAGCATGAGGCGACCATCGTCTTCGCTCGCCAGAGGACGAGAGACCATGAGGTCATCAATGATGCAGCCGTTGTCGTTGAGCAGAACGGTGTAACGCTGTTTGCCCGGCTTCAGTTCCTTCATGTTGGAAGGAACAAGTGTTTCCAGAGCAGCAGCAGTGGTTGCATGGTCTGGGCCTACGAGCCAAGCCTGCCCCATGTGAGACACATCAAAGAGGCCTGCGCTTTCACGTGTGAAGAGGTGTTCTTTCATCACGCCAAGCGGGAACTGCACTGGCATATCATAACCAGCGAACGGCACCATTTTAGCGCCAAGCTCTACATGAAGATCGAAAAGCGGTGTTTTTAGCAGGTCTGCAGCTTCAGCCATATGGTCCCCTCAGACAGTGGCGTACACATCAACGACCATTCCAGAGTCGCGGAATGATCGAGTACGCCCCCTCTGTCTCGAGAACCTGAGAGATTTCCCACGCTGGCAGCTACAAAAACCAGTATGGTTACTCCTTCGGTGAGAGCCTTAACATGCGATCCAGCAGGATTGCGTGCTCGGCACTGCTTTCCAGAGTGTTGCTTACTGTGCGGTCCTTTTGCCTGAGAGTTTCCGGGGCGGTTGCTCCTTCGGCGATAACCCAATGGGTGGCTTATTCTCTCCCGCACAGCTCTATCACGCGCCAGCCCTCCTCAGACCGGCGAATGTATTCCCCCTGAATGACTGCAACGTGTCATTCAAGAAGGCTGGCGCGACACTATGACGCCAAGCTGTAATCACTTACTAACCTATTTTTTACTTTTCGTCGAATCCAAAGACAACATTTTGTCCCGGTTCATTCGGAAGGATAATATTTTCTTCCACAAATGCCCATGTTGCAGACGGCGATCCGGCCCCTAAAGTGACAGGAACGCTGAAGAGTTTGGAGTAGATTGTTTTTTCTCCGCCATCCACACCTTGTGTGACTGCTACACGCACAGGAAGCAAAATTTCGCCTCCTTTCCAAGTTGGACCGGGTGTAATGTTACCTGCGATGCCCAATTTCATCGCGGAATTCTGACCGGACTTTTTACAAGTACGCGCCCAATCCCTGATGATGGCCTGATAGCTCAGATTCTCAGGCGTCTTTTCTTTTCCGCGCGGGTACACTGTCAGGATGGTTGTTCCTGAAAGCTCTTGCAAGGCGGGGCATAAGGCTGGCGCCTGAAGCACGGACAGATCAAAGGTCTTCTCAGTTGCAGGCGGGTTTGTAGAGGAAGCTTCCAGCTCGTTGTCCGATGACATAAAGCTGCCGCATCCTGCCAGTGAAGCACCAAGTGCTGCCAGAAGAATTGCCCGGCCTGTGTTTTTGAGCAGTGATTTTGCCAATAAATTGCCCACCATACGAATCCCAAATTTACCTGCAGTTTTTGTTTCTATATCAGCCACAAACGCAAATGGCGAGATACATCAGGCACCTGAAACACAGTAGAGGAAGCTGACAGGCTGAATATTGGAGAAAATCAGCCCTTGATGCCCGATTAAAAACTCTTTTTCTTGACAGAGGCAGTCAACATCCTTCAATTGCTCAAAGTCAAAACTCAGGAATACATCATGCAGGTTACGCCGACCACAAAGGCACCGATCAAAATTCTTCTTTGCGCTCCACGTGGCTTTTGTGCCGGTGTTGATCGCGCGATCCAGATCGTCGACCTCGCTCTCGAGAAATACGGTGCCCCTGTTTATGTGCGCCACGAGATCGTTCACAATAAGTATGTGGTTGAATCTCTGCGCAACAAAGGTGCTGTTTTTGTTGAGGAATTAGATGAGATCCCGGTAGACGACCGTCCCGTTATTTTTTCTGCACACGGTGTACCGAAATCTGTGCCAGAGGCTGCGCGACTGCGTAATCTGTTCTTCCTTGATGCGACCTGTCCGCTGGTTTCCAAGGTGCACAAAGAAGCTATTTTGCATGACAGGCGTGAGCGCGAAATTCTGCTGATCGGTCATAAAGGCCATCCGGAAGTTGTTGGCACCATGGGTCAGCTGCCGCGTGGACGTGTCTCCCTTATTGAGACAGCAGAGGATGCCCGCCAGTTTAAACCGAAGACCGACCGGCAATTGGCGTGGATTTCTCAGACGACTCTTTCTGTTGATGACACAGAAGAGATTGTCAAAATTCTTGAAGAACGCTTCCCGACCATTGCGAAGCCTCACAAGGATGACATCTGTTACGCAACAACCAATCGCCAGCATGCTGTGAAGGAAATTGCACCTAAGTGCGATGCGATGATTGTTGTTGGTGCACCAAACTCCTCCAACTCCAAGCGCCTGCGCGAAGTTGGTGAGAGAGCAGGTTGTGACAAGGCTTTCCTCATTCAGCGAGCCTCCGAGATCTTCTGGGATGATTTTGAAGGTGCGAAAACAATCGGTATCACCGCCGGTGCGTCTGCCCCTGAAATCCTTGTTGAAGAAATTGTTGAATCCTTCCGTGAGCATTATGATGTGACACTGGAAACCGTTACAACTGCTGAAGAAGACATTTCATTCAATCTACCGAAAGAGTTACGGACCGCTGCCGCGCCTAGCGGAACAAGTCCGGCTGAATAGTTATGGCTGTATATACCGATGTTTCCGATGAAGAGCTGGGCGCTTTCATCGACCGTTTCAACATTGGCAATCTGCTCTCTTACAAGGGCATTGCTGAAGGTGTCGAGAACTCCAACTATCTGGTTCATACGGAGACGGGTTATTACATCCTGACGCTCTACGAAAAACGCGTTAATCCTGATGATTTGCCGTTTTTTCTGGGGCTGATGCAGCATCTTGCCAATAATGGCCTGAACTGCCCTACTCCGCTTATTGACCGTGACGGGCAGATGCTTGGCGAGCTTGCGGGACGTCCTGCGGCCATGGTTACATTCCTTGATGGTATGTGGGTTCGTAAGCCTCAACTGGTGCATTGCGCGGAGCTCGGTAAAGGCATGGCGCGGATGCATCTGGCAGGCGCTGACTTTGAGATCAAGCGACCAAACTCTCTGAGTGTTGATGGTTGGGCACCTTTGCTGGATGCCAGCCGTGAGCGTGCGCATGAAGTGAAGGTTGGCCTTGCAGAAGAGCTGACTGCGGAACTGGATGAGCTACAGGCACTGTGGCCGAAAGAACTGCCAAACGGTGTTATTCATGCTGACCTATTCCCGGACAATGTGTTTTATCTGGGCAAAGAACTTTCCGGTCTGATCGACTTCTACTTTGCTTGTAATGATGCCTTTGCCTATGACGTGGCAATCTGCATCAATGCCTGGTGCTTTGAGCCGGATGGCATGTTCAACGTCACGAAAGCGCGGGCATTGCTGGAAGGTTATCGCAGTGTGCGCCCGTTCAGCGAGCTTGAATTCGACAACCTACCTTTGCTGTGTCGTGGTGCAGCGCTGCGCTTCCTGCTGACCCGTCTTTACGACTGGCTGTCTGTGCCGGAAGGTGCGCTTGTTGTTCCGAAAGATCCACTTGAATACCTGCATAAACTCAGGTTCCATCGTGGCGTATCCAATGCGAGTGCATACGGGCTGGATAAATGACCGATACCAAACGTGTTGAGACATGGACTGATGGAGCTTGCTCCGGCAACCCGGGACCTGGTGGCTGGGGCGTGCTGCTACGCTTTGGCGAGCATGAAAAAGAATTGTGCGGTGGCGAGCCTGATACAACCAACAACCGCATGGAGTTGATGGCAGCCATTCAGGCTCTTGATTCCCTGAAGCGCTCTTGTGCCGTCGATCTTTACACCGACAGTTCCTATGTGAAAAACGGCATTACGCAGTGGATGCATAACTGGAAGCGCAAGGGCTGGCGGACTGCTTCCAACTCACCCGTTAAAAACGCTGATTTATGGCAACTGCTGGATACGGCAGCACAACGGCATGATGTTGCGTGGCACTGGATCAAAGGTCATGCCGGGCACGAAGAAAACGAACGTGCTGATGAGCTTGCCCGCAAGGGTATGAAACCCTTTCAGAAATCCAAGTAAGTCGGGAAGGCAAGGTCAGGTTTATGGAAAACCAGCTTCCCCACTCTCGGCCGGAAGAGGCGAAAAAGAAATCACGCAAAGCCAAGCGTGTGCTTATTCTTGCCAATCCGACCGCGACATCTTTCCGTTTTCAAAACATCACAGAGATTGTGCAATGCCTTGAAGACGCCGGGATGAAGGTGGAGCTGAAACTCACCAGCCGTGCAAGCGAGATCGCTGAGACTTGCACGGACCCTGACCTAAACACAGATATTCTGGCTGTTGCTGGTGGGGATGCCTCTGTGAGTGAGGCTGCTTCTGCTTTGCTGGGGCGCGGAATGAAACCGCATCTGGCGATTATTCCGTTGGGCACCGCAAATGTACTTGCTCATGAACTGAGTGTGCCGAGTACGCCGCAAGAGATTGCCAAGACCATCATCGCAGGCAAGACGAAGAAACTGCACAATGGGTTTGCCAATGGACGCCCTTTCTTCCTTTCCACGTCAACCGGCTTTGATGCAGAAGTGGTGCATGTTGTACCTCTGCGTCTGAAGCGACGTTACGGTCGGTTTGCTTATCTCTTCATTGCGGCCCAACTGGCATTTTCGCGCCGCAAAGGCAGCTTTAAAGTGCGGGCAGACGATGAAGAGCTGCAGTGCGCTATGGCCTTGATCACCAATGGCCGCTACTACGCTGGTAAACACCTCGTGGTGCCTGATGCGTCCATTCTGGAGAAGAAACTGCATCTACTGGTCTTTAAAGAGGACGGGGTGTGGGCGCTCTTCAAATACGCATGCCGCTTACTTACTGGCAGCGTCGCAAAATCCCGTAATATTGAGTGCAAGGCAATCAGAACTGCCCGCATAGATGCCTATCGCGCAGCGGCAGTTCAAATCGACGGAGAGCCATTTGGCGGCACACCGCTTGAGGTTTCTGTTGGCGACTGTGAATTGACGATTATTTCTGGAAAATAGAACAGCCCTTCCCTTTCACAATCCACTTGATGGTTACAGCCTCAAATTTACGTAGTGCTTCCCGCAGGTTACAGTCAACCTGTACGCTCAGCATATTTAGAGCCGAAATTTTCTCAATTTCCTTCATGATATGAATAGCTTAGGCTGAGACGATAGGCCGCTCGCACGTTAACATCTGCGCAATATATAATTGATAATGCGTATATCAGTTTTCCAAACTAATGATTCTAGTTATCGCATATTGATGTAAGGGTCGGCGGTCTCATGATACCTCGTCCGAAACTTTTAGAAATAGAAAACCGAGACTATAAACGGCATGCCTGTCATTGGCCCGCTGTTCTGCTTACGGATAATTTCAACCGATCCTGCGTGATTGAAGACATCAGCAACGGTGGTTGTCGGCTGCTGATCAATACCGGAAAGCTCGTGTCCGGTGACACGGTGAAAATTCAGGTGCCAGCCCGCAAACTTTCCTTCAGCGGCAAGGTCGTCTGGCTGCATTGCGAAGAAGCCGGCATCAAGTTCACTTCCAAGCCTGCCAAACTCTGACATGTGGCAGGCATTGCAACAAGTTACTTTGGCTTTGGATAGGGTAGCGGGCCGCTAAAACCCACAGCAGCCTTCCAAGTGCGGATGCTATGGCTTTTGTGCTTCACCGCCGCCTTCAGGTAACTCTTGTTTCTGCCGATCCCCATCGGATAGCGCTTGTTTTGCTGCGCCTCATAGGCTGCACTTTGGCTGCTACACACCCGTTTGCGCATATTTTCAGGTTGACGATGCAGATCGTTAGCAATTTCATTCAGTTGCAAACCATTGGGTGTCAGTTCACCAGTCATTGCCTCAGTCAGGAGTTTAGCTGCTCTTTCGCTGCGCTCCCGCCCCGTCGTCGCACCAAGAACGACGGCCATAAAGCGTTGCCCGCCACGATCTGTAAGTGCAACGATATTGCGGCCAGATGAACAGACAAAACCTGTCTTCATGCCGACTGTGCCCGGCAGTCGTGTCAGCAACTCATTGTAAGATTTGATTTCGGCACCATCAATGAACACTTTTGATGTGGCGAACACGTCCCGGTATTGAGGGAAGCGCAGATAGACTTCGCTCGCCAAAATGGCCAGATCACGTGCGGATGTTTGCTGAGTGGGCTCGAACAAACCGTTGGCATTGACAAAGTGGCTTGCGGTCATCCCAAGACGTTGCGCGGTGGCATTCATGCGCTGCGCGAATGCATCTTCACTCCCCGCAACACTTTCAGCCAGTGCCACTGCGACATCATTGGCTGATCCAACGAGCACTGCAAAAAGCGCATCCTGCAGTGTCATGACGCTTCCAACCTCCAAGCCGGACTTCAATGAGTCCTGCCTCATCGCCCAAGGGGACATCACCACTGACGTTTCAAGGTCGACCTCTCTGTTGGCAAGAGCCTCAAAGGTTACGAGAGCGGTCATCAACTTGGTTGTTGAAGCGGGATACCATGGATCGCCTGCATCTTCAGCGTACAGGACTTTTTGAGTGTCGAGGTTCAACACCAGCGATGGCGTGGCGCTTGCCGGTGTTAGGGTACTGGATGTAACCAGAAACAAACCCAAAGCGACGTGTAGTTTTCGACACGCATTACCAAAACAAAACATGCAGCTAATAATCTCAGATAGGGAAAAGAGAGCTCAAATGGATGCTCTTAGAAAATTGCCTCGAGTATGTCATCGCCAGAGTTATTCAGTGGAAACTTGGCGGAGAAAGATCAATTTTTCTCCAGCTCCGCTGCAAAGGCCACATGGTTACAATTTTCCATTGCAACCATGCAGAGCCTTTCTAACTTACCTGCTCGTATCAGCTTTGGTTGTTGCGGCCCTGCTGGGCGAACTGCTCTTTGAGCATGCGGCCTGCTTCAGCAGCACGCATGGGCTGGCCGAAGTGGAAACCCTGCACGTATTCGCAACCAAGCTGGAACAGCTCCAGTGCATCTGACTCAGTCTCAGCACCTTCCGCAACCACTTCCATACCAAGGTCATGCCCCAGCGCTACGATGGTACGCAGGATGACCGGACGAGCGCTTTGGCCGTTAGGACGGACGAAGGACTGATCGATCTTGATGGTGTCGAACTGGAAGCGCTGGAGGTAGCTCAGGGATGAATAGCCTGTACCGAAATCATCCAGAGACAGACCAGCGCCCAGACCTTTCAGGCGCTCAAGAACCTGCACGGAGAATTCCGGATTCTGCATGACCAGAGATTCAGTCAGCTCCAGTTTCAAAGAGCCCGGTGTCAGCGCTGTGCGTGCCAGAACTGCTTTCACGTCGTTAATGAGGTCCGGCTTCAACAGCTGGCGAGAAGAGATGTTGACGGAGACAAACAGCGGTAGTGCGTGTTTGAACTCGCGCTGCCATTGAGCAAGCTGACGAGCACCTTTCTCCATCACACGCAGGCCAAGCTCGTTGATCAGGCCGCTTTGTTCAGCAACTGGAATGAACTCGGATGGTGGGATCAGGCCGCGGCTTGGATGTTCCCAGCGCGCCAATGCTTCGAAGCCCGCTGTCGTCTTGTCAGACAGACGTACGATTGGCTGGAAGAAAACCTTGATCTCGTCTTTTTCAAGAGCAGAACGTAGATCGTTGTCCAACGCGAGCGTGTTGCTTGCCACTGGCTTCAGCGTTGGGCGGAAGATCTCAATGCGGTCACCGCCGAGGCGCTTGGCGTGATTGAGTGCGATCTCCGCGTCGCGCATCAAGTCGGTTGCCTTTTCAGGCCCACCATCAAAGATGGAAGCGCCGATGGAGGCTGTCAAGAACACTTCCTGATCACCGAAGGTGACTGGTGTGCGCAGAGATTTGCGGAGCTCATCTGCAAAGGATGCGATGCGTGTTGCGTCCTGCTCGGAGATCATCAGCACTGCGAAGGTATCTGCTGAAATGCGAGACAGAGAGTCCTGCGGTTTGATCAAACGAGAGAGGCGGCGTGCAGCGGTGAGCAGCATGGAATCGCCAGCCGTCTGACCGATGCTGTCGTTGACTTGCTTAAAGCGGTCGAGATCGATCAGGATGACAGTCGGGTTGCCATTGCCTTCTGCTCTGGAGCGAGCGAGCGCAGCAACAAGGCGGTCCATAAACAGTTCACGGTTTGGCAGGCCAGTCAGATTGTCGTGCACAGCATCATGCATCAGGCGCTCTTCAGCGGTTTTCTGAGAGGTGATGTCGAGCAGCGTACCAACGCAGCGGATCACTTCACCATCAGAGCCGAGCACCGGACGGGCGCGCATTTTGAACCAGCGATAATGACCATCTTCACCACGGAGGCGGAACGCTTGATTAACGCGGCCACGACGATGATCAATCACGGCGTCCAATGTGCCGCGGAACAAGTCACGGTCCTGCGGGTGCAGAATTTCGAGCCAGAGGCGGGCTGGTCCATCCAGAAGACCTGGCTTGATGCCCAGAGCTTCTTCCAAGCCACCGCTGGTGTGGATTTTGTCGCGGTCGACGTCCCAGTCCCAGATGATGTCGCCGGAGCCTGTCAGCGCAAGAGCTCGGCGTTCAACATCGCTCATCACACTGTGGGAGAGACCAGAACCTGCAAAGGCGTGCTGCATGACGGTGAAACCGAGCAGCAGAACGAAGAGAACAAGACCACCTGCCAGCGCTGGCTGCACCAGATCACTTTGCAACATGCCTGTCGTTGCCATCCACGCAGCGAACAGCCATGCGAGGAACAGGAACCATGTCGGCAGCAGCATAATCGCGCGTTCGAACCCACGAACGGTGAGCATCAGGATGACACCGAAGCCAGCGATTGCCACACCACCCATCAGGATACGGGAGATACCAGCTGCAATGGTTGGATCCCAAAGCGCCAAGCCAAACAAGCTGAGCACAGTGATGAACAAGCCGATTGCAAGGTGCGTATAATGGATGTGCCAGCGGCTGAGGCCGAGATAGGCGTAAAGGAAGACCACAAGCGCGGCTGTGAGACTGATTTCCGCCACCGCTCGATAAAGCTGATCATCCCCCAGCGTTCGCCCGAAGACGAGATTCCAAAAACCGAAGTCGATACATAAATAAACAAGAACAGCCCATGCCAGAGCCGCAGTTGCCGGGAAGAGAACCGTTCCCTTCACCACAAACAAGATAGTGAGGAACAGCGCCAAGAGGCCAGCAATACCAAGTACGATACCGCGGTAAAGCGTGTAAGCGTTGATGTTGTCTTTGTAAGCTTCTGGTTTCCAGAGGCGGAGTTCCGGCAGGCTTGGGGTGTTGACCTCCGCGATGAAGGTCACATTCGCACCCGGATCTAGCGTGATGCGGTAAATATCTGCTTCTGTGCTGCGCTCGCGAATTGGTGGGATGCCCTGACTAGGTGTCAAAGACACGATGCGGCGCTGACCAAGGTCCGGCACCAGTACACCGCCGCCAGTCATCTTGTAGTAAGGTGCAACAAGCAAGCGGTCGATCTGCTCCTCCCCCGGATTGGAGAGCGCGAACACAGCCCAAGAGCTGGCAGTATCGTCAATGGAGCGCACTTCGATGCGTCTGACGATGCCATCTGAGTCTGGAGCGGTGGATACCTGAATGCTTTTGCTGGTGTTGGGATAGATATCGACGGAGCTGGTCAGATCGAGTGCATCAACGTCCTTGGGGACGACAATCGCCTCCAAAGCTAAGGCTTGTGACGCAACCACAATGAGCAGGAGAGCGCTTAACAGAACAGCCTGAATAACGTTCTGCATGCGCTGACAATAAGTCCCTGACACCGGCTTCTCCACGATAACGAAAAATTAACTGAATTCCTTGCCAAGATCATTACATCGTCAAGGCGCCAGTTTCATGGTTCAAGCATGTGTTACAGGCAATTTATCCCCATCTGCCTCTGATTGTGGCAGGACTTTGGCTGGTATAGGCGCAGAATCCCGGATTTTGCCAAACAAAATATGGTCTTGCCACATTCCGTTTATGAATAAATACGAGGGTGCAAAGCCCAGTTCAGAGAATCCAACCTTCATTAAGAGCGCTCTGGAGACCTCATTTGAAGGCAGACAGGCTGCTTCGATGCGGTGCAAGTGTAAATCATTGAAGCAGAAACAACAGACGCGCTGAACGGCCTCTTTCATAAAGCCATTGCCGGCAAAGGAAGCTCCCATCCAGTACCCAAGCGAGGTTGCCTGTGCGACACCACGACGGACGTTGGAAAGGTTCAAACCACCTATCAACTCGTCGGTATCCCGGTTGAACAGAAAAAACGGGTAGTGAGAGCCTTCGCGGATGTTGCGATTGTAACGCCGGATGCGTTTTCGGAAGGCAGCTTTTGTCAGATCATCTGCCGGCCACGTGGGTTCCCACGGCTGCAGGAAGGCTCTGCTTTGAGCTCGCAGATCAGACCACTGCGCGTAATCCGCCATGGATGGCGCACGTAAATACAGTCGGCCTGTGGTCAATGTCGCAAGAGATTGGGGAGATGTGCTTGTTTTGAAAAATGACACAGCTTCTCTCCCCTCTTAATCAGAGCTCCATTATGCAAAAAGCATTACCTGAATTGCAATAGGCTTATGCTTTGATCCCTGCCAAACGCTCTTTTAGCTCAGCATAATTTAGCATAGGTGCCTTTGGTCCAACCTTCACATATGTAGGGTTGTCAGAGGCAAACAGCCTTTCTGCCAAGATCTGTACGCGGTCAGCCGACACAACATTGAGGCGGCGTTCCAGTTCTTCCAGCGCGACGGGATGACCGTAGATCATCACCTGACGGGCGATCTGGCCCGCACGTGCTGCCGGGCTTTCCAATGCCATCAGCAATCCGGATCGCAGCTGCGCTTTGGCGCGGGACACTTCCTTTTCGGTCACGCCCTTGGCAATTTCTTTCAGCTGTTCCACCAGCACTTCGGTCAGTTCTGCGGCATCTTCCGGTCCGGTTGCGGCATGAACACCAAAGAAGCCGGTATCCGCGAAAGCCCAATGGAAGGCATAGACAGAATAGCATAGACCGCGCTTTTCGCGCACTTCCTGGAAGAGGCGCGATGACATGCCGCCGCCGAGGATCGAGGCAAGCACCTGCACAGCATAGTAGTCTTCATGCTCGTATGGCAGGCCTTCAAAACCGAGGATGACCTGCAACTCCTGCAGTTCACGCTCAATGGAGCCTTCACCGCCGACATATTGCGCTACATAGTCTTCATCCGGTGCAGCATTCGACAGTTTTGAGAAGCTGGCTTCAGCCAGTTCTACGAGCGCTTCATGATCGACTGCACCAGCAGCAGCAAGCACCATATCGGATGCTGTGTACTTGCGCGCGACATACTGACGGATGGCATCCGCAGAAAAGCCGGTGACAGTTTCAGGCGTACCAAGAATTGGGCGACCGAGTGGCTGGTCCGGCCATGCGGTTTCCAGAAGCACATCAAATACCTGGTCATCAGGCATGTCTTGTGCTGCGCCAATTTCTTGAAGGATTACGTGTTTTTCGCGAGCAAGCTCTTCAGGGTCAATGATGGAATCCTGAAGGATGTCGGAGAGAATATCCAAACCCAAAGGTGCATCATCTGCCAAGGTGCGCACATAGTAATTTGTATGTTCAACACTTGTGGAGGCATTCATCTCGCCGCCAACGGCTTCGATTTCCTCTGCAATTTCGCGGGCATTGCGCTTGCTGGTGCCCTTGAATGCCATGTGCTCCAGAAGGTGGGTGATGCCGTTTTCATGCTCACCTTCAGAGCGAGAGCCAGCTTTCACCCATACCCCAAGAGCTGTTGTCTTGAGGTATTCCATTTGATCAGTAACTACAGTCAGGCCATTTTCTAATTTTGTTAGTTTGACCGCCATTAAACGCCTGCTTTCACGGCACGTGCATTGCCTTCAACGAATTTCGCAATTTCCTGCGCATCTGCTGGCAGAACGGAAAACTTCTCTTCACGTTCCATCAGGTCAGCAAGATGAGCTGGCAGGTCAGGATGAATACCTGATGCACTTTCTACTGCCGCTGGGAATTTTGCCGGGTGTGCTGTCGACAGCACGATCATCGGGGTAACACCATCATTGTGCTCTTCGGAGACATGGATCGCGACCGCGGTATGCGGGTCAAGCAAATAACCACTTTCCTTGAGCGTGTCCGTGATGGTCTGAGCTGTTTCTTCTTCGCTTGCGCGACCTGCTGAGAACTTCTCTTTGATAAAACCTAGGGCTTTTTCCGAGAGAGTGAAGCCACCGGACTGTTTGAGGCTGTCCATCTGAGCTTTAACAGTTGCACTGTCTTCGCCGTTTGCAGCAAACAGCAGACGCTCGAAATTGGACGACACCTGAATGTCCATGGACGGTGCAGTGGTTGCTACAACGCCGCGCATTTCATAGCGGCCTGTGTCCAGAGTACGGGCCAGAATATCGTTGGTGTTGGTCGCGATCACCAGCTTTTCAATTGGCAGCCCCATCTGAGCTGCCACATAACCTGCAAACACGTCACCAAAGTTGCCAGTCGGTACTGTGAAGGACACTTTGCGATGTGGAGCACCCAGAGACACTGCGGAGGTGAAGTAATACACCACCTGAGCAACAATGCGTGCCCAGTTGATGGAGTTTACACCCGACAGGCCTACGCGCTCGCGGAAGGAGAAATCGTTGAAGAGGTCTTTCAGGATGCCCTGACAATCATCAAAGTTGCCTTTGACAGCTAGGGCATGAATGTTGTCTTCCTTGGAGGTGGTCATCTGGCGCTGTTGAACAGGTGAGACACGCCCTTCAGGGAACAGAATGAAGACGTCTGTTCGGTCGCGGCCACGGAATGCTTCAATTGCAGCGCCGCCCGTGTCGCCTGAAGTGGCGCCAACGATGGTTGCGCGGGCACTTTTTTGAGTGAGCACATAATCCATCAAGCGGCCGAGTAGCTGCATTGCAACATCTTTGAACGCAAGGGTCGGGCCGTGGAAGAGTTCCAGCACGTAGGTGTTGGGAGCAGTTTGGACGAGCGGCGCGACAGCCTTATGCGAGAAGCTGGCATAGGCTTCCTCGATCATTTTTTTCAGGTCGTCATGCGGAATGGAGTCGCCAACGAACGGGGCGATGACCTTAAGAGCGACGTCGCTGTAAGGCTTTCCAGCAAATCCTGAAATTTCCTCAGTAGATAATTGCGGGAACTCTTTTGGTAGATACAAACCGCCGTCGCGTGCCAACCCCGTGAGCAGCACCTCAGAAAAGTTGAGTTCTGGTGCATCGCCGCGCGTACTTACATATCTCACCGTTACATCCCTTCTCGCTCAACCTGAATCAGGGCATTTTAGTGCCATACCCCATTGGTATTTCTCAGGTTTTTAGCCGGAATCTGAAATTAGATTCCCAAAACTGTCGCATTTGCGTTTCAAGTGCGCACAGGGAAATAGCAGAAATTGTAGGAAGTTGCACGGCGAAATCTCGTTTAGGCACGTAAGATCATGCGTGGCCAATGTCGCTGGACAACATCCCAGGATCAATCCCAAGAATATCAAGCGCGTTGTGCCACTTCTGATCGCCCTCTCCTTCAAAGATCAATGAGGGATCTGTTTGACACGTCAGCCAACCATTTGCCTGTAATTCCGTTTCAAGCTGTCCTGGCGCCCAGCCAGCATAACCCAATGCCAACAATGACTTCTTAGGGCCTTTGCCTGCTGCGATGGCGCGCAAAACTTCGACCGTGGCGGTTAGGACAACGCCGTCTTCAATCTTGAGGCTCGTCTCCTCCAGAAAATAGTCGTCTGAATGAAGGACAAAACCGCGACCAGCATCAACTGGCCCACCGCGATAGACTTTGCGTTCAGAAATATCGATTGCCAGCGGATCATCATTTTCGTCTTCGACGATATTCAGTTGACCCAAAAGTTGCCCAAATGTGATGTTAGGGGCCGGCTGATTGAGCACAATCCCCATCGCTCCCTCTTCGGAGTGAGCACACACGTAGATGACGGAATGGGCAAAACGGCCATCCTCCATAGTGGGCATGGCAATGAGATATTGTCCGTCAATGTAACCCGGTTTTTCACCAGACATGTTGGGGGCGCTCTCCTCATGCTTCAAACGGATTGCCTCAGTTCAGTGTAGAGGCAATTATATTATAGGTACTCACGGATTTTTCCGGTGATCAATGATCAGTGGAAAAAAGGTGAGATTGTTCACGGATCATTGATTGTCTGAGAGGCAATCTTAATGGGAATTTGAAAAGGGACCGTTTAAATAGACTCTATGATTTCTAGATTCTTCAAATCGACCCTCATCGCTGCTGCGGTGCTCTCCGCCTCTGTTTCAAGCGCCTTGTCATCAAGTGTGTCTGAATGGGTTATTGTTCAAGGCGGTGCAGTTCGCCTTTTACGTGCGAGCGAGCCTAACACCGATGGCCTCTATCGCGGCGGGATTGAATTTCGCCTTGAAGAAGGCTGGCACACATACTGGAGATATCCAGGTGAAGCCGGTATTCCGACAGAAGCTAGCTTTGTTAATTCAGTCAATATAGCTAGCGCGGAGCTGATGTTCCCTGCGCCGAAGGCTTACTCTGACGGATTTTCCACATCTCTGATCTATTCAGACAAGGTGCTGCTGCCTTTGCTGATTAAGCGCATGGATGACGGACGCCCGGCCATTTTGAATGCAAACCTGACCTTTGGCATCTGCAAAGACATTTGTATCCCAGGACAGGCCGAGGTCTCTCTCGTCTTTCCTGCGGCCACGATGAAAGATGATGTTGCCGACAAACTGGTCAATGATGCCTTTGCGCAGGTTCCAATTACGCAAGGCGACATGCCGAGCTTGTTTCCAGAGATAAAAATCACCGGAGAAGGCAAGGACCGCACTGTAAACATCAGCGCGAAAATCTCCTCCAAGGACAAATCGCCGGAGCTCTTCATTGAAGGGCCTGCAGGTTCTTATCATGGAGTACCCAAGCTGACTTCTGTGAAAAAAGGTAGGGCGCACTGGACTATGTCCTATATTGGACTGCCAGAAGATGTGAGCGACATTGAACTCCGCCTTACATTGGTGACCAAGGATGGTGCTTTTGAGGAAACGCAAAGTGTTTCAGTTCCTCAGGCCAGCGCTTCGAAATAAGCTTGTTTACGGGCTTTAGTTGTATTTGCGAAATAGAGAGCTCGCAGCTACAACTGAAGCCCGTTTCTTTTTAGATGCAGACCTCTGATTGAGATGTCTGTTATGTTGTGATCAGCAAAAGCAAATTGGGGGAACTTTCCATGGTCATTCAAGTAGGCGAAAAACTGCCAAGCGTTACATTCAAAACCATGAGTGCCGACGGGCCAGTGGATGCGACCAGTGAAGAGCTGTTCGCCGGCAAAACCGTAGTTCTGTTCGCAGTTCCTGGCGCTTTCACGCCAACCTGCCACCTGAACCACCTGCCGGGTTTCATCGACAATGCAGAAGCCATCAAGGCAAAAGGCGTTGAAACAATTGCTGTTGTTTCGGTGAACGACGCGTTTGTTATGGGTGCCTGGGCGCGCGACACGCGCGCTGATGACAAGATCCTCTTTCTTGCTGATGGCAGCGCTGATTTTACCAAGGCAGTTGGCCTTGAGCTTGACGCAAGCGCCTTTGGAATGGGCATCCGCTCCAAGCGCTATTCTATGATCGTGAAAGATGGCGTGCTGGCTTCTCTGAATATTGAAGAAGCTCCGGGAGAAGCAACGATCTCCTCTGCTGAGAACATTCTTTCTCAGCTATAAAGCAAGCTGTCCAAGAACGTTTAAGGGGAGCCATGCTCCCCTTTTTTGTAGTCTATCGCTGAAATTTATTTCGCTTGCGCCGTGCTGCGTCAGATATCATGCGGAAGCGATCAGCCTTCCGTTTTTCCTCTTCCGCATCAAAATCATCGTCGTCTTCATCATCGTCCTCTTCATTCTCAGAAGAGACCTTGCCTCGATCCAGCCATGCCTTGATCAGGAAGGCAAAGTAGACGCCGACCAGAGTGAGCGCCAGACCTGCCCATGTGAAGGCATACTGCAGGTGATTGTTCGAGAACGTCATACGGGTCTCACCCGCTTGCGGCAGGTCACCAGCAACGCTCACTGTCTCCTGAAGGTCAATCGTGTAGGGTGCGGTCTGATCCGGCAGCAATCCCATAGCTTCAGCCATCGCCTTTGGCTCGCGCACATACCACACATTGGTCTTCTGGTTTGGTTCTGCGGAGAACATGCTCGCCACTTCAGCTCTGCGGGCAAGGCCGGTTATGGTTATTTGCCCACGCGGTGGAGCTGAGCCCAAACGTGTGCTGAACTCTTTACGATCAATTGGAACAAAGCCACGATTGAC
The DNA here is from genome assembly GCF_001623065.1 of Pseudovibrio sp. Ad46. Classification (NCBI taxonomy): domain Bacteria; kingdom Pseudomonadati; phylum Pseudomonadota; class Alphaproteobacteria; order Hyphomicrobiales; family Stappiaceae; genus Pseudovibrio; species Pseudovibrio sp. Ad46. The sequence goes on along the minus strand of NZ_LMCG01000040.1, from coordinate 225,647 downwards.
CAAAACGTTCCAGCCGTCATTCGTGATGAAGGGTGCGTAGACAAAATACCCCTGCCCGCCCAGTGGGCCTTTCGGCTTGGTTAGAGTATCAAAGTAGTACAGCTCGCCGATAATGAACTGGCCAGACAGCTCAACAGGCATATAGTCGATTTCGTCGCTCGACATATCCTCCCAGGTTGCCGGGCCGGGCGCTGCAACAGCAGGTTCAGTCGCCCGCACTTCAGCGCGCGCAATCAACGCCACCTTTTCATCCAGACGATTGAACTGCCACAAACTCAGATTGGCTAGAATAGCTAGCCCAACTGCAGCACACAGGTGCAAGATCCAATAGCGCTTGAGAAATGCAACTAACCCAGGCTTTGCTACTGCATCCTCAGCATCAGTGTCGTCATGTTCCATTTGATCATCTGTCACGGTGTTATCTTTGTTTTTTCTCGTGTTGCGATGAGTGTGTTCAGGAACTGGTTCAGGTTCCTCATGCCAGGCGACATCGTTTTTTCGCGCAGGCTTTGAATCAGATGAAGCATCGCCAATCTCCCTTTCAGCGATCATCAAGCTTTCCTTCCGCTGCATTGTTCTTGTACTGCAATGCAATCAACAGGCCTTTGAGTATGCGCAGAAGCGTCACACTCAACACCACAGTCACGGGTGCCCAGATAATCAAATGCAGCCAGAGTGGAGGTTCGTACGCAAACTCAACGAACAAAACACCACCAACAAGAATAAACCCCAGAATGAGAATGACAAAGACTGCAGGTCCGTCTCCAGAATCTGCAAAGTCATAGGAAAGACCGCATCTGGAACAGGACACACGCAGGTTTAGCAGGCCCTGAAACAATGGCCCTTCCCCGCACCGTGGACATTTTCCGCGAAGACCAGCTGAAAATGGATTGGCAGGAAGGCCAAGATAAGCCTTTGTCTTCTTCCTCTCACTCATGTGAAGCCTCGGATACACAGGTGACTTTGAACGCTCGTAAGGCACCTAGGTCATATACATATAGAAAAGGCGGCTTGCGCCGCCCTTATCTTTTTTCGTTTTTCGTCTGAATTCCAGACCCGCTCTTGGCTAATGCCGCAAGCTTAGCCGCCCCAGATGTAAACGGATGCAAACAGGAACAGCCAAACCACATCCACAAAGTGCCAGTACCAGGCTGCCGCTTCAAAGCCGAAGTGCTTGGTGGTGGAGAAGTGGCCTGCCAGTGCACGGAACAAACACACAGCGAGGAAGATGGTGCCCACGATCACGTGGAAGCCATGGAACCCTGTCGCCATGAAGAAGGTTGCGCCATAGATGTTCTCTGAGAAGCCGAAGGCTGCATGAGAGTATTCGTAGGCCTGACAGATGGTGAAGATCACACCCAGAACAACTGTCGCGATCAGACCCCATTTCAGGCCATCACGGTCCCCATGAACCAGCGCGTGGTGTGCCCATGTTACTGTTGTACCAGACAGAAGCAGGATCAATGTGTTCAACAGTGGCAGGTGCCACGGATCGAAGGTTTCGATACCTTGTGGAGGCCAAACACCGCCAGTGTGCTCGACACGGCCAAACTGCGCAGCTTCACCCGCGAACAGGGATGCATCAAAGAAGGCCCAGAACCATGCAACGAAGAACATAACTTCGGACAGGATGAACAGCAGCATGCCGTAGCGCAGGTGCAAGGATACAACGCGTGTATGGTGCCCTTCGCGAGATTCCTTAACCGTGTCACGCCACCACATAAACATGGTGTAAAGAACGATACCAAGACCAATTGCAAACAGGCCCCAACCGTTCAGCGTAAAGCCAACGGTTGTTTCGCCATCAGCGTTGCTCAGAAATGAGAAGCTTACGCCGCCCTCACTCATGCGCATGAATACAATCGCGCCGATTGCCATAACCAGCGCCCCAACTGACCCAACAAATGGCCATGGGCTTGGCTCGATAATGTGATAATCGTGGTTTTTAACACCAGCCATATCTTTCTCCCCATTTCAAAAAAGGTCGCTTCTGCAAAAGGCAGATCCGTCTCGCAACCTAAAGCTTGTCAGTGGCCGCGTCGCTTGGAGAAGCCACTGCAGCTGTTTCTTCCTCGCCGTCTTTCGGCAATTCAAAGAATGTGTAGGACAAGGTGATTTCCTTGATATTCTTCAGGCTCTCGTCCTTGTCCAGTTCCGGATCGATGAAAAACACGACCGGCATATCAATCGATTCTCCTGCTTCAAGCGGTTGCTCGGTAAAGCAGAAGCAATCAATTTTGTTGAAGTAGCCCCCGACTTCGAAAGGCGCCACGTTAAACGTGGAAGTCCCGGTAGAAACCTGCTGCGCGAGGCTTTGGGCCTCGTACATAATCTCGGTCATCTGGCCCAGCTTCACGCGGACTTTCTTTTGTTTTGGTTTGAAATCCCAATCCAGACCCGGAGCGACGTTGGCGTCAAAGCTCACGATGATCTCACGATCAAGGATCGTATCGGATGCCTCTTCTGCTCGCTGTGTGGTGCCGCCATAGCCCGTCACTTGACAGAAGAGCTGATAAAGCGGGACAGCTGCAAAGGACAAACCAACCATTCCAAAGAACACGCCCCCGCAAATCACAGCGACGGTAGCGTTGCTGCGGTTTACTTTGGCTTGTTCTGCTGTTTTTGGTTTTTGATCAGTCATTTGCGTCTCTTACAGTGGACGATCCATGATGCCCGGACCGAGCTTCACGATGGTGATCACATAAAACATAGCAACAAGAACGCCGAGTGTGACTGCAAGAGCCACTGAACGTCCGCGGCGGGTCTTGACTTGCTCTTCAGAAAGAACTGCTTTTTGCTTGCTCATTTTCTTCTCTTTCCAGTTATGCGTTAGACCAGACCAATCATGTTCTCAGCGAGCAACCCAGCAAAAATCAGCATGAGATAGAACAAAGAGAACTTGAAGAGAGACATTGCTGTTTTCTTGGCTGCATCACCCTCGCGCACTCTCCAGACACGGATTGCATAACCGAGGAACACCAAGCCAAGGATGGCTGAACCAACACCATAAAACACCGAGGCAAAGCCTAGGAAGTACGGTGCCATGCCAACTGGTAGCAACAGCAAAGAATACAAAACGATTTGGTGACGGGTCGCGGTTTCGCCTGCGACGACCGGCAACATTGGGACGCCAGCAGCCTGATAGTCGCCGTTTTTAACCAGCGCCAAGGCCCAGAAGTGTGGAGGTGTCCAGGTGAAGGTGATCATGAACAGTGCGATGCTGACCAGCGTTACGTCACCTGTAACAGCTGCCCAGCCGACCATTGGCGGAAGCGCGCCAGCTGCACCTCCGATAACGATGTTTTGCGGCGTGCTGCGCTTGAGCCACATTGTGTAGATGACCACGTAAAAGAAGATCGTGAACGCCAGCAGACCAGCGGCCATCCAGTTTGCCACCAGACCGAGGGTCAGAACAGAACCGAAGGACAGAACCATGCCAAAAGCAAAGGCTTCCTGACGTGTGATTTTGCCTGCCGGGATCGGGCGCTTTTTAGTGCGGGACATGACAGCATCAATGTCTGCATCCCACCACATGTTCAGCGCACCAGATGCACCACCACCAATGGCGATGCAAAGAATAGAAATGAAGCTGAGGACCGGGTGCTGATTACCCGGAGCCATGACCAGACCAACAGCTGCTGTGAACACAACAAGAGACATTACCCGCGGCTTGAGCAGCGCGATGTAATCAGAAACGCTTCCACGACCACCAAGATCGGTTGCGTCCTCGTGAAGTCCTTGTGTCTGTTCCAGCATTGTCATGCCTGTACCTCTGTCGCGATATTGAAACCTGTGCCGTTTTTCAGCGTTCTAGACTTCATCCCCGGAACATTGGAGCACTTCCGGGCTTGTGCTTTACCTAGAACCGAGGGCGCTGACACGCCCCCGGCAATTTCGGTGCAGTTACTTGATCTTTGGAAGGATCTCGAACTGGTGGAATGGAGGAGGTGAAGACAGGGTCCATTCCAGAGTAGTTGCGCCTTTGCCCCACGGGTTATCGCCAGCCACACGCTTCTTGAGGAATGCGTCAAGGACACACCACAAGAAGATGAGCACTGCAAAACCGGTGAGGTAAGAACCGTAGGAGGAAACCATGTTCCAGCCAGCGTATGCGTCCGGGTAGTCGGCATAACGGCGTGGCATACCAGCAAGACCAAGGAAGTGCTGCGGGAAGAACACCAGGTTCACACCGATGAACATGAGTGTGAAGTGCAGGTTTCCGAGGAACTCGGAGTACATGTAACCGGAGATCTTAGGGAACCAGTAGTACCAGGCTGCAAAGATCGCGAACACAGCACCCAGAGACAGAACGTAGTGGAAGTGAGCTACAACGTAGTAAGTGTCATGCAGTGCACGGTCGAGACCTGCGTTTGCCAGCTGAACGCCGGTTACACCACCAACGGTGAACAGGAACACAAAGCCGATCGCCCAGATCATTGGCGTGCGGAATTCGATAGAACCGCCCCACATGGTCGCAATCCATGAGAAGATCTTAATGCCAGTCGGCACTGCAATCACCATGGTCGCGAACAGGAAGTACGCCTGCGTATCTGCGGACAGACCAACGGTGAACATGTGGTGCGCCCAAACGACAAAGCCAACAACACCAATCGCAACCATCGCGTAGGCCATGCCGATGTAACCGAACACAGGCTTGTGCGAGAAGGTGGAGATGATGTGGGAGATGATGCCGAATGCAGGCAGGATCAGGATGTACACTTCAGGGTGACCGAAGAACCAGAACAAGTGCTGGAACAAGATTGGGTCACCGCCACCAGCAGCTTCAAAGAAGGTGGTGCCGAAGTTACGGTCTGTCAGCAACATGGTGATCGCGCCAGCCAAAACAGGCAGAGAGATCAACAGCAGGAAGACTGTTACCAGCACGGACCAAACGAACAGCGGCATCTTGTGCATGGTCATACCAGGCGCACGCATGTTGAAGATGGTGGTGATGAAGTTGATGGCACCCAGAATGGAAGATGCACCGGCAACGTGAAGCGCCAGAATTGCAAAGTCCATTGCAGGACCTGGCTGACCGGAGGTGGACAGCGGAGGATAGATGGTCCAGCCACCGCCGACACCGTTTGCACCTGGTGGGCCTGGCACAAAGAGTGACAGGAGCAGCAGGATAAATGCTGGTGGCAGAAGCCAGAAGGAGATGTTGTTCATGCGTGGGAACGCCATGTCAGGCGCACCAATCATGATCGGAACGAAATAGTTCGCGAAGCCACCGATAAGCGCTGGCATAACCATGAAGAAGATCATGATCAGCGCGTGCGCTGTGGTGAACACGTTGAACAAGTGTGGATCGGAGAAGTACTGCATCCCCGGCTCCTGAAGTTCCATACGCATTGCGATGGACAGAAGACCGCCGATGATACCAGCCATGATCGCGAAGATCAGGTAAAGGATACCGATATCCTTATGGTTGGTGGAGTAGACCCACCGCACCCATCCAGTTGGATGGTCATGTGCATGCGTTTCAGACGCAGACATAGTTGTGCTCCCTCGTAAAGTTCTTGCTCGTATGCGCAGCAGCCCTTGACGCGCGCATACTCGGCTCAATCAGTGACCCCGATTAACGGGACGCAACCTTCACGTCGGTGGCTGCGGTGGCAGCAACCTTCTTCTCATCAGCAATCAGCTTTGCGAGAAGTGTGTTTGCTTCGTCGACGTCGGACTTCGCAGCTTCGGCCCAGGCCTGATACTGCTCTTTGGTCACGACTTGCACGGCGATTGGCATGAACGCGTGGTCTTTACCACAAAGCTCTGAACACTGGCCGTAGAACATGCCGGTGTTATCAGCACGGAACCAGGTTTCGTTGAGGCGGTATGGAACAGCGTCAATCTTGATGCCGAATGCAGGAACAGCAAATGAGTGGATCACGTCTGCTGCGGTTACCTGAACACGCACTGTGGTGTCGACTGGAACAACAATGTTGTAGTCCGTCGCAAGAAGGCGAGGAAGCTCAGCGTTTGTCAGGCCTTTTTCAGCCATTATGTCTGCACGCTCATCGTCCTGAATCATCAAGGCGTCGAATGAGACATCTTCCATGCCTTCATCCGCGTACTCATAACCCCAATACCACTGGTAACCAGTCGCTTTGATGGTCATTTCGTATTCAGGGATATCAAGCTGTTTGAAGAGCAAACGGAAAGACGGAACTGAGATCATCACCAGAATGAGGATTGGGACAACCGTCCAAACAACCTCGATCATAGTGTTGTGTGAAGTGCGAGATGGCGTTGGGTTCGCCTTCTTGCGGAACCTGATGATCACAACAAGCAGCAGGAGTGCTACGAAAACCGTCACGCCGGCCATAATGATCAGGGTAAAATCGTTAAACCAGCGAATGTCTTCCATCACTGTCGTCGCCGCAGGCTGCATACCCATCTGCCACGGCGTTGGCTGTGCTGCATTGGCTGCACCTGCCATAAAACCCGTCAATCCGATTGCCATAGTTGCGGCAATGGTCGCCAGGTGATGCTTCAAGAGCTTCATCACGTCTTGCGCTCCCTGTCCCTCTTAATGCCGCCGAAACGGCAATCCTCTTCTTGTCCACACATGTGGGGTGCCCACTTTGGCCCGTCCGACCAGTCCTCACACCTGCGTGAATATCTGCGACATAATAACCCAATAAGGGTTTCTACGCGATTCCCCTAAGGTTATAGCGACTATAAGTCGCAGTATCATTTGACTTGAATCAATGAGTTGGACAAAAAACATAAGAAATCCGCAGATGCAATTGGATTTTGAACGATCTCCGCTGTTTTCACCTAGTTACTTTTCCCTATATCGAAAATCGATCATTTCTATCCATGCGTCCAATTTCACTCACTAAATCGTCACTTTATCGGCAAAAAGGAACGTTACCTCGGCGTGAACAATGTGAGTCGGATCCCTCCTTCCTCGTCAGTTAAGTGGACAGCCAAGAATGCCAGTTTGCGCTTTGACGTCAGGAGCGGTATTCCAATATTTTAGGGAAACACCCCACGCTGGCTGGCTGGGGAGACAGACACTGCACAGCCGGTGAACTGGAGGAAGGTTTTTTGAAGCAGTTTTTACGCACGCTGACTCTAACAGTTGCGATGACAGTGGCGGGTGCCGCAGGATTTTCCGGAGCTGGTCATGCTCAACAAGCGCTTGGCGAACTCAAAGGCGAGTTTGGTGATTGGCAGCAGCGTTGCGCCAAATCCCCAGGTTCTAACGTCGAGCAGTGTGCTCTTATTCAAAGTGTGACAGATTCTGCACGTGATACTGTAGGCCTGACAGCGATTATTCTTAAGACGGCTGACCAGCAAGCGACCGTTTTGCGCATTCTCGCTCCACTTGGCGTTTTGCTACCGATGCAACTTGGTCTGAATGTAGATGGAAAAGATGTTGGCCGGATGCCATTCATCCGCTGTCTGCCTGCCCCAAGCGGTTGCGTTTCTGAAGCGATGCTGGAAAAGGATCTGATCGACAAGCTCACAACTGGTCAGACTGCAACTTTCATCATCTTTGAGACACCAGAGGAAGGTATCGGCATTCCGATCTCACTGGTTGGTCTGAAAGAAGCAATCGCGGCTCTGCCTTAAGTGTAAGTGCTTGCCCTCGAATGTAATCTGAAAGCCGAGATGATGAAAATCGCCTCGGCTTTTGTCTTTTCAGGCGCGAGGAAAGATCCTGCCTAACTAGCTGATCACCCACGATCTGGCCAGATGTCAGCCTCACAGAACCCGAGTGCGCCGAAGTCATCCTTACGGGCCTGCTGCTCCATCTCATTGCTAAGAAAGAATTCATCGAGCTGAGGTGGTGCGACTGAAGTTCCGCTCAACATGGCGTGCACTTGCCCGCGATGGTGCATCTGATGTTGGAAGAGATGCAGAAGAAGCCTGTCTGCTCGCTCACTCAGAGGCTTGTCATCTCTCAGCACATGTATTTTGGAGAGGTCAGCGAGGCCCATTGAGCCTACGTGTGCAATTAATTTCTGATCTGAGTTTCTTTGAGCCTCGAAAAGAGGCGGTAGTTGCTCAAAAGGGTACTCAGGATCAAATGCATTAATCCCGAGCGGCGCTCCTTCCAGAGCGCTGATATAGAACCAATCCACTGTGAGGATGTGATTCAGTGTCATCAGGATTGAAGGGAAAAAACTTGTTCGCTGTGCCGTTAGCTCGTCTTCAGAGAGCTTCTTGCAACTGGAAAGTAGCCGATAATTCGCCCAAGCGTTGTTTTTGGCCTGCGCTTGAAAATATTGAAGCACTGTCATTTCCGTCACTTAAAAATTTGAGATCAGTCTCCGCAGTTTTCAAAGAGACCTCTTAGTTTTCCTAAAATGAGGCACGCAAAGCAAAGGGTTTTTGCACCTTAAATCCGGTGTGCTGTTTTCTATGGGAGCACATTCTGTTTGATTGCGGCAGCGTCAGCCTCCTGATGCAAACAGACCGGACCTTTGCAGGTGATCCTTGCCCATAGCAATGCATGTCTATATTGCGTTTGTTGTCACCACATTGATTATCATGTCGGTGCCTGACGCCAGTAAAATGTTGATCCTTTCCAGATCCGCATCCGGAGGAACTTTTGCTGGTCTCTTTACACTCATTGGCGTTAAAGCAGCAGAAGCCATTCAGGTGGTGCTGGTTTCCTTTGGGCTTTCCTGGCTCATTGTCAGTTATCCCTATGTCTTTGAGACTGTGACCGTTTTGGGGGCGGCTTATCTGATTTATCTCGGCCTTCGTAGATGGAGAGCTGCTAGCCGCAGGATTGCTGAGCCCACCAGTCAGGGCTCTGACTTTCTGACAGGTTTCATGATCAGCATTGCCAATCCCAAAACTCTCATTTTTCTCGCAGCTCTTTTCCCTCATTTTCTCAATCACGCTCATCCGGTAGATGCCCAGTTTGTTGTTCTGGGTACAACTTTTCTTCTGATCGCGACCTGCCTGGATCTACCGCTTGTGGTGGGTGGCGGACTGGTTGAGCGGTTGTTTCGATCTCCACGTGTTGAAGGCGTGCTGAAGCGGTTCAACAGTGGTGTTTTGCTCACTGCCGGAGTTTTCCTTATGGGACTGTTGGTTTTCAGATGATGAATATCAGCCTTTACCTCGGATTTATTGTTGCAACATTCATCTTACTGGCTATTCCCGGACCTAACGTGATGATGATACTGACTAAATCCACTCGCGAAGGAACCTCAGCGGGCCTGATTGTTATGGCTGGCATGACAATCGCACAAGCTGTCCAGATCATTGCTGTTGTGCTTGGCCTTTCCTGGGTGGTGCGCACCTACCCTGATGCCTTTGAGGTTATTCAGCTTGGAGGAGCGGCCTATTTAATCTACCTGGGCATCTCTAGCTGGTTGCGTGCGGGACGGCATGACAGGGTAGTGAGCGGAAGCCATAAGCATTTGAAAGTTGGCTTCTTTGTTGGTCTTTCAAACCCAAAATCACTGCTGTTCATGGTGGCATTTTTCCCGCAGTTTATTGACAAGGCTTATCCAGCAGATCCGCAGCTTACGGTGATGGGGGTGACTTATCTTGTGATGGCGATTTTAATTGACGGACTGATCGCCGTTCTTGGCGGGTATTCCCGCAACTGGCTGTCTGCTCCTTCCGCAAGATTCAGGCTCGATAGAGTTTCTGGCGCCGTTCTGGTGTGTGCCGGATTGGTGCTCGCTTTCCTGCATTGACCCTCAAATACTTGGGAGCGATGGCCTTCCCGCCTCCTTTATTGAATAGTAAGCCTTGAAAGTGCACGGATTGTTCGCCACAACAGAGCAAATCCTTTATTTCGGAGTTTTACCCATGAGCGATAAACCTATTGATCTTCTCCAGACCTCAGGACTGGACGAGGAGACAGCGCGCCAGATTACTGCGGCAGCGCTGAAAGGCGCTGATGATGGGGAACTTTATCTGGAATACAGCCAGAACGAAGGGCTTGTGTTCGACAATGGACGCCTGAAGTCCTCCACGTTCAGCACCGGTCAGGGATTTGGCCTGCGCGCTGTTGTGGGTGAAGCGTCTGGTTATGCCCATTCCGACGATATTTCCGAGGCTGCATTGAAACGCGCTGCTGATGCGGTTGCCTCTGTCCAGAGCGGTCATTCCGGTACCTATGCAGCACCGCCAGCTCGTACCAATCAAAAGCTCTACACGGATGAAAACCCGATTGGCAGCCCAAGTTTTGCTGAAAAAGTACAGCTGCTGCAGGAAATTGACGCCTATGCCCGTGCGAAAGACCCGCGCGTACAGCAGGTAACTGTTTCGCTGGCAGGCAGCTGGAAGACAGTGGACATCCTGCGAGCTGATGGTCACCGTATTCGTGATGTACGCCCGCTTGTGCGCCTCAACGTTTCGATTGTGGCTGGTGACGGCGACAAACAGGAGACTGGCTCTTTTGGCTCTGGTGGCCGCGAAGGGTTTGGTGAGTTTGTTGCTGAAACAAGCTGGCAGCATGCTGTTGAAGAAGCTCTGCGTCAGGCTCTGGTCAATCTGGAGGCAATCCCAGCTCCCGCTGGTACGTTTGACGTGGTGCTTGGCAACGGCTGGCCGGGCATTTTGCTGCACGAAGCAGTTGGGCATGGCCTTGAAGGTGACTTCAACCGCAAGAAAACATCGGCGTTTGCAGGCTTGATGGGACAGCAGGTTGCCGCAAAAGGTGTGACCATTGTTGATGACGGCACCATCTCCAAACGTCGCGGCTCTCTTTCCGTTGATGATGAGGGTACGCCGACTGGCCGAACCACACTCATCGAGGATGGTGTTCTTGTTGGATACATGCAGGACCGTCAGAACGCACGCCTGATGGGGGTTGAGCCAACTGGTAATGGTCGCCGTGAATCCTTCTCACACCAGCCTTTGCCACGCATGACCAATACCATCATGGAGAATGGTGATCAGGATCCAAAAGAGATCATCGAAAGCCTGGAAGACGGCATTTATGCTGTTTCCTTTGGTGGTGGTCAGGTTGATATCACCTCTGGCAAGTTCGTGTTCTCTTGCACTGAAGCCTACCGTGTCCAGAACGGAAAGATTGGCGCTCCAGTGAAAGGCGCAATGTTGATCGGAAACGGTCCGGATGCGCTCAAACGGGTGTCCATGATTGGCAACGACATGAAACTGGATCCAGGTATCGGAACTTGCGGCAAGGCCGGTCAAGGCGTACCAGTGGGTGTTGGACAGCCAACCATGCGCATCAACGAGATGACGATTGGTGGCACTGCGACCTGATTGGTTCAGACAGGTTCTATGAGTTTGAAAGGGGTAGAGATGCCCCTTTTTCTTTGTAGTAACGCTTCTAATCCCGCAAAGGAATTGCAGGCACTTTACCTGCGCGAATGCGATTGGTTCTCCAGTTCATCACGTGACGGATGCCGTTTTCATAAAGCACCTTCATCATTGGCGAGAACGCCTGCATGTGTTCAGTGTAGAAATCATCCGGGCTATTATAGATTCCAAAGTCATTGTTAATGCCGGTTTTCTGGATGTAAGTGTCCTGCCCCTGCCAATTGACCTGAGGCGCGCTGAGGCAGTTGGTGCCAACGCCGTAGGCACAAAGGGATTGTCTGCTTGGGGCAAACTTCTGCTGAAGAGCAGAGAGAAACGCATCGTCCAGAATAAAGCCCTCCAGATTAATCCAGCGGTCCCCAAGATAGATCTCCACCCAGGAATGCAAAATGTTGTCTGGGGCGATCTGGTAGACCAGTTCGGGCACTACTCCGCGCTGAAGTTCTTTATGGATTGTGAAGCCGTGCAGACGACAGGGAATCCCAACGGCTCTCATCAATGCCATGAGAAGTGTGCCTTTGGTGTTGCACTGCCCTATTCCATCAACCAGCACCTGACTTGCCGGAATATTGTCTGCTTTGTTATAACCAAACTGAATTTCATTGCGGACGAAATCATAGACTGCTCCAGCACGATCAAAGAGAGGTAGATCCTTCCATTTGCGCTGCTCAACAAGCTGCCGGATTGTTGGCGCACTAAAGTTGAGTAGTGGGGTTTCCTTGAGCAGGTTGTTTAAGTGAGTGTTGGGTTTGTCTAGCATTTTGCGCCTCCAATCGAGAGTGAATCGACTGTAAAGGCTCTAGTCACTGTAGGTTCAAGGTCTAAATTGCATCTATTTACACTACAACCTGAGAGCTCAAACTGGCACTTCGTTAAGGGTGCTGAAGATTTACCTCAGCTTGTCTGTATTGCATTCAAACCGAATTTACGCTGGGTCTGTAGCTTCTTTCAAAAATAATAATGAGCCGCACCCTTTCATGATCACACTCCACCAACTGGATTTTGTGACAGACATCATGCTGTTTCTAAGCATGGCGATTCTGGTGGTGCCGTTTGCCAAATTGATCCGGGTTGGAACCATCGTCGGCTATTTGATAGCGGGCGTTATTTTAGGGCCGTGGGGGATTGGGCAGTATCTTGGCAGTCCCTTTAGCGCTCCTGATGAGCTGCGGCCCATTGGTGAGCTTGGCGTGGTCATGCTGCTGTTTTTGATCGGGCTTGAGCTGAATCCTGGTCGCCTATGGTCTTTGCGTAAGGAGATTTTTGGCTCAGGGTCAGCTCAAGTAGGGTTTTCCGCGCTTTTAATTGGGCTTGCTATCTATTTTGCGGGACTGACCTGGCAAAAATCTCTCATTATTGGCCTTTCGCTCGCGCTTTCATCAACGGCTCTTTCCTTGCGTATTTTGCAAGACCGCGGCGATCGCACGACGCCGATGGGGCAAACATCTATCGCAATCTTGCTGTTTCAGGACATGATGATTGTTCCCATTCTCGCGCTGATGGCGATTGTGGCGCCTGTTCCTATCGATACGGGCCAACGGCCAGGTTGGGAGACGGCGTTGATTATGGCTTCGACCGTGCTTCTGTTGGTTGCTGTTGGCCGCTATCTGCTCACCCCATTGTTTCGGCTGTTTGCCCGTATTGGTGCTCGCGAGATGATGACAGCCTCTGCATTGCTCACAGTGCTTGGCGCAGCAACACTGATGAAAGCGGTGGGTCTTTCGAGTGCATTGGGCGCGTTTATTGCGGGTGTGATGCTGGCAGAAAGTTCTTTCCGGCATGAGCTTGAGGCTGATCTGGAGCCTTTTCGCGGCTTGTTGCTCGGATTCTTCTTCATCACGGTCGGCATGTCCATCGACCTGAACTTTGTCTATCAGAACTGGGTGGTGGTGCTTGCCTGCAGTTTTGGTTTGATGGTCGTGAAGTGTCTAAGCATTTTTTCTGTCACCCGCCTGTCTGGCCACACACCAGAAAACAGTTTGCAGATTGGTGGTTTGCTGGCTCAAGCTGGAGAGTTTGGGTTTGTCATCTTCTCAGCATCTGTCGCCGTTGATTTGCTGAACCCGCATCAGAGCAGCTTGCTCTCCGCAATCATCTCTTTCACCATGGCGTTTACTCTGCTGAGCGTTTGGCTCTCGCAATGGTTTGGCGTGAAGCTGAGGCCTGAGCCCGTGAAACCGGATATACCCAATACAGAGGGAGGCCGCACCAATGTGCTGGTGATTGGATTTGGGCGTTTTGGGCAGCTTGCCTCTCAGATGCTGATTGCGCAGGGCTCAACCGTAACCGTTCTGGATACAGACGCACAGCATATCCGGGAGGCCTCTCGGTTTGGCTACCGGATTTACTACGGAGATGGGCGACGACTGAATGTTTTGCGGGCAGCGGGGGCGGAAAATGCCAGTGTGATTGCGGTTTGTACCGAACGGGCCGAAACAACGAGCCAGATTGTGCGCATGACGAAAACACAGTTCCCACTCGCCAAAATCTTTGCCCGCGCCCACGACCGTCGTCACGCTATTCAACTTGTGACAGCGGGCGCAGACTATCAGCTGCGTGAGACCCTGGAGTCGGCTTTACAGTTCGGGCGGGAAATACTGGAAGAGTTGGGAGAGGATGAAGACCGCACCTATGAAATTCTTGCGGATGTGCGGCGCAGAGATGCTGAGCTTTTGGCATTGCAGCAGGTGGGTGGCCTGTATGCGGGTTACAAGCACTTCAAGCTGCCCGATGTGCCAGTGAAACCTTTGATCAAACCGAAATCAGAATCAACTGCCCTGAACGAACCTGCACGCCGCCTTGCGGAGGCCGAAAAGAAGGCAGAGAAGGAACAATCAGAGAATTCTGAAAAAACTTCACCACACAAGCCATCTTCAGACTAGCTTTATACGGAAAACTACATTTTCTCTTAGATAGAATTAAGGTATTCCCATCAAAATCGACTGAAATCAGAAATGTCTGTTTTAATAGTTTGAATTCCGCTTTTTAGGATGCCAATGGCAGAAGCTCACGTCCCCCCGTTCTTTATCGAAACCATTGTGGTTCTTTCCGCTGCAGTTATCGCTGTACCCATCACCAAACGGCTTGGCCTTGGTGCTGTGGTCGGTTTCCTCGCAGCTGGGATGGCGATTGGCCCCTATGGCATCGGCTTTTTCAATGAACCTGAGCGTATACTGGGCTTCGCTGAGCTTGGGGTCGTTTTGCTGTTGTTTGTGATCGGGCTGGAATTGGAGCCTGCCCGATTATGGACCATGCGGCGAGACATATTCGGGCTTGGGACAGCACAGGTTGTAATCTCGGGTTTGATACTGACCTTGGGTGCTATGGTGTTTGGCCTGTCCTGGCAGGTTGCCTTGATCGCCGGGCTTGGCCTTGCTTTGTCATCCACGGCCTTTGCCTTGCAAATGCTGCAGGAGCGCGGACACCTGAGCACCAAGTATGGCCAACGGGCCTTCGGCATCTTGCTACTGCAGGACATGGCTATTGTGCCTCTGCTTGCCATGGTCAGCATTCTAGCCCCTGCTGAAGCGGATGTGGAAGAAGCTTCCATTGCTATGCAGGTGATCACGGTTGTCGCTGCTGTTGGCTTTGTGATCTTTGCGGGCCGCTTCCTGCTTTCTCCCCTCTTCAAGCTTTTGACGGCTTCAGGCGCTCGTGAGTTGATGATTGCTGCAGCACTGCTGGTTGCTCTGGGCAGTGCAGGTTTGATGAGCCTTGTTGGGCTCTCCATGGCGTTGGGTGCTTTCCTCTCTGGTGTGATGCTGGCGGAATCCAGCTACCGCCATACGCTGGAAGCGGATATTGAGCCTTTCCGCACAATGCTCATGGGTTTGTTCTTCATGACTGTGGGGATGGCGCTCGAACTTGATCTGATTGTCGCAAACTGGCAGCGTGTCGTTTCTGCGGTCGTGTTGCTGATGCTCACCAAGGGTGTTCTGCTCTGGGGCCTGTCGCGTTTGTTTGGCTCTTCCAACTCTGATGCTCTGCGCGTGGCAGTCACTCTGCCACAAGGCGGGGAGTTTGCCTTTGTGCTGTTTTCAACGGCGACTGCTGCGGCAATCTTGCCAGAGGAATCTGCGAATATCCTCAGCGCTATTGTTATTTTGACCATGCTGCTCACACCACTTGGTGCAGTAGGTCTGGATTTTGTTGCGGAGCGGATGAAACAGCATGGCGACACGACCAATAAAATCGAGACCTTTGAGGATGCATGCCCGAGCGTGCTGATCGTTGGATTTGGGCGTTTTGGTATGATGGTTGCGCAGATGCTGACTTCAGAAGGGATTTCCGTCACAGCTCTCGACAACAAGCCGGACCGGATCAACTATGCTCGCCAATATGGCTACAGGGTTTATTACGGGGATGCGACGCGGCCCGACGTGCTCAAGGCAGCTGGTGGTGAGAATGCGACCTTGATTGCTCTTTGCATTGAGGATGACCGCGTCATGAAGCAGGCAATTTTGCAGATCAGATCCGCGTTCCCCAATGCAGCTCTTTATTGCCGTGCCACGGACCGGGCTCATGCGCTTGATCTCACCCGTCTGGGCGTTGACTATCAGATCCGTGAGACTTTTGAGTCCAGCCTGACCTTTGGTCGGAAAGCGCTTGAGTTTCTTGGTTTGCCGTCAGACCGTATTGACGAAGTCGAAGATGATGTTCGCAAACGAGACGATGAACGCCTGACAATGCAGCTTGCCGGTGGTGATCTTGCTGGCTCTGACAAGTTGCACCAGCGCACGCCACGTGATGAAAGCAAATCAGAAAAACCTGACTGATTAAATCAAGTTATCAGAGCACTGCTCTTGACGCTGGTTGATTTGAAGCACATTTATTGCGAGGGCGCTGTGCGCTCTCATTTCAACATTTCGTGATCTGCGGCACTGCTTTCTCGCAGAGACCACATTAATCCGTATGGTTCGATATGGCTGGTGAATACTCAATCGGTGATCTTGCGAAGAAGGCTGGCGTTAAAGTCCAGACTATTCGTTTTTACGAGCAAAAAAAGCTGCTTCCGGAACCTCCGCGCACTGAGGGCGGTCAGCGTCGTTATGGCGAAGACCACCTGAACCGACTTTCTTTCATCCGTCATGGCCGTGATCTCGGTTTCTCTTTGGAAATGATCGAGAGCCTTATGCTGCTTAAGGAACACCCGGAGGATGACTGCGAGGGCGCAGACGAGATTGCACGGGCTCACCTGACTGAGGTGGAAGACAAAATTATTCGTCTCCAAAGCCTACAAACCGAGCTGAAGAAGATGCTGAAACACTGTTCCAGCGGAAAGATACACGATTGCAGGGTCATTGAGGCCCTCTCCTGCGATTGCTATCAGCATCGCCAAAAGTGAGTTTTTATGTCCAGACCAACTTCATCCGGCACACGGGATGCAAAATTCACCTATGGCTCGACTATGCGCCATGTTCTGGTGATGACATCCACCGGCTCAGTCGGATTGATTGCTATTTTTCTCGTTGATTTTGCAAACCTTTTTTACATTGCACAGTTGGGTATTGAAGAACTTGCGGCGGCAATTGGCTATGCCGGAACCATCATGTTTTTCAACTCTGCCATTGGCATCGGGCTTTCCATTGCCGCCAGTGCTTCCGTTGCCCGGCGTATCGGGCAAGGTGATGTGAAAGGTGCGCACCGCCTTGTGAGCATGTCGCTTATAATATCAACACTGATATCACTCGCTGTCGTGGCAGGTAGTCTGGCGTTTCTGGATGATCTGGCGATGTTGCTCGGGGCGTCTGGGCGTACGCTCGATTTTACGTTGCTCTTCCTTTACATCGTCGTGCCTTCCATGCCGTTCCTTGTTGGTGCAATGGTGCTTTCTGCACTGTTGAGATCCGTGGGTGATGCACGTGGTGCGATGTTTGTGACTTTATCCAGCGGCTTTGTGACAGCCATTTTAGATCCGATCCTCATTTTCGGGTTTGATATGGGCATCACTGGTGCTGCAATCGCTTCTGTTGTTTCTCGCCTAGTGATGGTTGGTGTTGGCCTTTATATCCTGATCATCAAGCACAACATGCTCGGCAAGCCTGAGATTTCGAAGACTGTCAGCGATACGGTCGATCTGTTCAAAGTGGCGACACCAGCCATGTTGACCAACATTGCAACACCAGCAGGCAATGCCTGGATTATTGCGGAAATGGCTCAGTTTGGTGATGGAGCTGTCGCGGGCTTTGCGATTGTTGGCCGGATTATTCCTGTTGCTTTCGGTGCTCTGTTCGCTCTTTCCGGTGCAGTTGGTCCTATTATTGGCCAGAATTTTGGGGCCATGGAATTCGACCGGCTTAGCAAGGTTGTGAAAGATTCTCTTTTACTGATCGTGATATACACGCTGTCAGCCTGGGGTTTGCTGTTTGTGTTGCAGGAGCCATTGGTGCAGTTCTTCAATGCTGAGGGCGACAGTGCTTCGCTGGTCTTCTTCTTCTGCACATTTGCGGCAGCTGGTTTCCTGTTCAATGCTGCTTTGTTTGTCACCAATGCAGTGTTCAACAATCTGGGCTTCCCAATTTACTCCATGCTATTCAACTGGGGCAGAGCAACTCTTGGGACTATCCCGTTCACCATTGCCGGTGCTTACTTCTATCAGGCAAACGGTGTTCTGGCAGGACAAGCCATTGGCGGCGTTGTTTTCGCCTTTCTGGCCCAATATGTTTGCTGGCGAACCATTGAGAAAATCCGCAAGGAAAAACTGGCAACTGCATAAATGCTGCCAGATTTATTTGCATAAGATGCATGTTCTTACCGCTGGCCTTTTTAAGGTTTGAGCGGTAAGAAAGGAAAAACACAACAACTCTGGATGCTGAAATAATGAACCGTTTTGAACAGCCACGCGTTCCAACAGAAGCACGTATCCAATATCTGGATGGTGATTATCAGGTGAAAGCACCCGGTAACTTTGTGAAGTGTGCGATCACTGGCAAAACGATCATGCTTGAAGAACTCAAGTACTGGAGTGTATCTCGCCAGGAAGCGTACATTGACGCAGATGCTGCCCTTAAAGCCTATGAAAGCAATGGCCTACAAGCCTAAGGCTTTTCGCAGTCCAACACAGGTTTCAGGCGCTCGATGAGGGCGTCTGGTTCAGCGATTTTCATCTCCACTTCCAACACACTTGCCACGCTTGCAAGCCGCGCGATAGATTGCTCTTCGCGGCCATCCAAACGCACGTAATCTTTTGTGGTCGTGATTGGTAGCAAGTCCTGCGTTTCAGCTTCACGCAGTATCAGGCGCGCGTCGTCTTTCGTGAAGTAATGATGATCCGGGAAGGACATGGTCTCAACGACCTCAGCTCCGGCCTCCCGCAAGCTGGCATATAGCTTTTCAGGACGACCAATTCCCGCAAATGCAAGCACGCGTTCCCCGTCTAAGGCATCTGCGGACACAGGACGGATTGCAGCGTGCATCAAATCGATCCCAGCCTGGCGTGCCGTCTTTTGCTGATCGATACTCGCATCGCCCTCACCCACAACCATCAGCAGGCCAACCCGCTGCAGCTGTTTCTTGAACGGCATTCTCAATGGACCAGCCGGAATACATCTGGCATTGCCAATACCGGTCTTCGCATCCAGAAGAACGATGGAGAAGTCCTTATGCAAAGACGGGTTCTGGAATCCATCATCCATAATGATGACAGATATATCCTGCTCTTCCAGAAGCTTGGCACCGGCTGTGCGATCAGCAGAGATCACAGTTGGGCCGCGGCGTGCCAATAGCATCGCTTCATCGCCGACTTCTGCGGCGGCATATTTTGACGGCTCTACGAGCAGCGGTCCTTTAATCGAACCTCCGTAGCCACGCAGAAGAAAGCCGGGTTTGTGGCCAGCCTCTTTCAACAGAGCATTCAACGCCAGCGCAAATGGTGTTTTACCGGTTCCGCCTGCTGTAAAGTTGCCAATGCAAATGACAGGTTGACGGGCTTTGTATCTGGGATTGTACCTGAAACGACGTGTCGCCATGTAGCCGTAGAGCGCACCAAAAGGGCTCAAGAGTTTGGCTTGCCAGGTTCCGTTTTTCGTCCACCAAAAGTCAGGAGCGTTCATCGTCTACTCCTTCCCTGCTGCTGATTGCTTCACAGGCAGATATTGCTGCAGCTCAAGCTGGGTCGCTGCCAGAGCGCCCCGTCCAGATTCGACCAGCGCTTTTGCTGTGTCAGCGCGCTTTTGAACTTCCGCAGGGTTGTGAAGCAGGTTTTCGATCTGATCGGCCAACTCACTGGTGTTGTGTACCAGAAGAACGCCTTCTTCCTTTGAGAAGTGGCGATAGATCCATGCGAAATTTTGAGTATGCACACCAGATAGGATGGCGCAGCCTACTTGAGCCGGTTCAAGGAGGTTATGCCCACCGATTGGCCTCAGCGAGCCGCCCATAAACACAATCGGCGCAACACGATAGAACAAGCCAAGCTCGCCGAGCGTGTCAGCTATATAGATATCGGTCGCATTGGTAATAGCTTCGCCCCGTGAGCGCTGAATGCACACAAGGCCCATCTGCTCCAGCTCTTCGCGGATTTCCTGTGCCCGGACCGGATGCCTTGGAACGATAATCGTCAGCAAGCGATCAAACTTGTGCTTGAGCTCTTGATGAGCCTTGGCAACTTCAACTTCTTCTTCTGGGTGCGTGCTGGCTGCAAGCCATCGTGGGCGACCTTCGAGCTGATCTTTGAAGTCAGCGAGTTCTACCGGATCGCACTCAGGAACATTGCCGTCAAACTTGATATTGCCCGTAGGTCTGACGCGGATTGCTCCCAGTTGCTTGAACCGGGCCGCATCATCATCTGACTGGGCGAGCACGCAATCGACGGTTCCAAAGACTGAATGGGCAAAGGAGGGAACACGGTTCCAATTTGAGAAGGAGCCTTCTGACATGCGTCCATTGACGATGATCAGTGGGATTTGCCGCTTTTCCAACTCATGGAATGTTGCCGGCCAGATTTCTGATTCAACTGTGATTGCCAGACAAGGTGACCAGTGGTTCAGAAATCTCTTGATGTTGCCGCGCGTATCATAAGGAACAAACTGATGGATCACGCCTTCAGGCGCTGAGGCTTCAACCACCTGCGCAGATGTCAGTGTCGCTGTTGTCAGCAAAACTTTGGAACCACCGTCAACGACTTGCTTTGCAAGTGGCAGGACGGCGTTGGCCTCCCCTACACTTGCTGCGTGGATCCAGATCAGGTTTCCAGATGGCCGCTCTTTCGAGGCGACACCAAACCGTTCCCCTTTGCGGTTCTGATCTTCTTTGCCCTGGCGGGCGCGCAATTTATACAAGCCAACAAGGAGCGGCGCGGCCAGACGGCCAAGACCTTGATAGACTCTGAAGATCACTGAACTCATGGGACCCAGTTCTGCCAGTGTTTGTTATTTGCCTGATTTGGCGATTGCATAAGCTTTGTCAGTTATTTCGTTCATGCTGTTTTCCAGACGCTGACGAATTTCCTCGACCTGTTCATCGCTTGCATCAGCCGGCACCGGAATAGGTTTACCAAAGCATAACCCAATATGGCTGAACGGCAAATTGATGGATGCCTTATCCCAAGTATCAAGGTCATAATGGCGGCTGGTTGCCATTGCTACGGGCAGGATTGGCCGACCGGAGTGCTTGGCCAGCTGTACGATGCCTTTGCCTGCCTTACGCGCAGGACCTTTGGGTACGTCCGCTGTCATGGAGACTGTGGCGCCTGCTTTGAGTACGCGCACAGCTTCAATAAAACCGCGCATGCCTCCACGTTTCTTGATTTGGCTGGAGCGCTGCGCACCAGCGGCCCGGATTGTACCGAGCCCCAGTTTTGATGCGCAAACCGCTTGCATCTCGCCGTCAGCACTGCGAGAAATCATAACCCTAATGTCCCAGTGCTTTGGACATGCAAAGGGCAACATGAAATGCTGACCGTGCCACATGGACGCGATGAATGGTGCACCCTCCTCATGTTCCTCATAGACCTCAGGAGGATCAATGGTGAGTTTACTGCTCTTGTAGACAAAGAGCAGATAATACGCCATGGCAGTGCCCGCTAGCTTCATGACAAGCGGGTGTTTGCCTAGTTTTTTCAACATTTCACAAGCCCATTTGAGTTCGGGCAGAATTCCCGGGAGGCGCAGTACTTACTTGGTTTCTGCGCCCGGATCAAGCAGACGGTGCATGTGTACAATAAAGTAACGCATCAATGCGTTATCAACGGTACCTTGCGCCTTTGCTTTCCACGCGACGTGTGCCTCAGCGTAGTTCGGGTAGATGCCTACAATGTCCAGATCCTTAAGATCCTTAAAGCGAACATTGCTGATATCTTCTAATTCACCACCAAACACGAGGTGAAGTAGCTGTTGGTTTTCTTCTTGAGCACTCATAGTGTTCGCTCACCTTCTTCACAGAGAGTCCGACCGGAAACCGATAAGGATTAATCCTCTACGGATATTCCCTGAAGCCTTTTAAACAATTTGGCAGAAGATGCCACTAGTCCGGGGTGATTTGTTCTAGTTTTATTGTAGTAGAGGGTCGATCCAGACAAGTCTACTAACTGGCCCCCAGCCTCACTGATGATTAAATCCGCTGCGGCAAGATCCCAATCGCGGGCTCTTGCACGCGCCAGACCTGCATCCAATTTCCCACAGGCAACCAGTGCAAAACGGTAGGCAAGTGAACCCAGATAAGGACTGAACCGAATCTGCTCACTCTTTACGCCTTCTTTTTCAAGGAAACTGACTGGCCCTGCGATGTAGGCGCCGGTGACGGACGGGCGATCTGAAACCGCAATCTTTTCCTGATTGAGATAGCTGCCTCCTCCCTCTACGGAGGTGTAAAGCTCATCACGCACCGGGCAAAAAATTACACCAGCTGTAGGGCGACCATTTTTGACCACTGCCAGCGACAGGCACCACTCATCGCGCCCATTCAAAAACGCACGAGTTCCATCAATCGGGTCGATGATAAACACTGTCTCATAGTCTTTACGGACCAGATCGTCTTCGGTTTCTTCCGAGAGCCAGCCATAGTCGGGGCGTGCTTCGCGCAATTTAGATGCCAGAAACTGATCAACTTCGATGTCAGCGACAGAGACAGGCGAGTCGCCTTCTTTGGTCCAGTTTTTTGGTGAGTTCCCAAAATAAGAAAGGGCGATCTTGCCGCCCTCCAGAGCTGCTGAAACCAGCAGCTCTAAATCTTCCTGCACGCTATATTTGTTAGCTTCCGGCAATCGTCAGTCCTTCGATAACCACTGTTGGCGTGGCCACTGCATATCGTTCGTCCAGATCAGATGCCGGTGTCAGGTTCAGGAACATATCCTTGAGGTTGCCTGCGATGGTGATTTCGCTCACTGGATAGGCGATTTCGCCATTTTCCACCCAGTAGCCTGAGGCTCCTCGGGAGTAGTCACCTGTTACACCGTTTGCACCGTGACCAATCAAATCCGTTACCAACAAACCTTCGCCGATATCTCTTAAGATTTCTTCTGGTGTTTTCTCACCCGCCTGAAGCGTCAGATTGGTTGCGCTTGGAGAGGTGGAGGACCCGGAACGGCGTGCACGGCCATTTGAGGTCAGGCCA
Organism: Pseudovibrio sp. Ad46; assembly: GCF_001623065.1. Classification (NCBI taxonomy): domain Bacteria; kingdom Pseudomonadati; phylum Pseudomonadota; class Alphaproteobacteria; order Hyphomicrobiales; family Stappiaceae; genus Pseudovibrio; species Pseudovibrio sp. Ad46. Next base: position 202,835 of record NZ_LMCG01000040.1, on the reverse strand, counting down.
AGCTCACGCGCTGCATATCCGTCAAGGAACCAATGGCCCAGAATACCGTCTTCAATCATGTTGAGGTATTCAGCACCGGTTCCTTCCGCATCAAACGGAGCTGTGCCACCGCCGCGCGCCTTAAACGGGTCATCGGAGATGGTGATGCCTTTCCCGAAGACCTGCTGGCCCATTTTATCTTTTAAGAAGCTGGTTCCACGGGCGATTGAGGCTCCGTTGATCGCGCCTGCAAAGTGACCAAGCAGGGAGCGCGCTGTGCGTGGTTCATAAACCACTGGCGCCTTGCGAGTTTCCAGCTGACGTGGATTGAGGCGGCGCACGGTGCGCTCTGCTGCAATCCGGCCAACTTCTTCCGCAGACATCAGATCATCCCAATAGGTACGGGAATCGAATTCGTAATCACGCTCCATGCCGGTGCCTTCACCAGCAATGGCAGTCATGGAGAAGCCTGAACGAGAGCGTTGATAGGCACCAACGAAGCCATGGCTTGTGGCAAGTACGATGCCAGAGAGCCCCCAGCTTGCGCCAGCACCGCCTGATTTGGAAACACCTTCAACAGCAAGAGCCGCAGCTTCTGCGTCGAGGGCAGTTCTGGTCAGCTCCTCGGCATTCACCTCACGTGGATCTATAAGGTCCAGTTGCGGGATGTCTTTCAGGAGACGCTCAGGTTCAGCAAGCCCAGCGTATGGATCTTCCGGCGTGACTTTCGCCATTTCAACGGCACGGGCAGCAAGCTCAGCAGGATCGTCACTCGCATTGGATGAAATGCTGGCAACCTGCTTGCCGACAAATACGCGGAGTGTGACGACGTTGCCTTCTGCGCGGTCGGTGTTTTCAACCTTGCCTTCGCGCACGGAAACAGACAATGACATGCCCGTAACTGCGATTGCGTCTGCTGCATCGGCGCCGGCTGCTTTTGCAGCTTCCACCAAGCTCACTGCCTGCTCTTCAAGCTTTGAATTGGCAATTGCGTCAGACATTCGCATGGACCTCCTATTTTCTTGCTCTTCGTGTTTAGGGCGTGCCTGTCTCAAGAGCAAGCACACCTGCCAATAATCGCGGGGCTGTACGCAGAAATTGCAGCGGCTTGCTGGGCATGACTTTGCACATAGGTGAGCCCACTTAAAGATAGTTAGAATTTTAGCAAGTTCGGAAGAGGTTCGCTAAGCCTCTTTAAAATCAGAGTTTTTTAACCATTCGAGTTAAGGACTTACGCAGATTCTACCCTGTAATTTTCCTCTAGTTTGAAAAGAAGATGAATTGAAACCTCCACACCTGTGGAGGGAGGGGCAGTTCCGTGATCAACTACAAATCGCAGTTTTTGGGCCTTGCGAGCAACGATAACCACATTAATCGTGTGAGTGTATCGCTGCCGTTTCGCATGCAGGCGGACCTTCCTGATGATCTTCTTGAAACGCCGGGCGTTAACAGATCCGATATTCGCATTGATCCGGACAAGGTGCTTATTCGCCGTGAGATGGGTGGGCTTCCGCTTACTTTAACCGTTCCGCTTGGGTCTTACTCTGGTGTTGGAGCGAGAGCGACAGTCAGCGAGATCAGCGATGAGCTGGAGTATCAGGTCATTTTGCTGCATCGCGATCATGCTTTGAGCATTCCGCTTTATAACAGCACAGATATGGAGCTGACAGCGGATTACTGGGAAGCCTGGTCAGATGTTTTGGCGCTGCCGCTGCTCATGATTGACAGCGATGGCACCTCCAAACTGGCACGTTTGGGGCTTAACACATGCTCCAAAGGTGAGGCGTTGCCACGCAGAAAGCTTCGAGCGTTGACTGGACGACGTCCGCGTTTTCTTGTTGGCCGCGAAACAGGCAAGCCAACACGGTTGCAGAAGATATTCGCCAGCTCCCGCCGTTTCACATCTCTGCGGCGCTGAAACTCTTAAAGGTAATAGGCAGCAAGGCCGTCCAGCACCAATCCGATAAACAAGATCAAGCCGAAGGTTGAGTTGGACTTGAAGAGCTGAAGGCACTGGTCACCATCATCTATGTCCAACACGCGGATCTGGTTCAGCAAGTGAAATGCACCCAGCGCCAATCCGGCAAATGCAAGCGGGCCACTACCTGCTGCAATAAAAGCTCCTGCAAACAGAACAACTGTTGCGCCATAAAGAATGACCAGAGCCTGACGGGTTTTTTCGCCAAACAATCGCGCTGTTGAGCGCACGCCGACCAAAGCGTCGTCCTCTTTATCCTGATGGGCATAGATGGTGTCGTAGCCGATTGTCCAGAGGATACCCCCGCAATACAGCAGTACCGGTGCCAGTGACAGACTGCCAAATACTGCGGCCCATCCCATCAATGCCCCCCAAGAGAACGCCAGACCAAGCACGAACTGTGGCCAGTCGGTGATGCGTTTCATGAATGGGTAGGCAGCAACAATTGCCAGAGAGGATATGCCCAGGACTATGGTGAAGGTGTTGAACTGCAGCAATACGACCAACCCGGCGAGCGCCTGCAACGCCATAAAGATTTTGGCTTGTTTGCTGGAGACCTGACCTGAGGGGATTGGACGAGAGCGTGTGCGCTCGACTTTATCGTCAATATCTTTATCGACAATGTCGTTGTAGGTGCATCCTGCCCCACGCATTGCCACTGCACCGATAAACATCAGCACTGCGTACCAGATGTTTGGAATGGCAGCTCCTGCCGCATTGGATGCGAGGGCTAATGACCACAAACACGGCCACATAAGCAGGTACCAGCCGATTGGCCGCTCCCACCTGGCAAGGCGAGCAAAGGGGCGAAGGCCTGGCGGCAAGCGCGTATCAACCCAATGACGCTTTACTGCATCTGCAACTGGACCAGTGTCTTTGGTATTGAACATTGCCACCTCACCGTCATGTCTGGAGCTTATCTGCGCTTGTTTCCCTTCACACAGCAAGTTCCAAGTTCGCTTTAAAAGCTGAGAGGAAATTCCTCTTCGTAGTGAATTGTCTTTTCCAACAGATCAACACTTTGCGTCAAGAAGCCAAATTCCTCGAAGAACTGTTTTCTGGTCTTTCGCTCCGGTCTCTTCAGCGAAACTTCCATCTTAACGACCGACTTTTGTGCCAGATCATCCTCCAGTGCCTGCAGCACAGGCGGTAACAGCCGCTCAATCCCTTCCATTGGAGCGAGTGCCACCTGCTCTATGAACCCGACTTTGCCACCAGCCCGGATACTGTACCGGTAGCTTACAAGCACAAACCCAAGGCTTTTTCCCGAGCTTCTGATCAACCATGCTTGCCCTGCACTTGGGTCTACCAGCAACCTGCGGGCGGTTTCTTCCAGTGAACGAACCGGCTCTGAAAGGGTGTCTTGCTCTCCCCATTTTGCCAGCAGCTCGAAGAATTCATTCATAAACAGTGGTGTAACCAGCAACAGTTCGACTGATGGACGGGGCATTTTGGTCTCTCCAGAGCTGTTGTTCGTTTACTGTGAGCCATACTCATGCTACAGGCTGCATCACATCCTAGACGCACAACTGGGGAACCTGTTCCCTTCTTATTTTCAGGGTCTACTTCAATGAATATTCTGCTGATCGGTTCTGGCGGGCGTGAACATGCGCTGGCATGGTCTCTGGCGAAATCTCCGGTGCTAAACGAACTGTTTGTTGCCCCGGGCAATGCAGGCATCGAGCAATTTGCCAAGTGTATTGCACTGGACCCGACTGATCATCGCAGTGTTATCGAGTTCTGCCGCCTCCACGACATCAATTTTGTTGTAATTGGCCCGGAAGCTCCACTGGTTGATGGCCTGTCTGACAGTCTTACCCATGCTGGCCTGCGTGTGTTTGGTCCTTCTTCTGCTGCTGCCCAGCTGGAAGGGTCCAAGGGCTTCACCAAGGACATGTGCTCCCGTGCAAATGTACCAACCGCTGCGTATGGCCGGTTTGACAATGCCGAGGCTGCCAAGTCCTACATTCGTGAGCAAGGCGCTCCGATCGTGGTGAAAGCAGATGGCCTTGCTGCAGGTAAGGGCGTCATCATGGCCATGAACGAGCAGGAAGCACTCGATGCAGTCGACAGCTGCTTTGACGGTGCCTTCGGTGCTGCTGGTGCAGAAGTGGTTGTTGAAGAATTTCTTGAAGGCGAAGAAGCCAGCTTCTTTGTTCTCTCAGACGGTAAGAATGCTCTCCCGCTGGCGACAGCACAGGATCACAAACGGGCGTTCGATGGTGATGAAGGCCCGAACACCGGTGGCATGGGTGCTTACTCCCCTGCCCCTGTGATGACCGAGGAGATGATGGACCGGGTGATGAGAGAGATCATCCACCCAACCATTGCAGACATGAAAGCGCAGGGTTGCCCGTTCAAAGGCGTGCTTTATGCGGGTCTAATGATCACCAAGGACGGCCCGAAGCTGATTGAGTACAACGTGCGCTTTGGCGACCCGGAATGTCAGGTTCTGATGATGCGCCTCAAGACCGATCTACTGCCGATTCTGCTTGGCTGCGCTGAGGGGACACTGGATCTGGTAGATGCGGAATGGCACACAGATCCTGCGATCACTGTTGTGATGGCAACCAAGGGCTATCCGGGTTCCTATGAGAAACTGAGCGAGATTAAAGGCCTGACTGAAGCTGCAGCTGACCCAGACGTGGAGATTTTCCATGCGGGTACGGTTTCTGCTGATGACAAACTGCTGTCAAATGGCGGGCGTGTTCTGAACATCACAGCGCGGGCGGCGACTGTTTCTCAAGCACGTGAAAAAGCATATGCGGCCGTTGAGAAGATCAACTGGCCGGGTGGGTTCTACCGCAAAGATATCGGCTGGCGCGCAGTTGAGCGTGAGCAGCAGGACTGATCCGGTCTTTTGCAGGACTAGACACTTTTACAAAGGGCGGCTTTTCGAGCCGCTCTTTTTTTGTGCCGACTGAATACAATTGCCAAAAAAAATCCTCCGAAGCGAACTTCGGAGGAGTTATATTTATCTACACTTTCAGTCGGACAACGACAGCCTGTGCCCAACCAACAGATCAAATTGATAAACTACCACAAACAACTGCACGAGGCGAAAAGTTGCCATGCAGGAGCTAAAGTGCAACCTCTAGCAATTTTGATTATGCATAAATGCACAACTCATAACAATGGGGGATTTTCCCTGATGCCTTAAAGTTGCAAAGGCCTAGGGCGAAAGCAACTGAAAGGTCATAGCACGAGCAACGGCATGCGTCCGGTTCGTCACTCGCAGCTTTTTGCAGGCTCGTTTGATGTGATGTTCTACGGTTTTCTCTGAGAGATTCAGGATGTGGGCGATCTCTTTATTTGCCCTCCCCGCCGTCAACCACAGCAGACATTCATGCTCTCTCGGCGTGAATCCGAAGAACTCACTCAGGGTTTCAGGTTCTTGCGCGTAGGTATGGAAAAGTTGCACTGCCCCTTTCAGGATCGGATACTTTGCCGTCATCTGTGCATCAAAGCCGAGCTGTGTCCGTTCACAGGAGGCAAAGCTGGCACCACCGACCAAATGCTTGTTGGAGCAATCCACCGGGATGGTCACGCCGAACTTCAGACCTGCTGAGCGGACATCATGGAAGAAGCCTTCATCAATCTTTCCGGTTGGTCTGACGGTATAATCGGTCCAAAGCTGATCCGCTTTCTTGCCGCTGAGCAGATGATCCATACCGGGATCTTTGAAGTAGTAATGATGGCTGTTGTAATGATCGACCCAGTCATCTGCGTGATTGGACAAGCAAATCGGTTGCCGGTCTTCTACGCGACCTTCGATTTTGGGCACGATGATGTAGGCGCCTTTTTCAAAGCCCAGTCTTTCAGCAAAACTGGTAAGCTCTTCCCAGCGGCTTTGCAGGGACGAACAGTTCCATAGATCTTGAGAAAACTGCAGTAGATTTCGATCAAAGCCTGCCGGATAACCCATGGAATAGTTCATCATTTACACCGCAAGATTGGAGCCTTACTTCATATCAACCAGCCAAGTTGTGCGCTTAACTGCCACCAAATCAATTGATATGTTTGCCCCAGTGCCCATCTATTGTTTATCTATGTTCGTCATTCATGATTATCACGTTATTTCTCTCGGTTTTCAATTGGAAAGCAAGCGAGAGCACCTATATTTTTAATGAGAGTTATTAAAGGATCAGGCTTTCAATGAGCACTCCCAAGATTGGCCTTGCCCTCGGTGGCGGAGGCGCCCGTGGTCTCTCCCATATCCCGGTTTTGCAAGCTCTTGATGACATGGGCATCACACCTCATGCCATTACTGGTACCTCCATCGGCGCTTTGATTGGTGCAGGATATGCAGGTGGCGTGAGTGGAGACGCGCTTGAGGCATATACTCTTGAAACACTTGGTGAGTGGAAGAAGGTGCTCAGCAAGCTGGTTGAAGTGAGCATGCCCAAACGCTTTGCAGACTTGCTTGGTGGTAAGTCCAGCATTGGCCAGTTTGATTCCAAACGTGTGCTGGAAGTCTTTGTGGGGGATGTGCTCAAAACCGACTTCTCCGAGCTTTCTATTCCATTTCAAGCCATTGCTGCGGATTACTATAAGGCAGAGGAAGTGCGTTTTTCAGAGGGTAGTCTGGTGGATGCTGTCTCAGCCAGTATCGCCATTCCGTTTGTCTTCAGGCCTGTGCACCTAAACGACACGGTGCTCATTGATGGCGGCGTTGTTAACCCGCTGCCTTTTGATGTGCTGCCCAGCGATTGTGACATCGTGATTGCAGTAGATGTTGTGGGCACACCCAAACGCGATGAAAAACGCGGGTTTCCCAGTGCAACGGAAAGCGTGTTTGGTGCGACCCAGATCCTCATGCGGACCATTTCTCAGGAAAAATTGAAAATACGGGCACCTGATCTTTCGATCTTCCCAAACATTAAGCAATATCAAGTGCTTGATTTTTTGAAGGCACGAGAAATATTGGAGGATAGCGCCCGGCTTCGTGATGAGGTAAAGGTTGAGCTTGACCAAAAGATCGAGAACTACCTAATCTCTTGATAAGAAGAATAGAAAGAAGTGGAGTCTGGGTTGTCTATTCTGGACCCTGAGTGGCAAACACCGATTGCTGAAGGCAGAAAACTTCCTCCAGAAGTCCCCATTGCGGTGACGTTGAATGGAGAAGGCTTTGCTGTGTTTATGGCCACGCCCAGAGATCTCGAAGACTTTGCCGTTGGCTTTGCCATCAGCGAGTCGATTGTATCCTCCATCAGTGATGTGCACTCAATCAACTTGAATGAACACGGCGAGGAAGGCATCAGCGTCAATCTGGATATTGACGATGAGTTGTTTTTCACCGCTTTGAAGCGCAAGCGCCTGCTGACAGGAACGTCTGGCTGTGGCCTGTGCGGGCTTGATAGCATTCGTGCGGCCTTACGTGCCCTCACCCCGCTTGCCCAACAGCCTGCTCCCAAAACCGCGAGCATTGGGGCCATGTTTGAAGCGATGCAATCCAAGCAAACGCTCAATGGCATTTATGGCGGAGGTTTGCATGCAGCTGCTGTGTGTTGTGGTGATAAGATACTGGCTGTGCGCGAAGATATTGGCCGACACAACGCCATGGACAAAGCTCTTGGGGCTGGCGTGCGCAGCGGTGAACCTGTTGATCTGGTCATCACAACGAGCCGGTGCAGCTCTGATCTGGTGCAAAAAGCAGTCAGCGCCCGCGTTGGAACACTTGCAGTCATGGCAACGCCCAGCGATCTGGCTGTCAAGTTAGCACAAGAGAATTGTTTAAATCTATTTAGTTGCAACCGTGGATACAGCTTCACACGCTACAGCTAGCGACTCATCAAGTTCGTGGGCGTTCTAAGAGCCTGAGGAGTCCGGCGTGTCCGACACTATTATTGCAAAGAAATCAACAGCTCCCGCTGGTGGCTGGGGTGCCGTGTGGAGCTGTGGTCAGGCTCTGTTGCAAAACACGTCGCTTACTTCAGGAATCCAGACAGTTTTGAGAACCAACCAGCCTGACGGTTTTATTGGCCCTGGCTGTGCATGGGTTGACCCTGAAAAAACCTCGTCCATCGAATTTTGTGAAAACGGCGTCAAAGCTGTTGCTGCCGAGATGACGGATAAGAGGATCACAGACTCCTTTTTTCAGGAATACACGGTTTCTGAATTGCAGACCTTCTCCGACATTGATCTTGAGGATCAAGGCCGTCTGACAGCTCCGCTGCGCTACAACAGAATAACTGACCGCTATAACGAAATCAGTTGGGCTGAGGCCTTCAAGGAAATTGGTGCAGAACTGCGGGGCATCAAAGACCCCAAAGAAGTCGTGTTTTACACCTCCGGACACGCAAGTAACGAAGCTGCCTTTCTCTATCAGCTGTTCGGGCGTGTTTATGGCTCCACAAACTTCCCGTCCAGCTCCAACATGTGCCATGAAGCCAGTGGTATTGCGCTTGAAGAAGCGATCGGCAGCGGGCTGGCCACCGTTCGTCTGGAAGACTTCTCCAAAGCTGATGCCATCTTTGTTTTTGGCCACAATCCGGGCTCGACTGACCCGCGGATGTTGCCGGTGTTACGCGCAGCCACCCAGCGCGGCGCGCATGTGGTGTCCTTTAACCCGCTCAAAGAGCGCGGACTGGAACGCTACGCAGACCCCAAGAACCAACTGGAGATGATGCGGTTTGGTTCCGCACCTGTTGCGAGCCATTTCTTCACCCCGAAGCTGGGTGGTGACATGGCGGCGGTGCGCGGCATGGTGAAGACCATTCTGGCATGGGACTATGAGCGGATACTCACCCATAGCCATGTTGACCGGGTGTTTATTGAAGAGAACTGCAACGGGTTTGAGAGCTATGAAAAAGCGCTTGAACTGACGCCTTGGAAAGAGATTGAAGACCAGTCTGGTCTCTCCCGCGACGAGATTGAAAGAGCAGCTGCGATTTATGTGCAGGCAGATCGCCCGATCATTACGTGGGGCACAGGGATCAGCCAGCACAAACACTCTGTTGCAACAATCCGCGAGATGATGAACCTGCTTTTCATTCGGGGAAACGTTGGCAAGCCGGGGGCTGGAGCCTGCCCGATGCCGGGCCATGCGAACACGCAGGGTATTCGCCGTATGGGCATTACCTCTGACCCTTCAGAGGAGTTTCTGACCTCTTTGCAGCAAGCCTTTGAGTTTGACCCGCCGATGGATGCCGGTGTTGATGCTGTTGAGTCCATCAAGATGATGGATGAGGGCAAGCTGCGGGTCTTCATGAGCCTTGGAGGCAACTTTACCCGCTCTGCGCCGGACACAAACCTGACAGAGGAAGCCATACGCAAATGCCGCCTGACGGTGAGCATTGCAACTAAACTGAACCGCAGCCATCTGATGACAGGCGCCCTCTCCTATATTCTGCCTAGTTTGGGCCGCACCGAGTATGATGACCAGCGTTCAGGTGAGCAGATGGTCACCGTGGAGGATTCACTCTCCAGAATCCATGGATCTACTGGTGTAAATCCGCCAGCCTCTGATCTTTTGATGTCAGAACCTGCGATTATTGCCGGATTGGCCAGAGCGACCCTTGGCAACAAGGTGGTCAACTGGACGCATTACATAGAGAACTATGATCGCATTCGGGAAAAGATTGAGGAAGTGCTGCCTGAGTTTGCCGGGTTTAACGGCCAGGTGCGAACGCCGGGCGGATTTTATCTGAGTAATCCGATTGCCGACCGAAGATGGGCAACAAAGTCCGGCAAAGCTGAGTTTTCCGGCTACTCCCTTCCGCTTGCGACATCGGCACAGCAAACCGCCAGAGCGCCCAAGCTTACGTTCACCCTGCAGAGCCTTCGCTCCAACGATCAGTTCAACACCACCGTTTACACACTCAATGACCGTTACAGAGGTATCTCTGGCGGACGCAAGGTGGTGTTCATGAACCCAATCGACATGCGACGGGCGGGTGTTTCCAAGGGTGAAAAGGTTGATATCGGAACGGTGAGCGAAGACGGACGCAATCGGCGTGCCCTCGATTTTCAGGTGGTGCCCTACGACATGCCACAGGGCTGCATTGCCTCTTACTTCCCGGAGGTGAATGTCCTTGTACCCGTTTACTCCGTAGGCGACCAATCCGGCACCCCAACGAGCAAGGCTATTCCGGTGTCGCTGTCTAAATCACGTCGTCGGGGGTGATTTTTCTGTTTTGACTGTCAAAGTTTGTTGAACTGCCTATCGTAGATGATGGCTTTGACAATCTGCCCATGCGTCTTTGTCATGGCGTTTCGTAGGAGGAATAAGCGCAATGTGCTCTTCACACCATTCCCCCTACAAGCTTGCCATTGCCTGTATGAGTTAGGCAGTCGCAAGTTTTGAGGTGGAGATGCAATCTCCGAATTATTCAGTTCGGTTCCATTTTTGACCTGCGCAAATGAACATCACGCAGCCCGACACTTTTAGCTGGCTTCCGAGCATGTCCATTTTCCCGTTATAGGTCTTGCCATCAAAAACACGCCAGAATTTTCCATCACGATATTTACCGCCCGGCTTAGGGGTCATATCCCAAAGAATTGTCTTGCCGATATTGCCGTCATTAACCGGAGTTCCATCTTCTTCGAAAAGCCGCAAAAGCGTTCCACACATCTTGCCGCCACATTGCTCGATTTTGACATGGCTGTATCGGCCTTCATCCAGCCCAGTTTCCCAAACACCGATTGCTGGATCTGCCGCTAAAGCTATGCTTGACGACAAAGTGAGCGCCGTCAGACAAGAGAGCATGAGAGTTTTCATGTGTGTATTCCCTTTCAAATTTTAGGTTTTAAAGTGCTGCTGATCGCGAACCTGCGCTTAGGCAAGGGTCTGCCCAATCTCCGGCGTAACTATTCATGGCTTGAAAATTTAAGCTTTGAGAGCTTCAAGAAGTCTCAGTCAGGCCAACTCTGGAGAGCAGCATTTTTCGGGCTCGACTTCCTGAGAGTGGCGGCAAGAAGTTAGTCGAGAACCGTCTGACTACCCCTTGCTCGAACACGCTTTTGGGATTGGAGAAAGCCTTGAAACCAACCTTCCCTCCCTTGTAACGGCCCATGCCACTGTTCCCGACGCCGCCAAAGCCCATGGTGTGCGAACCGGCATGGATAAGGAAGTCATTGACCGTCACACCGCCAGCGCTTGTTTCAGATAAGATCCGATCAATGCTCGCACGATCATTGCCATGAATGTAGAGGGCCAGAGGTTTCTCTTTGCTATTGATAATTGCAAGGGCATCCTCCAGTGTCTTATAGCTAAGAACTGGCAAGATAGGGCCGAAGATCTCTTCCTTTGATAGCATCAGGTCAGGCTTGGGGTTGGCCACAAGCATAAGAGGAAATTTTCGACTCTCGAGATCAGGCAGAGCTTCTCCTTCAGGGATAATCTCACGAATACGAGCACCGCTTTCCCGCGCCTCTTCAATGTAAGAGTTCAACCGCTTAAAAGATGCCTCTCCAACGACAGCGGTATACTGCGGATTTTTCAGCACTGTCGGATAGATAGAGTGGGCCTCTTCTTCCAATAAGTTCAGAAATGTTTCGAACTGGGCTTCGGGCACCAGTGCATAGTCTCCAGCTATGCAAACTTGCCCACCATTCATGAGGCGCGTTTTTACTGTTTTGCGCGCGACAGAACGCAAATCAGCATCTTCCATAATCAACACGGGCGACTTGCCACCAAGTTCAAGAAGAACTGGTGTCAGGTTCTTGGCTGCCGCTGCCATTATGTGACGAGCTGTTGTTGCCCCGCCGGTGAAGACCAACTTATCCCACGGCAATGATGAGAAGAACTTTGCCAAGTCAACATCACCGGTAACGACAGCGATTTCAGATGGATCAAAGTATTTTGCTACGAGCCTTGTCATCAAAGCTCCGGTTTCAGGCATGATTTCCGGGAAACGCATCATGACCGTGTTGCCCGCAGCAATGGCGTCGATAGCCGGGTCAAAGGCCAGTGTAACTGGTGCATTGAAGGGAGATATGACCCCAACCACGCCCAAAGGCTCATGGAGGATGTAGGAGCGTTGACCCAAGAGGCGCATGAACCCGTCTGATTGGCGTTCCGGTTTCATCCAGACTTTCAAGCTTTTGCGAACGACTTTGACATTTTCTAGCGGTGAATAGACGTCCCCCATGAACGCCACATCAGGATCACGAGTACCGAAATCATTCTGTAACGCCTGCACCATAGCCGGATAATTTTCGCGGAACAGAGACTCAATACGCCCCAACCGGTCCATTCGCGATTCAAATGAAACTGACTTCGATGAGGCATAGTTTCTTTTTTGCAAGTCAAAGACCTGCTGAACCTGCTCAATTTTATTCATCGGTTGCACCTGACCCTCTTTAATTCTGCCGGAAGTCGTTCTTTATTGACTAGTAAAAGACTGATAGTCTCTTATATAAAAGACCATCGGTTCTTTTCAAGTCAATTATTTTCTCCTGAAATGCCTAGATTGAGGAATGAAGGTATGTCTCAAACATTCAAACAGAAGTCTGATTGTGTGTTGTTTTCGGAAAACTGGTTGGAAGCTCCCCTGCGCACAGGAGCGGTATTGCCAAGCTCTTCGGAGTTGGCCAGAGCTATGGTCTTTGCCTCTGCCATCAAACCTGGTGCCCGGGTACTTGAAATTGGTCCCGGTACAGGCTGCGTCACGCGTGCTCTGTTGCATGCAGGTGTTGAAGAAAAAGATTTAACGCTGATTGAGTTGTCGAAATCATTTACTGAAGGGTTATCCAGGGACTTCCCAGCAGCTATTTTGTTGCAACAGGATGCTTACCAGACACTCAAAAATCTTTCTCATGGGAAGAAGCAATTTGACGCCGTTGTTTCAAGCCTGCCTCAATTTGTTTATCCGAAAGAAAAACGCGAACAGTTTCGTGATCATTGCCTTGAGGTTCTCAAACCAGGTGGACGATTAGTGCAGTTTACCTATTCAACAATCTCACCTATTCCAAAGCGAAAAGGTGTTCAGGCCATCAGGTCACGACGTGTCTGGAAAAATATCCCTCCTGCAGTCGTATGGGCCTATCAACCCACTTACGCTGCACCCTAAGCTACTTTTTGAGTGATTGATGGGGTAAGAGCTACATCCCATCAAGGCTTGGGTTAGATTTGGCGATAAAGGCGAGCTATTCGGAGAAACCATGGACTTCAAGCGAGCACGCAAGGATGAGCAGAAAGCTGCTCGACGCGAAAACATCCTCAAAATGGCGAAGGAACTATGCTCTCAAAAGGGCGTGATGAATTGGTCGCTCAACGAACTCGGCAAACACGCAGCGGTAAACAAATCTAATCTTTATCGCTATTTTGGGAGCCGCGAAGAAATCCTTATGACTTTGATGCATGAGGAAATGTGCTTGTTTGTAGATAATTTTCAAAACAATGTTTCTCAACGAACCGTCTCAATTGAGGACCTTAGCAAGATTATAACTGATCAATATTGTGAGCAGCCATTCTTGTGCGAGCTACTTTGTATTTCCGCATCATTTTTGGAACACAACACCCATTTGGAAGCCATCAAAAAGATCAAGCTGCAAGGCTTGGGGCTTTATGAAAGAGTTGCGACCAATATTGCAGAGGCAATGAATGATAGTAGCAAGGAAGACGGCCAGAAAATTGCTTTCACGTCCGCCCTGCTGGTTTCAGGTCTGTGGCCAATGGCCAGTCCATCAAATCCAATAAGAGAGCTTTCTCAGTTTGAAGGCCTTGAATGGCTCAACCTCTCATTTCGAGATGAGCTATTTGACGCGATCTACACATACATCATCGGACTACAAGCAAAGAAAAGCAGACTGTAGGAGAAACACTCAAAAGCGCGAGGAAGTCGCAGAAAGCGGCCCACACTTTTGCGCACCTACAAACGCAACCAATATTGCATCCAGGCTAAGATACCCACGAGTTGGCTCAACTATCCAAAATCTTATGAGTTGGATAGCTCCACTGCTTTCATCTCAGATGCACGCAGGACCTTTCTCGTGCACAAGCGAGTGTCATGAGCAGCAATGATGTACCCGACAAGCTCTGTACTTCGGTCAAGCCTCTCAGAAGGCTTGGGCTGACCTTTCCTTAAAATCACATTGGCAAGAATTAAAAAGGACTTATCAGGGGGGAGCCAACCTCTCTGCTCGCAGATTAGATGCGAGTTGAACTCCGTGCCCAAACCGCATCCCCTCTTCCTTCCCTGGGGAACATGCTTGGGACCGTGGCACTATCAAAGTTCTCGGGTCAAAAGAGGTGATGTTGACAATTGCCGTTATGTACATAAAGTATAGTTACTATATTTAAATCATAAAGGAGAAACTATGTCGTTTAATTCGCTGCAGAATACAGTCACGATCATGCGCAGGCTTGCACTGGCCTTTGTTGCCTCTTTGGCATTCACGAGTATTGTCTCGGCAGAACCGTTCCAAGAGGTGACTATCGGTGTCCCGGTGCCTTCATTGGCAGAAGCAGAGGTGTGGTATGCCAAGTTTCTTGGTCCTGATACCGAAGTGATCAGACCAGTCCCAGGCATCGTGGAGTTTAAGGTTGCACCGGGTGTTTGGCTTCAGGTCTTCGAGGCAGATGACGCGCAATCAACTGGCGCCATCGTCCGTTTTCTGGTGGACGATATGGCAACTTCGCAACAAGCACGATCTGAAGTGAACATCGACACTGGTGAAGCAGTCGAAATACCAGAGGTCGTTACATATTCGGAGTTTGCCGATCCTTCTGGCAATGCTTTAGGGTTCTACGATCTGCCTTGATGGTGCAGCAAGTACGCTGGTGACGTTGGTACTAGCGTATTTTCCAGAGTTAAACCGCGCTAGATCCCATCGATTTCAGCGAAGTCTATGAGTTTGTGCATGTAGGGTAAGAGGTCCAGATTTTTGCTGGCCACCCAGTTGTCGTCGTAAAGAGTGTCCAGATAACGCTCTCCGCTGTCGCAGATGAGGGTGACGATGGAGCCTTCCTGATCGTTTTCCATCATCTCCTTGGCCAATGCGAGCGCACCATAAAGGTTTGTGCCTGTTGAGCCGCCGCATTTGCGCAGAATAACCCCTTCCAGCCATCTGATTGTCGCGATACTCGCTGCGTCTGGGATATCGATCATTCTGTCAATCACATCCGGCATGAAGGAGGGCTCTACTCGTGGTCTACCTATCCCCTCAATCAGTGAGGGTTTGTTCCTGACGATGCTTTTGTCTCTGTTTCTATAGTACTCATGAAACACGGAATTTTCAGGATCGACGACACAGAGCTGTGTTTTGGGGTAATCCTGCGTGTGAAGCCTGATGTATCGGCCAATGGTGGCTGTTGTCCCACCTGTTCCGGCACTCATGACAATCCATTTGGGTGCAGGGAAGCGTTCCAGCTCCATTTGGGAGAACAGGCTCTGGGCTATGTTGTTGTTGCCGCGCCAATCTGTTGCCCGCTCCGCATAGGTGAACTGGTCCACGTAATGGCCGCCCAGTCCTTTTGCCAATCGCGCCGCTTCCTTATAGATCTGATAGGGTTCCACCAGATGCACCTCACCGCCCAGCGCTTTGATTTCCCTAACCTTTCCCGTCACCGTGGCTTTGGGAGCGATTGCGACGAAGGGGTTACCGATCAGCCGTGCAAAATACGCTTCTGAGATCGCGGTTGAACCTGAGGAGGATTCTACGATTGGTGTCCCTTCCCTGATCCAGCCATTACAGATGCCGTATAAGAAGAGCGAGCGTGCCAACCTGTGCTTGAGGCTTCCGCTTGGGTGGGTGCTTTCGTCTTTCAGGTAAAGATCAATCCCCGCTTTGGTGAGCTTGGGAATGTTCAGCTTGATGAGGTGTGTGTCAGCCGAGCGGTTGTAATCCGCCTCAATATTCTGGATCGCCTGTTGTGCCCATACTCTGTTAGAGGGGTTTCTGTGGTTGGTATGGCTGTTGAACTCCAGCATGAAAACACCTGACTTGCCGTTGCTTCAGCATGCCCTGCTCGCGGCGTGCTTCTTTGAGACAAGTATAGCTGGCGCTTGGATCGCAGCATGCGCGGATCGCTGCCGTATAAAACAGAGAGTAAAGCGGCTGGTGAAAATGAGAGGGTTTTGAACGAGCAAGGCCCACCGTAGCAGACCTTGCATGCTTTGCTTAGAGAGACGCGATATTGCCTCAGCTTGCCAGTGCCGGGATCATGCCTATAACGCCTTCAGCGAGCATGCCCATGGCGATTGCGGCGAGCACCATGCCCATGAGGCGGGTCACGACGCCCATACCCGACTCGCCGAGCTTGTTTGCAATGGGTTTTGAAACTGAGAACAAGAGACCGGTGAACAGCGCAAGCCCAACCGCTGCGATGGATAGATCAATCTTGGCCCAGATCCCAGAATGACGCTCAGCGGCGACAATGGCTGTTGCAATGGCGCCTGGTCCGGCAACGATTGGAATGGCGAGTGGGACGACGGCGATGTGGTTCTGCTCTGCTGCGGAGGCTGCTTCCTGCGGGGTTTGGCGGTGGCTGTTGTCACTACGCAACATAGAGAGGGCGATCAGCAGGACAATCACGCCGCCAGCAGCACGCAGTTCGTGGACGGTTATGCCGAAGAACTTGAGAAGAATGCCACCTGTCCAGGTGACGGTGAGGAGCGTCAGGGCGATTGCGCCTGCGCAGGTCCACGCGATGCGCCGTGCAGTGGCGGCATCTCTGTCGGCGGTCATACCCGCGAAAACGCCCGTGTTTCCGATGGGGTTCATCATGGAGAAAAGCGCAGCAATGTAGGTGATCAGAGCCGTTTCAGTCATTATATGCTTTCTGTTGTTTGCTTTGCACGTAGGGGGGATATTGAGCAAAGCATGCAACATACTGATCGCCGTAAAAGCATACAACTTAAAGGATTTTAATAGTTGCAGGATCGTATAATCGAGGGAGTGTTAGCTGTGGCTGGCTTTGGAGGCCCAGTATTGGGCTCTGTATTGCGAGGGTGTCAGGCCGAAGTGTTTTTTGAAGATATTGGTGAAGGATGAGGCGTTTTCATAGCCAATCTGGAAGGCGATGGTTGCGATGGATTGGTCTGTTGATCTGAGCAGGGTCAGAGCTTTGTCCAGACGCATCTCCAGCTGGAGTTGTTTTGGGGATTTGCCGTAGGAGGCTTTGAGTTTCTTTTGCAGGCTGCTGACTGAATACCCGCCCTCTTTCGCGATATCCGAGATCTTGTTGTGAGTGGGCAGCTGTTCTTTTACGCTCTGCAATCGATGTGAGATTGCGTTTTGGTCGATGAAATCTGCGCTTCGGCCTGTTGCCAGTTCAAGGGCTGTGTTCAGGATGGAGGCAGCGCCGTTTGCGTCTACTTCAAACGTATCTGTGAGCGAGGCGACGAAGTTGAGGTACTTTAGTGCGAGTGGTGAGAGTTCCTGATGGCTGTCACTTGCGTGGCGGAAGAACTGAGAAATGGCCGCTCTGTCGCTGACATCGATGATCAGGAAGCGGCTGCCGGCGGTGGTTTCGCTGTCGTGCAGGGTTTCTGGCGCTATGAGGCCGACGGAGCCGACCGTCAGTTCCTTGAAGTGGCCGCCAATTTCAATCTGCATTTCGCCCTGTAACGGAACAACAGCCTGCGCGAACGCGTGGTGGTGTCCGAGTTCCAGCCGGTCATATTCACGGATGACAGCTTGATAGGGCATGACTTCGTTCCAGATCTCCACTCTTGGTCCAAAAGCTTGTTTAAGAGGACTGCTTGCTCAGGGATACCGCGGTCTTTCGAAAATCTCAAAAAGAAAATCTAT
This sequence comes from Pseudovibrio sp. Ad46, assembly GCF_001623065.1. NCBI lineage: Bacteria > Pseudomonadati > Pseudomonadota > Alphaproteobacteria > Hyphomicrobiales > Stappiaceae > Pseudovibrio > Pseudovibrio sp. Ad46. The sequence continues at coordinate 185,182 of NZ_LMCG01000040.1, read as the reverse complement.
TTCCTGTTTTGCCTAATTCTAATATGCAGGAAATGAGGCAGGATCTGGTCGGTTTCGTTGGAACCTCCAGCGATGTGATGGCCTCAGTCTTCAAGCGGAATTTTAAATGTTACAGAACCAATCAGCTGGCAAGATCAGCGCTGCGACTTCCATCGGGAGTATCTCCATTGTTTTGTGGGGCACGCTTGCTGTGCTGACCAAGCTGACCGGTGATCAGTTTCCGCCGTTCCAGTTGCTGGCCATGACGTTTACGGTGGCGACGCTCACACTCTCCGGCAAGCTGTTGACGGGAAAGGCTGATGTGCGTTCTGCCTTCAAGTTGCCTCTGTCCGGCTGGTTGCTTGGTGTTGGCGGATTGTTTGGCTTCCATGCGCTGTACTTTGTTGCTTTGCAGAATGCGCCTGCTGTTGAAGCGGGACTGATTGCCTACATCTGGCCGTTGCTCATTGTGTTGTTCTCTGCCCTGTTGCCGGGAGAGACCATTACAAGGTGGCATGTTGGCGGCGCTCTTGTCGCTCTTGCTGGGTATTGGGTTTTGCTTGGCTGGGACAGTTCAGCAGGCAATCTGCAGTGGGAGTACGTTGTTGGCTATGTGGCAGCGGCGGGTTGTGCGTTGATCTGGTCCAGCTATTCTGTTTTGAGCCGACTGATCAAGACCACCTCTTCTGATGCCGTGATCGGCTATTGTGCTTTAACTGCCGTGTTTGGCTGGCTCGCGCATTTCCTCTGGGAGACCACAGCTGTCCCTCAGGATCTTACACAAATCATCGCCGTGATTGGTTTGGGTCTTGGGCCCGTGGGCATTGCCTTTTACACGTGGGACTTTGGCGTGAAGCACGGCAACGTGCAGCTGCTCGGCGTCCTCGCTTATGGTGCGCCTTTGATCTCAACGCTTCTGTTGATCGCGTTTGGAGAAGGCACCCTTGCCGCTAACATCGTAATCGCAGCACTGGCGATTGCAGGCGGGTCCTTGATCGCGGCGAAGAGAGTGGCCTGATATTCAGGCCAAATTTCGCTGCATTTCTGGCACTATTATTCTCCATTACTCGAATCGCAAGGCTTTTCAATAGGATGTTTTATGAGCAATAATAGTATTAAGTTTTATCAGGATAATGCCAGCGAGTATGCGACACACAAGAACCTGCCTAACTCTATGCTGTTTCCATTCCTCAAACACTGTAAAGCAGGCGGACGCATCCTGGAGCTTGGGACGGGTGCGGGTGTTGATGCCCTAGCCATTCTTGAAGCAGGCTTTGAGCTTGATGCGACTGATGGCTCATCAGAGTTGGCAACTCTGGCGACCCAACGGCTTGGTCAGGAAGTCAAGGTCATGATGTTTAACGAGCTGGCTGCAACGAATACCTATGATGGCGTGTATGCGTGTGCCTCGCTGACACATGCCTTGAGAGAGGATCTGCCTTCTATCTTCGAGAAGATCTATCGCGCTTTGGTCTCAGGAGGTTCAGTATGGGCCAGCTTCAAAGTGGGCACTCATGATGGCACTGACAGCTTTGGCCGCTACTACAACTACATCTCAAAAGAAGAGCTGAATACCCTTTGGAAACAGGCTGGCCCTTGGTCTTCTATAGCCTATGAGAGTTGGGAGGGCAGCGGGTTCGACAAAGCCCCCACCAGTTGGGTCGCGATTACTGCTTCCAAGTGATTATTGAAGCACGACCGTTGTTGAGACGCTGTTCGGTTGAGCTTGCAGGAGACCATGGAGACTTTCCAAACCATAGCACCAAACGTGAGGTCAGTTGGGCGACTTTCTGCCGCTGACAAGCACGGAATACTGCCCGTCATTGGCCAAGCTCCCGAAGAACCATTGCTAAGTGAGTTAGCCAGTGTTGCAGAAGAACTTCACACTCAGTTGGGCGAACAGTTTCACAGTCTGGCTCTTCGCGGCTCGGCCTCTCGGAAAACCTTTGTCAAAGGCGTTTCAGATGTAGACTTGATCATCTTTGCTCAAAGTCCAGAAGTTCCAAATCTGTTTCCAAGCCATTGGATCACTCAGACATCAGATATCGATTTGGAATGGATCAAGCCTGAAGATTTTCTGCTTTCCACCAAGTATCGCTGGCTGAGGTTTTCACTCAGTTTTTCGGGATATTGCTTTGGACCGCAAAATATTCTGAATAAGCTGCCTGCCCCATCTCTTGGACCGCACGCGATCGCCCACCTTCATGGAGTCCATAAATGGGCTGCATCCTGGCGAACTCATTTCGATGACGCTCAAACCGGTGCTGAGCGCAAACGCGTATGCAGCTGGTTGATGAAGCGAGTTATCCGCTCACTGTTTGAAGCAGAAATGTTAGCCTTGAATGTTTACTCCCGAGATATCTTCCCATGCGCAAACATCGCCTCCTCTGCCTTTCCGCAGTATTCGTCGATGATCTGGCGAGCAGCAGAACTTGCGATAGCACCGTCTTCTGAGTTTCAAAGCATCTCTGAAGTTGCCGGGACCCTGCTTCCGTTCCTGCTCAAGTTACAAACAGAGCAAAGATTGGGGTGCTTCAATCCCGCTTCCCTTGAAAGAACGTTTTGAGCATTGCGGCTGAATCTGTTTCGGCGAGGCCGGAGTAGACGTCGGGGGTGTGGTGGCAGGTTGGGGAGGAGTAGAAGCGGACGCCGTGGTCTACGCCGCCGCCTTTGGCATCCCCTGCCCCATAATAGAGTCTGCGGATGCGAGCGAAGGAGATGGCAGCGGCACACATTGGGCATGGTTCCAGCGTGACGTAGAGGTCACAGCCTTCCAACCGCTGAGAGCTGAGCTGCTTTCCGGCTTCGCGAATGGCCAGCACTTCTGCATGTGCAGTGGGGTCATTCAGCTCCAGTGTGCGGTTGCCCGCAGAGGATAAGACACTTCCATCTTTTACAACAACACAGCCAATGGGGACTTCGCCGCGCATTTCTGCTGCGCGCGCTTCCTCCAATGCCAGATCCATAAAAGTAGAGTTCAATGTGGGCGTCTTCATGGGGGCCAAGCTAGTGCGTATTGCTAAAAAGTGGAAGCAGGTTTTGGATAAAGACACGCAAAAACAAGAGATAAAGCGGTTTAACAAGCGCCAGCCCTATGCAAAGCGCAAATGTCCAGATCACTCAAGCTGTCATCATTTATGAAAGTGTCAGGTGAGTCTGAGCCAAAAAAATCAGAAAAAAATTCGAGAGTCTGCTTTTGCCCCTTTGCCAACTGGCGCCTCTTAGGTTATGACCGGAGCAGAGCACGCCCGCGTTTTGAATGCATCCACGCGTCGCGCTCCGTTTTCTTTTTATGAGTGAATTCTTATCGTCTGGTTCTCTGCAATCAAACGGAACGCGCTCTAACGACATTCGAATATTGTGTGGCATCTGGCAGACTGCTGGGCAGCCAAGGCGGTGACGCCTATGCGAGCTCATCCAGTGTATCTGATCAGAGTGTAGAAAGTTAAAGGCCCCGGTTCGCCGGGCAAGAGCCAATGAAAAACAGCGGTAAAAAACCATCTAGCTCCCCCCGCAAATCTGGCGAGCAGACCAAAAAATCCTCCGGCGACAAAAAACCAAATCAGACAGTCACCGTTGCAGGCGAACGTATTGCCAAGGCAATGGCACGTGCTGGTCTGTGCTCTCGCCGTGATGCAGAAACATGGATTGAAGCTGGCCGTGTCAGCGTCAACGGCACCGTGCTGGAAACACCAGCTTTTACCGTTACCCAAAAAGACAAGGTTGTCGTTGATGGCAAACCTCTGCCAACCCGTGAGCGGACGCGCCTCTGGCTGTTCCACAAACCACGTGGCACGGTAACCACGAATAAAGACCCTGAGGGTCGTAAAACTGTTTTTGACATCCTGCCTGCTGACATGCCACGCGTTGTGACTGTTGGCCGCCTGGACATCAACACCGAAGGTCTGCTGCTGCTTACCAACGATGGTGGCCTTTCCCGCGTGATTGAACTGCCTGCAACTGGCTGGCTGCGCCGCTACCGCGTGCGCGCCTACGGCAAGGTGACTCAAGAGCAGCTGGATGCCCTGAAAGACGGTGTTGCCATTGACGGTGTTCTTTATGGCGCTATTGAAGCGACACTGGACACTGAAAAAGGCGACAACGTTTGGCTGACCATTGGCCTGCGTGAAGGCAAGAACCGCGAAGTGAAGCGTATTCTTGAGCATCTTGACCTTTCCGTGAACCGCCTGATCCGCATTTCCTTTGGTCCGTTCCAGCTGGGCGACCTTGGTGACAGTGAACTGCAGGAAATCCGTGGCCGTGTGCTTCAAGACCAGCTGGGCGAACGCCTTGTTACTGAAGCTGACCTGGACTTTGACGCCCCTATCGTCAACCAGATGGATACCCGGACCAGCAAACAAGCCGAACTGAAGAAGAGAAAGAAATCTTCCGGTGGTGCCGGTGGTGGCTGGATCAGCGCAAAAGATGCTGCTGCTGTTCTTGCTAAGAACAAGAGTAAGCCACTGCGCCATGGCAGCGACCAGAAAGATAGTGGTGGTGAACGCTCTGAACAGAACCCGTTTGGTGACCGTAAGCGCGTTGGTGTGAAACCAACCTTTGGTGACCGCAAGCCTTCTGAAGACCGTGGTGAGCGTAAATCCTTTGGCGACCGTGATCGCGGTGATCGTAAGCCATTCGGCGATCGTGATCGTGGTGAACGCAAGTCATTCGGTGATCGTGACCGTGGCGATCGCAAGCCATTTGGTGATCGTGACCGCGGCGACCGCAAATCATTCGGCGATCGTGACCGTCAGGCTGGACCTTCCCGCTTTGGCAGCAACGAGCGTGGTGGTTACATCAAGCCGCGCCGCGTGTTCAGCGCAGACGGCAGCGTAGATACATACACTCCAAGTTTTGATGAGGACGAAGGCAGAACTGCTGCGAAGCGTAAGCCGGAAGAGCGTCGTTTTGGCACCCGCACCAAGCGTGGTGACTTCGATTTGGCTCATGGCGGCACAAAACGTTCAGCTGAGGCCGACGCTCCAAAACGTGACGGTGGTCGCGGTGGTGACTTTAACCCTGCAGACAATGCGCGTTATTCTGGCGATACCGGTCCAACACCGGGTGAGCGCCGCTTCTCCAACCGTCGCTCCCGCGATGATGCGCCTTCTGATGAAAAGCGTGGTGGTTTCAATAAGGGACCACGTGGCGATAAGCGCGAAGGCGGTCGTGATGGTGGTCGCGACGGCGAAAAGCGTGGCTTTAGCAAAGGCCCTCGCGAAGGTGGCCGTGATGGCGAAAAGCGCGGCTTCAGCAAAGGCCCTCGCGAAGGTGGCCGTGATGGCGGTAAGCCAAGCTTCAGCAAAGGCCCTCGTGAAGGTGGCCGTGATGGCGGCAAGCCAAGCTTTAGCAAAGGTCCTCGCGAAGGTGGCCGTGATGGCGGTAAGCCGAGCTTTAGCAAAGGCCCACGTGGTGGCGGCAAGAGCTTTGGCGGTGATAAAGCACGTGGTGGTCGCCCAGGTGGTGATCGCTCTGGCGCACCTCGTGGAAACAAAGGCGGCAGAAAATCGTGAGAATTGTTGCTGGACGCTTTCGGGGAACTGCTCTCGCTACGCCCAAGACACAAAACACACGGCCTACCAGTGACCGGATGAGAGAGACCATTTTTAATGTACTCGCTCATTCCTACGACAATCCGGTTCAGGACGCACGCGTTCTGGACCTGTTTGCAGGGACCGGCGCTCTTGGTCTGGAAGCGATGAGCCGTGGTGGCAAGTACTGCGTCTTTGTTGAAGAGGCCGTTGAGCCGCGTGGTCTGATCCGCCGGAATGTGGAGACCACCGGACTGATGGGCGCCACAAAGATCTTGCGACGTGATGCAACATCTTTAGGGGAAGCGGGAACCATTGCTCCGTTCGACCTGGTGTTTCTGGATCCACCTTACCGCAACGAGCTGGGCGAGAAGGCTCTGTCCAGCGCCGTGGCTGGCGGCTGGCTTAATAAAGGCGCCCTTTGCATCTGGGAAGAAGATGCGAGCGTTTCTCCAGTGATCCCTGACGGGTTTGAAGGGCTGGATGTACGCCATGCGGGCGACAGTCAGATCCTCATTCTCAGGTATCTCGGCGTGTAGCCCAGAGCGACCCTATATATAAAGAGTAGAAGAAGGCCTTTCCGATGTGGTTTCGGGAAGGCCTTTTTTGTTGCCCTCCCCTCTGTGTGCTGGATAGAGGACCGCCGTGATGTGTGAGTGCGCTCAATGATGGCGCAGGTGGGCGAGGACTGTGAGCAGAGGCGAGCTTGGGGTCTTCAGCCCGAACTGATTGAAGCAGGTCGTTGCTGCCCGGCATTCTGAGGTGATGACACCGTGTTGTGGCGGAGGATCTGGTCCGGTGTGGGTGGGCTGGAGGATGCATTGGCCCTCTGCCTCCTGAAAAACAGAGATTTGCGGGATTGAGGTTCACAGTTCGCATTGCAGCGCGTCAGTCCTCAAAAGAACGCAAACTTCCCCAAAACAACGCAAAATTCGAATACTTGTAAATACTATCACTATACTTATCATGGAGCATCACAACTCCCTGATACGGACCTCATTTGTGTCTATGATTCGAATGACGCAGCTTGCATAGGAAAAGGGCTCGCAAATCTGCGTAATGATTTTTTTAACGAATAATAACAATGGCTTAATTCGATAAAGAGCACCCCTGAAATGCGTTTGTTACATCTACCTAGTTTGGGATAAAAGCGTTGCAGGAATGAAACAGCGGTTTCGATTAGCTTGATAACTCTAGGTTATTTTTAGAGTTATTATTGCATCAACAAGCATGTGCTGGCATCAATTGCTGCAGGGAATTCGCGTACACAACAATAAAATTAGTTTTGCTTAGGCAGCATTTGGGCCGCCTTAAGTAGTTTTGTCAATAAACCTTGTTTGAGGAGTGGGTTTCTACCCGATTTAGGAGTCGAATTATGCGCCACTTTACAACTAGCGCCGCAGCAGCGCTTATGATGAGTGCCACTCCGGTCCTTGCAGCCGATCTTCCCGTTGCACCGGAGCCCGTAGAATATGTCCAGATTTGTGACGCCTACGGTACTGGATATTTTTATATTCCAGGCACAGATACCTGTTTGAGAATTCGCGGTCGTGTTCGTGCAGAATACCGTTTCAACAACTTTGGGGCGGCCCCAAGCGACTGGTCTGAGCGGACAAGAAATTCAACATCCACTCGTGCACGTGGCTACCTCCGCATGGACGCCCGAACTCAAACAGAATACGGCTTGCTTCGTGCTTACATTGATTTGTTCGGAACAGTCGACACACCTGGCTTTATTCAGGATGACAGCTCTGTTCCTAACGTGAACAACCCAGTCGGCTCTTTTGGGGTTGAACAGGACAACACTGTTATGACGCTTGATTATGCGTTCGTACAGTTTGGCGGTATGACCATTGGTCGTGCACAGTCCTTCTATGACTTCTGGACCGGTTATGCCTACGGTGCGATCACCACCGTTGCGTATTCTGACCAAAACCTCTGGCTTGCTGGTTATACCTTCGATTTGGGTAACGGCTTGTCCACCAGCTGGTCTGTGGAAGACAGAACAGCTCGCCAGCAGAACCTCTTTACTGGTGAATATCTTGACTCAACCGGATTTAACCAAGGCTACGGCGGCATGCGCTTCCCTGACCTTGTTGCTAACATCCGACTTGATCAGGGTTGGGGTTCCGCACAGATCATGGGTGCTCTAACTGAGATCCGTTATCTTGAATCTTACCCTTCTGGGTTGCTCGGCTGGGCCGTCGGTGGTGGTTTTGAATTTGACCTACCATTCTTCACTAGCACGCTCTCCGGTTTCCAGGGTGTTGTTCAGGCAACCTTCTCACAGGGTGCGCTTGGTTACGTAAACAGTGACTGGCAGAACGTAGTCTGGGATGCGACCTCACTTACAGATGGTGAAGACGGAATTGCAACCGGTTGGTCCATCGCATGGGGTTTCCAAGCTGACTTCTCTCCTGAGTGGAACGCAGCAATTCAGGCTTCTTTTGCTAACGCTCGCTCCAAGTTCCTTTGGAACCAAAACCAGTGGGATGTTGTCGGTAAGGTTGGCTGGACACCAGTTAGCGGATTCGAAATCGGTACTGAAGTTGCCTATCGAAACGTAGCGAATGGGAACCTTTACCCCGATAACTCTACTAACGGCGGTAACCCAACTCGCCCACTCGGCCAACAGGATATCATCTCAGTCCTGCTCCGTGTTCAACGGGACTTCTGAGGCCACATGTCAGAACCCATCGATTGCCTAGTGTAATCGAGAATACGAACTGGAAGAGGCGGATCATTGATCCGCCTCTTCTGGTTTTTGTCGTATAAATTAGTGGCGACCAAACAAGCGTTCGATATCGGAGAGCTTCAGCTCAATCCATGTTGGTCTGCCGTGATTGCATTGTCCTGACTTTGGCGTTGCTTCCATATCGCGAAGTAGATTGTCCATCTCTTCAGGACGCATTCTTCGCCCTGCTCTGATTGATCCATGACATGCCATTGTTGCAGCCACCAGATCCAACTTCTCTCTGATGCGGGTTGAGCTGTCGAACTCCGCAAAGTCGTCAGCAAGATCCTGCACAAGCGCTTTGATGTTAAGGCGTTTGAGCATGGATGGAGTTTCTCGCACTGCAATTGCCCCCGGCCCGAAACGCTCCAGAACAAGGCCAACTTCTTCAAGCTCAGGCGCACGCTCTTCTAGTCGTGCGACATCCTCTTCAGGGAGATCTACAATTTCCGGGATGAGAAGCATCTGCCGAGACACATCGCGCTTCGACAAATCCTCTTTAAGCTGTTCATATACAAGACGTTCGTGGGCTGCGTGCTGGTCTACGATGACCAACCCGTCTTTGGTTTGCGACACGATGTAAGTTTCGTGGATTTGTGCTCTGGCGGCACCAAGCGGGAAGTTTTCTCGGTCTTCCGGTAACTGATGTCCGTGGGCTCGCGAGTCTGCGGATGGCGCGTCGACCAGTTGGTAGGCCTGTGCGCCCTGCTCGTTCGCTGGCAACTGCGACTGATCCATTGGTGCTGAATATGGTGCATTGGCTTCCATCAGACCCAACTGCATTTCGCTGGATCCAACATCCGGGATATCTGCAGCACTCCACACACCTGTAGGACCTTCTTCTGGTCGATAGGACGATTGTTGCCATGAATAGTTTTGAGGGGCTTCTCTATTGCCTTGGGGCGTATGCATAGACGCACCGGAATGAACATTGAAGCCTGCGCTTTGTCCCATTGGGCGGATAGCGTTGATTGCAGATTGGGTGTTTGCTGTGGATGCTCTGAAGCCAGACTGAACGAAGGCATTCTTCAGTGCACCGATCATCAATCCACGAACCAGCTGACCATCTCGGAAGCGTACGTCTGCCTTTGCTGGATGTACGTTTACATCCACCTGGTGAGGGTCAAGATCAATGTTGAGCACTACGATCGGGTGGCGATCACGAGATAGCACGTCTGAGTATGCCGCTTTCAGGGAGCCTAGGAGCAACTTATCTCTTACCGGACGGCCATTAACGAAGAAAAACTGGTGCTGTGAGTTGGCGCGGTGGAAGGTCGGCAGGCCTGCATATCCGTACAGATGTACTCCTTCCCTCAGCGCCTCAATCTCCATAGCGTTCTTTGTAAACTCTGCGCCCAGTATTTGTCCGATCCGGGCGAGATCCGCATCATCTCCAGTGCAAGCTGGCAGTTCCAGCTGCCGGCGGTCTGATCCAGAGAGGGTGAACCTGACAGTTGGGTTTGCAAGAGCGATGCGCTTGATGATTTCCGTGATCGCGGTTGCTTCAGCACGGTCGGACTTCAGGAACTTCAGACGGGCGGGCACAGAGAAGAAGATATCTTTCACTTCTACGCGTGTTCCGGAGTTCAATGCAGCTGGTTCAATATCATTGTCCTGGCCGCCTTCAACTTCGATTTTCCAGGCGTGAGGTTCCGAGGCATGGCGTGTGGTTATTTCCAAACGTGAGATTGCGCCAATGGATGGCAGCGCTTCTCCGCGAAAACCCATAGTCCGGATGTCCATGAGATCATCTTCAGGCAGTTTGGATGTACAATGGCGGCGGACGGCGAGCTGAAGATCTTCCTTCGTCATGCCTGCACCATTGTCTGTGATGCGCAGCAGGCTTTTACCACCGGTCGCGGTGACGATCTCGATGCGCGTAGCACCAGCATCAACTGCGTTTTCAACCAGCTCCTTGACGACACTTGCAGGCCGCTCGATCACTTCACCAGCGGCAATTCTGTTAATTGTCGTATCGCTAAGTTGTCTTACCGCCATAACCGCTCCATCTCAAAGATTGTTCTGCATATACATGGCGCATCCAAATCATATTTGTGACAGAGATTTGCGCTCAGTATCAATGCAAGATGAGCAGTGATTATATCTACTTGTCGTCGCCACCTGCTCAGGCTATGAGGACTTGGCTCAACTCTACTCTTTTTTCAAGAGCGTATCCAAGTTTCCTCCAAGAGAACATCATATGAAGCAGCAATCCCCCATCACTGGCCTCAGCCAGATTGCAGATCAGTTCAACGGCATTCTATGTGATGTCTGGGGTGTTTTACATAATGGCGTGAGTGCTTTTCCGGCAGCAATTGACGCTCTTGAGAGCTATAAGACGCGTTGTGGCAAGCCTGTTGTTTTGATTACCAACGCACCGCGTCCATCCCATGAGATTGAACAGCATCTTCGCAGTTTGGGTGTTCCGCAGACCTGCTATGACTCAATTGTCTCGTCAGGCGATGTTGTTCAGGCTGATCTTCGAGCCATAGATCACGCAAAAGTCTATCATATTGGACCCAAAAAGAATCATAGCCTGTTTCATGGTGCAAGTTTTGACTTTTTGGAGCCAAATGCTGCGGACATTATCGTATGTTCAGGTTTGAATGACAGGCGCGTCGAAGAGCCTGAAGACTATCGTTCTCATTTTGAAGAGTTATTGAAGCTGGACCTGCCACTCATTTGCGCTAATCCAGACATTGTTGCTGAACAAGGCGACAAGTTGGTCTGGTGTGGAGGCGCACTCGCAAAGCTTTATGAAGAGATGGGTGGCCGCGTCATCATTACGGGCAAGCCTTTTCATCCGATCTACGATATGGCGCGGGCAGAGCTGAATGTGTACGCAGGCAGAGCGCTTGAAAAAACTGAAATTCTGGCAATTGGTGACGGTTTACCGACTGATATCAAAGGTGCAAATGCCCAGGGCATCCACGCTTTGTTTTTGACGGAAGGTATTCATGCAGCGGATCTGACAGGGGATGCCGAAGCCGTTGAAAGCATGCTTAAGGCAGAAGGCCTGCATGCGCACAGTTTTATGGGGCGCCTGAGCTGGTAAAACTAAAGCAGTTTGCACCATTTCAGGTCAACAAACTGCTTTTAGATTTCTTGTTTGTGGGCAGTGCCACTGACAAATTGATCGCAAGTAAAATCAGGCGAACAGCTTGTCGATATCGTCCTGCTGCACATCACCGAGCATAGCATCAATCTCATCCTGAGAGACGCCTTCGCCCTTGTGCTGCGGGCCATGGAGGATCAGCTCACGCTTGCGGCGCTCTTCATCCGTTTCTTCCCCGCCCTGTTCGTTATGAGCTTCTTGCTCAAGACGTAAACGTTCGACGAAGTTGGAAACACGCTCATCAATCGTATTCAGGGTGCTGACAACTTTAGAAATGCGTTGTCCAGTAATATCCTGAAACGCGCAGGCCTGAAAAATCTCCATAACCTGATTGTTGACGGTGTCCTGATAGGTCTGAGTGTCCTCAGGATCAGCTGCCATGATGGCCTCAGCTGCTTCCATGATTGAATGTGTTGCTTCCTCTGTTGAAGAAACAATAGCATCCAGCTCCCGACCAGCGTCAGGGATATGATTATCTCTCATATCTGCGACACGAAGCTTACTGATTTCGGCTTTCATCCGTGCAATTTCCGCGCCGATTTCTGCCAGTTCCACGGTCACTGCAGGTTGGATGTGCTCAATGATGTCCCCCATTGAACCTGTCATAACCTCTGCAAGGCCCATCACATCAGTTAGTGTGACTTCGCTAGATTTCTCACGGCTTTCTTCCAGAAAATCGATGAGTTGCTGAATATCAATTTTGGTCAAAACACTTCCCTTTGCCTGTGTAGGGAACGTCTCCTCCAGCAGGCAAAATCGCCTGCCGGGTCAGAGCTCTACCCGACCTTGTAACCGGTCAGTTGGGTGCACAGAAGGGTTTGGGGCGCTCTCGTTATCGCGTCCTCACCCCAGCCCATATTCTTCAATTGTGCGCAAAGCAAATTAGTCCGCGAATACCGCTTCGATTTTGCCTTTAAGAGTTTGCGCGTTAAACGGCTTAACGATGTAGTTGTTAACCCCTGCCTTTTTAGCAGCGATCACGTTTTCCGTTTTAGACTCAGCCGTCACCATAATGAATGGCGTCTTACTAAGAGCAGCATCCTGCCTGACCTGCTTGAGCAGTTCATAGCCAGTCATAGGTTCCATGTTCCAATCCGAGATCACCAGGCCGTAACGGCGCTGCTTCATTTTCTCGTAGGCCTCAGTGCCATCAGCCGCATCATCGATGTCCGCAAAGCCAAGTTGCTTCAACAAGTTCCGAATGATTCGAATCATGGTCTTATAATCATCGACAACCAGAATTGGCATCTGAAGATCAAGGGCCATGTACAACTCCATATTCTCAAGAGGCTGTCGTTGCCTCTCTGCTATACTCACGGCGACCACGACATTGTTCGGTCACACTGGACGCAGGTGTCCTTCCAAATAAAAGGGGTCCCCACCAATTCAACTTCGCGAAATTACCCGCCCTACGTTATAGTTAGGTTAATTTCTCCAATACGATTTCAATAATGCTAAAAGCCTAATTGTTTTTTAGAGGTCCGCTTACTAGCGTTTCCGCGCGTTTTACCGGCAATATTGCCTGTGGTTAATTCGAGGAAACACTATGCTCAGCCTTCGTCCACTCGCTTATGAAGACCTTTCAGTCGGCATGACCGAAGTTTTCGTAAAGCACGTCAGCTCTCAAGACATCGTAGGATTCGCAGAGGTTTCCGGTGACAGAAACCCAATCCATTTGTCGGAGCATTTTGCAGCAAAGACCCCTTTCAAAACTCGTATTGCGCACGGTCTTTACACTGCGAGCCTTATCTCAGCCGTACTTGGAACGCGATTACCGGGTCCAGGTGCAATTTATTTGTCTCAATCTTTAAATTTTCGCGCGCCTGTGTATATCGGCGACGATATTGAGGTGCGCGTGAGCGTTGCAGAGCTGATCGACAAAGGCAATCGCGCCCGGTTGGATTGCCAATGCCTGGTCGAGGGCAAGGTGGTTTTGGAAGGGGAAGCGATGGTCAAAGTCCCTGCCCGCGCCGACATGGATATTCCGCTTTAAGCTGAAATTCCTGCACAGGACTTGAAGTTTCTTGTGTCCGGCCCGGCAAACTCCATCTCAAGAGCTTGACGGGGCGGACTTCTCACGGCACCGTCTCGCAAAATTCTAGATGTTTGGAGTATGCTGCGCTCTACGCATTCGCGCGTCAGACTCTGAATCTCTCTATTCATGCGTATTTTAATCCGAAAACCGGAGCCACTTTTCGGTAATACGCTCAAGCGGGAAGTACAGTTCATGGGTGAGCCGATCAAACAGGCGCATTCTTTTCAGCATATTACCGACCTTGCGCAGTTTCCCGACAAACTGCGCGGCGGCGTTGTTGCTATTGGGAATTTTGATGGTGTTCATCGCGGACATCGGGCTGTCCTTGATTTAGCGCGTGATGAAGCTGCAAAGCGCGGTGTTCCGGCCCTCGCCATGACGTTTGAACCACACCCACGCACCTTCTTCCGGCCTGATCAGCCTGTGTTTCGTTTGACGCCTGCACATGTCAAAGCAGAGATCTTTGAAGCGGAACATCTGGATGGCGTGATCGAACTGCCCTTTACAAAAGAGTTTGGCGGTATGGCCGCTGAAGATTTTGTGAAGGACATTCTGGTTGGACGCCTTGGCATTTCCCAGAGCATCACTGGCTATGACTTCCACTTTGGGAAGGGGCGTCAAGGAACACCTGAGTTTCTTGAGCAAGCTGGTGAAGCCCATGGATTTGCCGTGACCATCGTTGGCGCAGAAGGTGACGAAGGGGGAGAGATCATCTCTTCCAGCCGTATTCGTGCCGCTCTTGCTGAAGGCGAACTGGCAGTGGCGAACGGCTTGCTTGGATATCGTTATTTTGTTGAAGCAACCGTTCAACACGGTGAGAAGCGTGGCCGCGAGTTGGGATACCCAACTGCGAACCTGAAGCTTGCCGATAATTGTGAGCTGAAAGAAGGCGTTTATGCCGTTCAGATCAAAATTGACGGCGTGATGCATGATGGTGTGGCCAGTTTTGGTCGTCGTCCAACTTTTGATGATGGTGCACCGCTGCTTGAAGTGCATGTGTTTGACTTCACTGGTGACCTCTATGAAAAGCCAGTCACAGTCTGCTTCGTCGGATTTATCCGTGCCGAACTTAAATTTGACGGTATTGAAGCCTTAATTAGCCAAATGGATCAGGATAGCGCTGAGGCGCGGGCAATGATTGCCTCCATGCGACCGCTCTCTCATCTGGACCAAATGCTCAATGCCGACGGGTAGTCACCCCCTTTAGAAAGATAGTTCATGACATCAGCGGCTACGAGAGCTGGCACTGCCAGTTCTGATAATGTGTTGCATGGCGTGCTGCTGATGATGTGCGGGTTGCTCATTCTATCGAGCACCGATGGCGTGGTGAAATACCTCTCAGAGTTTTTCTCTCCTTTGACGGTCGCTTTCTTCCGCTTTGCCGTGCAGCTCGTCATAATTCTGGCGATTGCTACTTTTCAAAAACGGAGCTGGCTCAGTCTTTTGAAAGAGACCACCCTGCCCTTGTTCTGCCGTGGCTTGCTGCTTGCGGTGGGCTCGGTGTTCATTGTGTTTGGGTTGAAGTACTTGCCATTGACAGATGCGACGGCAATTTTCTTTGTGCAGCCGGTTATTCTTGTTGTTCTGTCCTCAGTCTTTCTGAAGGAGAGAGTTGGTCCAAAACGTTGGCTGGCGGTATTGATTGGGTTTGCTGGTGTGCTTGTGATCATGCGCCCCGGCACCGGCGTTTTCCAACCGGCGAGCCTTCTCGTTTTAGCTGCTGCTTTTACATTTGCCTGCTATCTGATGCTGACACGCAAGCTCTCCGGGCAATCCTCTCAGCTCGCCATACAGTTCGCGACTGGCTTTGCTGGAAGTCTCTTTATTTTGCCGATCATCATTTATGCTTGGCTGACTGGTTTTGGTGGAGATCTGGTGATTGTCAATCAGGATGCCAATTTTACGCTGCCAACAATCCTGTTGTTCTGTCTTGGTGCCACTGGCCTGATCGCGCATGTTCTGCTGGTCAAAGCCTTTGAGAGAGCACCGGCATCTGTATTGGCTCCAATCAATTACGTTGAAATTTTCTCGGCAACTACAATCGGTTACCTGGTCTTCAATGAAATCCCAGACGAGTTTGTCTGGGTTGGCGTTGGTATGCTCATCTGCAGCGGACTGATACTTGCAAATGCAGAGAGAAAACCCTCTCCCTCATAATATTGAGGGGCGGAACAGATACTCTTTAGATAACTGCACTGAATAGCCTGCTACCGGCACTTTCTTTTGGTTGCGCAAAGGAATAGCTGGTGCGTCAATATAGGCCCTTACCCTCTGCGCTGGCTTTGATATGTCAGCGTATCCCCATTATCCGAGAGCAACATGACAACAACAACCGCCTCGACAGATAGTCATACCTCCAATGCCGGGCTACATGGCATTCTGTTTATGGTCGCCGGAATGTCTCTGGCCCCCCTGATGGATGGCACAGCCAAGTATCTCAGTGCGTTCATTTCGCCGGTTGAGGTGTCGCTTGGCCGCTTCCTGTGTCAGGCGATTATTGTTCTCGTGATTGCGGGTTTCATGGGCCGTTCGTTCGGCTCTTTGATGAAAGAGGTCAACCGTATTCAGCTGGTGCGCGGTGCTTGTCTCGCAATTTGCTCAATCTTCTTCTTCACCTCTCTTAAGTACATGCCTTTGGCGGATGCGATTGCGATTTTCTTTGTGCAGCCGATGATCCTGACTGTACTTTCGGCTGTTGTTTTGAAGGAAAAAGTAGGTGTGCGCCGTTGGGCAGCTGTTGTGGTTGGCATGATCGGGGCTCTGATCATTATCCGTCCAGGGTCGAGCGCGTTGGGTTGGCCATCTCTGTTGCCCCTTGCTGCCGCGACCTCCTTTGCAGTTTATCTTGTTCTGACACGCAAACTGGCAGGGAGTGCCTCTTTGCTTGGCATTCAGTTTGCGACAGGTGTTGCTGGTGTTTTGACGCTGACACCGCTTGTTATCATCGCAAGCCTGCTTGGGTTTGAAGCTGCTGCATGGACGACACCAGACCTCACTCACCTGCCGCTGTTCGTGTTGATGGGCATTATCTCGTTTGCCTCACACGGGTGTATCGTGCTTGCGTTTGACCGAGCCCCTGCCTCCGTTCTTGCACCGCTCAGCTATACAGAGATCATCAGTGCAACGATTGTGGGCTTCGTGCTGTTTGGGGACATTCCGGACATGTTTGTCTGGCTGGGTGTGGCTTTGATCTCAGGTGGCGGGCTTTACATTGCACACCGTGAACGGACAGCTGCGAAGCGTCAGGCGGAGAGCGAAGAGCTTGTCGACAGTTCACCCAAGCGCCATTACTGACTTCAGCGTGGCAGCTCCAGTCTTCAGGAAAAATGTCCTTGGTCTTGAGAATATTGAGCTTTGTTGTTAGAGGCTCTTTATTCCTAGGATAAGCGCTGCTAAAAGCACTCATTATGTTAGCCGAGTTTGAAGATAACAGGACTACTCCTTTGACCTTACTCAAGGTGTGCCAATTTCGAATTATTGGCCCGGCCTTCAGTTGAGACGCCCGCTGGCGCCCTGAAGTACCGGGAGACCTCCAACCGTCACAGAGACGGCGGGATTTTCAAACTTGCGCAAATTCCTGCGCTTTACCAAATGCCTATGGGCAAACAAATGCCCACATAAGCGGACTGCCAAATGACCGATACACCGAGCCGCGATTATTCGGACACGCTCAACCTGCCTAAAACTGATTTCCCAATGCGGGCAGGCCTTCCAAAGAATGAACCTAAGATCCTCGCCAAATGGTTGGACAAGGACCTTTACAAGGTGATGCGCGATCAATCTGCGGGTCGCCCTAAGTTCATCCTGCATGATGGCCCTCCTTATGCGAACGGCAACATCCATATTGGTCATGCGCTGAACAAGACCCTGAAGGACATCATCAATCGCTCCATGCAGATGCAGGGCTTTGATGCGAACTACGTTCCTGGCTGGGATTGTCATGGTCTGCCGATCGAATGGAAGATCGAAGAGCAGTATCGCAAAAAAGGCAAAAACAAAGACGCTGTGCCGATCAACGAATTCCGTAAGGAATGCCGTGAGTTTGCGGACAAGTGGATCGATGTTCAGCGCGAAGAATTCAAGCGCCTTGGTATTGAAGCAGACTGGGACAACCCATATCTGACCATGCGCTACGACAGTGAAGCTGTGATTGCGAAAGAACTGATGAAGTTCGCAACATCCGGCCAGTTGTACCGTGGCTCCAAGCCTGTGATGTGGTCCATCGTTGAGAAGACTGCTCTTGCTGAAGCGGAAGTGGAGTATGAAGACCATATCTCCCACACTATCTGGGTAACCTTCCCGATTGTGTCCGGTAATGAAGCGCTGATCGGCAAGAAAGTCGTTATCTGGACAACCACTCCATGGACCATCCCTGCGAACCGCGCGATCTCCTTCTCTAACGACATCAGCTATGGCATCTTCAAAGTGACTGAAGCTGCTGAAGACAACTGGGCGAAAGTTGGCGAAGAGTTCATTATTGCTGACAAGCTTGCTGAGTCTGTTTTCGAAGCCTCCCGCGTTGATGCCTATGAGCGTGTTTCCGATGTTGATGTGAGCACAATCGAATACTGCGCGCATCCGCTGCGTGGTGCTGAAGGCGCTGGCGACTACTTCGACTTCAACGTGCCGATGCTTGCCGGTGAGCATGTCACCGATGATGCTGGTACTGGCTTCGTGCACACCGCTCCTGGTCATGGTCAGGAAGATTTCCAGATGTTCCTGGACAACCGGGAAGCCTTTGCAAGAGCTGGTACTGAGCAGGTTCCGATGACCGTTCAGCCGGATGGCTCCTACTATCCGCATGTACCGCTGTTTGAAGGCAAGTACATCCTGGACCGTAAAGGCAAGGAAGGCTCCACCAACAAAGCTGTTATCGAAAAGCTGACAGAAGTTGGCGGTCTGATGGCTCGTGGGCGTGTGAAGCACTCCTACCCACACTCCTGGCGCTCTAAAGCACCGCTGATCTTCCGTAACACGCCGCAGTGGTTTGTTTACATGGACAAGGAACTTTCCGAGGAAGCCAAAGGGGACACACTGCGTGCCCGAGCGCTGAAGGCAATTTCTGAGACCCGTTTTGTGCCAGCAACCGGTCAGAACCGTCTGAATGCCATGATCGAAGCCCGCCCTGACTGGGTTCTTTCCCGTCAGCGCGCATGGGGCGTGCCGATCACCGTGCTTGTGAACAAGGAAACTGGTGAAGTTTTGAAGGACGAAGCGGTCAACGCACGTATCTTTGAAGCCTTCCAGAATGAAGGTGCGGATGCATGGTTTGAAGAAGGCGCAACACAGCGCTTCCTTGGCGATGCATATGATGCTGAGAACTTCGAGAAAGTCGAGGACATCCTCGACGTGTGGTTCGATTCCGGTTCAACACACGCCTTCTGCATGGAACGCCGTGAAGACCTGAACCCGAACCGTAAAGGTTTGGGTGGTGACGACTACGTTCTGTACCTTGAAGGTACCGATCAGCACCGTGGCTGGTTCCACTCTTCCCTGCTGGAAAGCTGTGGTACTCGCGGTCATGCACCATATGATGCTGTTCTTACCCACGGTTTCACCATGGATGAGCAGGGCCGCAAGATGTCCAAGTCTTTGGGCAATACGGTTGCACCTCAGGACGTCATCAAGCAGTACGGCGCTGACATTCTGCGTTTGTGGGTTGGTTCTGTCGATTATGCTGAAGACCAGCGTATCGGCCCTGAGATCATCAAGACCAACGTTGATGCCTACCGCAAGATGCGTAACACTCTGCGCTTCATGCTTGGGTCTCTTGGTCACTATGACGGCGAAGAGATTGCTCTTGCTGACATGAATGAGCTTGAGCTGTTGATGCTGCACCGTCTGGCCGAGCTGGATGTGCTGGTTCGTGATGCCTATCAGGCGTTCGACAGCAAGCGCGTGTTCTCTGCTCTGTTTAACTTCATGACTGTTGAACTGTCCGCGTTCTACTTCGATATCCGCAAGGATGCGCTGTATTGCGATGCTCCATCTTCCACGAAGCGCAAAGCCTCTCTTTATGTGATTGAGCAGCTGTTCCGTCATCTAACCATGTGGCTGGCACCAATTCTGCCATTCACCATGGAAGAGAGCTGGAGCTACCGTTACGGTGAAGCGACAACTTCTGTGCACCTGCAGCAGTTCCCTGCTGTTTCTTCCGCGTGGAGAAACGATGAGCTGGCAGCGAAGTGGGAGAAGGTTCGTGCGGTGCGCCGTGTGATCACTGGTGCATTGGAAATTGAGCGCCGTGAAAAACGGATCGGTTCTTCTTTGGAAGCACATCCAACCGTTTACATCTCAGATGCAGACCTGATGGCTGCTCTGGACGGGCTGGACGTTGCAGAAATCGCGATCACATCCCAGCTGAACCTGTCCTCTGACAGCGCTCCTGAAGGTGCGTTCACGTTGGAAGACACTGCTGGTGTTGGCGTTGTGCCGGGTCTTGCTGAGGGCAACAAGTGTGCCCGCTCCTGGAAGATCCTGCCAGAAGTTGGTGCAGACGCTGAGTATCCTGAGCTGACACTGCGCGATGCGGATGCAATGCGCGAGCTGGATGGCACGACTGTTTAAGCGAACGATGTGACGAGGGAATTAACCTTGAAGAAACTGAAGTTTTGGGGACATCACAGTTCTCTCGTCCTCCTCCTTGCCATAGCTGGTCTGGTTGTTGATCAGATTGCCAAGTTCTGGGCTGTCGCTCATTTCTCAGGTGGCGGTATTCCTACAATCCCGGTAGGCCCTTTTCTGGATCTGGTTCTGGTCTGGAACAAAGGCGTTTCCTACGGATTTTTCCAGCAAACGACAGAGCTTGGCCGCTGGGGATTGGCAGCCTTTACGGTTGTTGCCTCAGTTTTCATCTGGTTCTGGAGTGCGCGCGCAAGTAACCGGCTGGAAGGTTTCTGCCTCGGGCTGGTTCTCTCCGGCGCCCTGAGCAATGGTTTTGACCGCCTCTATTATGGCAAAGTCGTCGATTACCTCTATTTCCATGTTGGGGAATTTTCCTGGTACGTCTTCAATCTTGCCGATGCATGGATTGTTATTGGCGCTGCTGGTTTGCTGCTCGACACCTTATTTATTGGCAAAAATAAGGATAGCCGGCCCTAAAACTGCCTAATTCTCAATTATATGTGGGGAATATCGGGTGCTTCTGGGCATAACTACACACTTAGGGCCTTCATGGTTTCGTGATTCCTGTTTTAAGGTGGCATCACTGGATTATGAGGACTACAGATTTCGCAGGCTGTCATTTGACCCGTGATGCCTGTCAAACGCCGTTTTGATGGTGATCGGGAAACAAGGGTAATGAAATTGCAAAGCCGTAGCAAAAAATTCGTTGTTCGGGCCACTTTTGTTTGCGGGCTCTCTCTCGCACTATCCGCCTGTATGACAGGTAATGGTGACTTCGATGATGGCACTGAAACCACCGATTTGAGTTTGATGACTGGTGTCTTGAGCGCCGTTGGTCTTGAGTCTCAGAAAAACACTGACATCAAGTACAAAGAGCGTGCTCCGCTTGTTATGCCGACACAGGCTGGCAACCTTCCGCAGCCTGATTCCCGCAAGCTTTCTGAAGTCGCTAGCAACTGGCCGGTTGACCGCTCCAAGGAAGAACTTGAAGAGATCCGCGCGTTCTACAAGGTAGAGCCAGGTGAGCCTTTGAGCATTGAGCAAATGCGCGGTCATCCTGCGCTGAAAAAAGCAGCAGCTCGTCCTCGCGATTTCGCAGCTGAGAAACGTCAGCAGCAGCTTCTTGATGGTGACAAGCTGAGCCCGACTGAACTGGCAGCTCTTGGCAGGCAGTATCAGGACGCTAAAAAACAGCTTGGTGGCAAGGATGTGGAAGCACCTATTTGCGCACCTGGCGATCCAAGTTGTACGCCGACACGCAAATACCTGACCGAGCCTCCAGTGGCTTACTCCACTCCTGTTGCAGGCGTTGCTTTTGCGACCCCGGAAGTGGACGAAAGCGAAGAAGTTCGCAAAAAGCGTGAAGCAGCAGCAATTGAAGATGGCGCTCGTATCGACATGAGCAAGCAGTAAGAACTTCTCTAACAGAGAGTTCAAGTCTTACTGAAAGCCTGAATAAACTATGAAGCAAGCGCGACGATGTTCGCGCTTTTTTCATTATAGCTGCAATAGATTACGAATAATTCACGAGGAGATTAACCACAATCACGGTATAGGTAGGGCAGCTGTGTCCTGCTCATTTTAAAGGGAGCCCCCTACGTGACTGGTCGATCTCTCGCGCTTAAAGCCCTCGCTTTGAGTCTGGTTGTTTTCGCAAGCCCAGTATTGCCCGTGGCTGCGGATACAACAGGGAAAGCTTCAATCGAAGACTTTTCAAAAATACACATCGGCGGAACCGATGTTTCCCAAACCACTCTCGACAACGGCCTTCAGGTGGTTGTCATCCCTGACCGACGCGCCCCGATTGTGACCCACATGGTGTGGTACCGCGTTGGTGGAGCAGATGAAAAACCCGGTAAATCCGGCATCGCGCATTTTCTTGAACATCTCATGTTCAAAGGAACCAAGAATACACCAGAGGGTGAGTTCTCCAAAAAAGTAGCTCAGGTAGGTGGTCAGGAAAACGCTTTCACCTCTCAAGACTACACGGCCTATTATCAGCAGGTTGCCAAAGAGCATCTGGAAATGGTGATGGGCTATGAGGCTGATCGCATGTCCAACCTGATCCTGACTGAAAAGCAGGTTGATCCGGAACGGGATGTGGTGCTCGAAGAGCGTTCCCAACGTGTGGACCGCAGCCCTGCTGCCAGACTATCTGAGACATTCGATCAGGTCCTGTTTCCGAACAGCCCCTACGGTATTCCGGTGATTGGCTGGAAAAACGAAATTCAGGCGCTGAACAAAGACGATGCTATCGCCTTTTACGATAAGTACTACACACCAAACAACGCAATCCTGATTGTTGCCGGTGATGTGACCTCGGAAGACGTTCTGGCCCTCGCCAAGAAGACCTATGGCAAGGTTGAGCAACGTGCAGACCCGGGACCACGTGATCGTCCGCATGTCCAGATCGTGCCAGGCAATCGCGAAGTTAGCCTGCAGAGTGATCAGGTTGCGCAGCCAAGCCTGCAACATGGCTGGATCGTACCAAGCTCGACCACTGCAGAGCCAAGTGACTCTGAAGCTCTTGAAGTGCTTTCAGACATTTTAGGTGGCGGTGCTAACAGCCGGCTTTACAAAGCGCTGGTGATTGAAGGCGAAGTCGCGACCAGTGCTGGTGCCTGGTACCAATCTACCGCTTTGGATGACACCCGCTTCATTCTTTACACCTCTCCCAAAGATGGTGTTGAACTGGAAGAGTTGGAGAAGCGTGCTCTAGCAATCGTGAATGATGTTCTTGAGAATGGTGTGACAGCTGAAGAAGTGGAACGTTCTAAACGCTCTATGCTGGCCTCTGCCATTTACGCGCAAGACAAGCAAGACGTGCTGGCGCGCATCTTTGGGACAGCTCTGACCACAGGCGGTTCTGTTGAGAAGGTTCAGACCTGGCCTGCTCGCATTGCCAAAGTGACACCTGAACAGGTTCAGGCAGTTGCACAGAAGTACCTTAGTGAAACCAGTGTGGCGAGCTATCTGATGCCTGCTGCAAAACCTGAAAATGCAGAGTGAGAGGGGACGCTCGATGAAAGCTAAAGTTCTTATGGCAGCTTCTGCCTCCGCTTCCCGCATGACGGCAAGCTTGTTTGCGTTGCTGGCCTTGTCATTCCTGTTCGTCGCTACCTTTGTGCAGAACAGCCAGGCCATCGAGATTCAAGAGGTTAAAAGCCCTGGAGGGATCACAGCATGGTTGGTAGAAGACTACACTGTTCCGATCATCGCACTGAACTTTGCGTTTGCAGGTGGTAGCTCTCAGGATTCAGATGCAAAGCTGGGTGTGACCAACCTACTGAGCACCATGCTTGATGAAGGGGCTGGTGATCTGGATTCCCAAGCCTTTCAGGGACGCCTTGAAGATCTGACTATGAGTCTGTCCTTCAGTTCTGGCCGCGACTTCTTCTATGGGTCTTTCCAGAGCTTGCAGGCCAATAAAGATCACACCTTCGAGATGCTTCGCCTGGCTGTGAACGAGCCACGTTTTGACAATGATCCGCTTGAGCGGATGAAAGCACAGACGATCTCTGGCATTCGTCGTAGCCTGAAACGCCCAGATGCTCTGGCTGGTCTGAATTTGTCCAAGACCATCTTCCCGGATCACCCTTATGGCCGCCCAAGCCGGGGAACAGAGGACACGGTTGCCAAGCTGACTTCTGACGATCTGAAAACACAGCGCGCAAAGATCTTTGCAAAGGACTCTTTGAAGATTGGCGTTGTGGGAGCCATTAGTGCTGATGAGCTGGCCAGCGTTTTGGACAAAGTCTTTGCAAACTTGCCTGAAAACGGAGATCTGGTTGCCATTCCCAATGTGGAGCCTGTGACAGATAAGGCTGTTCACGTTGACTTTGAGAGCCCACAGACTTCCATTCAGTTCGCTCTGCCGGGTTATGAACGTCATGATCCGAAGTTCATGTCTGCCTTCGTGATGAACCACATTCTGGGTGGTGGCTCCTTCTCCTCATGGCTCTATGACGAAATCCGTGAGCAGCGTGGTCTGGCTTACTCTGTTGGCTCTTATCTGGTTCCTTACAAGCACGCAGCGCTGTTGATGGGGTCCACAGGTACACGCTCGGACAAAGCTGGTGAAGCGATTGATATCATCAAGAAGCAGATGGTGCGTATGGCGCAGACTGGGCCTACTCCAGCTGAACTTGAAGAAGCGAAGTCCTATCTGACTGGCAACTACGCTCTCAACTTTGACAGTTCCAGCAGCATTGCCCGTCAACTGACAGGCATTCAGACCCAGGAGCTGGGCATTGATTACATCGACAAGCGTAATGAGATGGTTGAAGCCGTGACACTGGAAGGTGTTCGTGAGGTTGCTCAGGATATGTTTGACCGCATTGAGCCAACCTTTGTTACGGTTGGCAAACCACTGAACTAACTCTTATTCAAAGCATGAAAACAAGCAGGCGAGTTGATGAAAATCAGCTCGCCTCTTTCTTTAGTGACCGCGGGTTTGGCGCACCTTGCAGAACGTCTGCACGGACAGGACGTGGCGGTGAGAACAGGAAGCCCTGCGCACAGCGGATGTCCATTTCCAGAAGCTCCAGTACAGCGCCTTCGCTCTCCACGTGATCCACGATCAGCTCAATACCATAGCGTTGCAGCAAACTGCCAAAATCAGCCGGATGGATGTTGCTCTTGGCCAGATCATCTTCATGCAACAACAGGCGTGATGCATGCAGCTTTGCAAAGCGGAAGCCGCGATCAGCCAGAGCGCGGAAGTCCATGCGCAGATCGGTGATGCGATCTACAGAGAAACGGAAGCCCAGCTCAGCCAGCGCAGCGAGGCTCTCATACTCAATCGCGCTCATGACGGCGACATCAGCCTGCGAGAACTCGAAGATCAACAGATCTGAGTATGTGTCGTTGGCGCGCACGAACTCCAGAAAGCCCGGGAAGAAGTTTTCATCCATGAGCGTGCTTGGAGACAGGTTACAGAACAAACCTGCTTCTCTGTTGCGGGTTGCCAGACGCTTCAGGATCTGAAGGGAACGGAACAACAAAATGTTGTCGATCGCTGGCATTTGGCCGGTGCGGTCCGCTTCCTGAAGGAACTCGATTGGTTCCAGTGTATCGCCATTGGCTTTGCGCAGACGCGTCAGGGCTTCGTAATAGCGAACACGGCGCTGTGGCAATGTCACGATTGGCTGAAGGTAGAGGTCCACCCTGCCGGCTTCGATGCTTGCACGAATTTCTTCGGCAAGAGCGGCATTGGGGTGATGCATGCGCGGAGCTGCCGGGCGCTTCATCTCTGGTGCGCGCGTCTCAGCAAACGGTTCCTGCACTGCACCCATCGGTTGACTTGCAGCCATTGGTTGGCCTGCTGCGCTCGCAAATGCAGCAGCTGCCTGACTGGCCAGATCAACAGATGGTTCTCTCACCGCGGCCTGCGGAGCGGCCAGGCGCTGAGCTGGTTGAGGCTGAAGCTGTGCTTGCTTGGTGCGCTGGTCCTCGATGGCAATGCCCTGATCTTCGATCCGGGTTTCCATGTCGGCCATGGCTTCGGCCATCTGCTTCACCAGAGAACCGATTACCTCCACTTCAGCAAACAGCGGGTCGATCTCTTCCCGTGTGCGACGCGGAATGTTGTGCTCGACGCCAGTGAGGCGGCCTTCGAGGTTTCCGACATCATCATCGATGACTGCAATCCGCTCTTCCAAGCGATTGACAGCGTCAGATACCGCAGATTTTTCCTGAGAGCGGGTCAACATGAAATGGATGAAGATCATGGTGCACATCGCCGTGAAGGCAACGGTGATGGCCTCGCCAACCGGACGCGCAAAAAGGTAGACCATCACAGTGCCACAAGAGGCCGCAATGGCTGAAATAGAAAACAAAATGGAAATGTTCGCCAAGCGCGTCATATCCTCAAGAGTACCTGTTGGTCCGAATCACAAAATACATACCTGAATTTTGCCGCATTTACTGAGGTCGTTCGAACCCTATACCCATTATATTTCTAGGGAAAACCCGTGTTGTCCCCGCAAGAATGACAATAGAGCTACATATATCATCAGCGCATACGATTTTCGTCACAATCCCGAGCTGAACTTCGGCGCGCGATTCTGGCGAACAATGATATTTATCGGGTAAGAAAGTTGCTCGAAGCGTTCTGCGTGAAAGAAATTAACTGCATAATGCAATCAACCTCGAAAACGAAAAGGGTTTGTTTACCCTGTTTGCACAAACTCAGGGTGTCGAATGATTTTCGACCTGATGTATTGATTTTTGAGGTTGCCTGCCAATGGGATCCCCCAAAGCTACCAATAGGTTTTTGAACGCCTGTGTCGTTGACACTAATCGTGCAGAGGCTCGTAAAACCAGTAGTGCTTTGTCGAAGCATGTTACCAGCGGACAACCTGCGCATGTTCTTGCGAGCAAAGAACATGCTGTCGCCTTTTTGCGACATACCCCAATCAATATCGTTATTGTCGATCTTGAATGCATCGGTGGGGAAGCCGAGCTTTCAGAGATTGTCGCTGCTGCGCCGCGCGCGGTTATGATTGCTGTCAGTGCCAAGGGGTCTGTGAGCCGTGCCATGAATGCCATGCGCAATGGTGCCCATGACTTTTTGACCAAACCTTACACAAGCGAAATGCTTTTGGAGAAACTTGAAGCACATCTGGGTGTCTTCAAGAGAGCGGCACCCTCACCTTCCCTTTCAGCCGCGACTGGCTCTGAGGCGATTGTCTCCAGCGACACGTCTGGAACAGCTGCTCAGTTTGAAGGGTTTGTTGGTGCTTCCAACCGCATGCAAAGCGTTTATGCGCAGATCAACCGGATGGCCACATCCAGCGCACCAGCCTTCATTACCGGAGAATCAGGTACAGGCAAGGAACTGTGTGCACAGGCGCTGCATGCCAGATCGGCACGCAAAGGCGGGCCTTTTGTCGCAATCAACTGTGGAGCGATTCCGGCCAATTTGATGGAGTCCGAGATCTTCGGTCATGCACGCGGTGCCTTTACCGGAGCAGATGAGGCCAGAGCTGGTGCAGCAGAGCTTGCCGATGGGGGAACTTTGTTCCTTGATGAGATCGGTGAAATGGAACTCTGCTTGCAGAGCAAACTTTTGCGTTTCCTTCAGACCGGCTCCATTCAACGGGTTGGAGAGCATAAACCACGCTCGCTGGATCTGCGCGTTATCTGCGCAACCAACAGAGACCCGAAAACAGAGATCACCGCAGGTCGCTTCCGTGAGGACCTGTTCTATCGTCTCCACGTGCTGCCGATCCGCCTGCCCGCTCTTCGGGAGCGCCGCGAGGACATACCGTCCCTCGCTCAAACATTCCTGAAGAAGTATGCAGCAGAAGAAAATCGCAGATTTCAGCGTTTTTCGACCTATGCAGAAGCTCTTTTGTTGCAGCACAGCTGGCCGGGTAACGTGCGCGAACTGGAGAATGTCATTCGCCAGCTTGTGGTCATGAATGACGGTGATGAAGTCACTGAACTCATGCTCTCTCCTTTACTGCGTGACCAGGCTGTTCCTGTTCTTTCCGAGATTGCCTTCAGCACAAGCGAACCGATGCCTTCCATGGGGCGGTCAATCGAACCGCTGTGGTTTCAGGAAAAGCAGATTATCGAGACCACGCTTGAAACTTTTGACGGCAACATTGCCCTTGCAGCTGCCGCCTTGGAAATCAGCCCCTCGACCATCTACCGGAAGAAGCAATCCTGGGCTGAACGAGCCGGTGCCTGATCAATTGCGTGGTAATTGCTTAACCATCGCATGAGGAATGTCTTCGTGACGCATATCTAAGCTGCCTCAACAAATGGGGCAGTATTGTCTCCCTTAGATTTAAGAGCTATACCACCGCCAAGAATCAGGTGAGTGCCGCAGATATTGTGTTCTGCTGGCTCTAGGGGGCTAACAATGCCATTTACAGTGAGAGGGATGTCAGCTTACGCAAAAGCTGCAGCCTGTTCTATTTTTGCGGTTGCTTTGTTGGGTAGCGCTGCATCTGCTGAAGACAAGAGTGCGCCGAGCGCTGGCTTTAAAGCTGCTCAGGACGCCTACACCATTGCCTGGCAGCAGCAGCCACTCGCTTTTACGGCAGCAAAATTCATCGCACTACCAGCTGAGAGTTATGGGGCTTACACACCCCTAGAGACGGCAGAGTTCCAGAGCGGTGATCCATTGACCGTTTATGCTGAGCCTGTTGGCTTCTCTTACAAAGAAATGGGCAGCACATATGCGATTGATCTGAGCGTTGACTTTGAACTGCGCAACACCACTGGTCAGGTGCTTGCTTCGCAGGACGGGTTTACCGCCTTGCACTCCGCAAGCTTCAACCAAATCCGCGAGTATCAGACATCTTTGAGCTTCAACCTTAAAGGGCTGCAAGCTGGAGACTATGTGCTGAAGGTGCAGTTTAACGACGAGAACTCGGAAAAGTCCGGCAGCTTTGAGCTTCCGTTTTCCATGAAGGACGCGCCTCTTCAGAATTAGAGCATGTTGCGTTCATATGCATTCACGCACCAAGCTCTAACTCTTTAATTTTGCGCGTATTCTTATCCAAAAACCGGAACCACTTTTCGGGAACACGCTCTAAGACCTGAAAGCTTCCTGTTAAAGTTCAAAAGCTGGCTTTGATCTTAAAGCCGGCTTTTCTTTTGCGCTGATTCCGGAAATTCCCGTGCAGGCAGCACAGACAGTCCATTCGTCTAGGGTGAGTTGAGACTGTCCCAGATTGCCCCCAATTTCTCGCAGTATTCCTATATTTTTTGCGCTCCAGAATATTTTTTTGCCGCTCTCTCCTTGACTATACCAGAGGGTGAAACTACATCATTTCACGGTTGTTAGCACTCTGCCTTTGGGAGTGCTAATCACTGTGGGCCCGCAAGGTTTCACCCACTCTCAAAGTTTTTAACCTTCGCGTCCGGGCGTTGCCTAAAAGGGGCGCTCGCGTATGAGAGGAAGAGCCAATTATGAAGTTTCGTCCGCTACACGACCGTGTTGTCGTTCGCCGCATTGAGTCTGAAGAAAAAACAGCTGGTGGCATCATCATTCCTGACACTGCAAAAGAAAAGCCACAGGAAGGCGAAGTTATCGCTGTTGGCGCTGGCGCACGTAAGGACAACGGTGAGCTGATCGCTATCGACGTTAAAGCTGGTGACCGCGTTCTGTTCGGCAAATGGTCCGGTACTGAAGTTAAGATCGACGGTGAAGACCTGCTGATCATGAAGGAATCCGACATCATGGGTATCCTGGCTTAATTCCAGGCCATTGTTGAGACCCCACGATCCCTTCTGTTATTCAAGAATTTAAGTGAGACAAAACCATGGCTGCTAAAGAAGTCAAATTCGGCTCCGATGCCCGCGACAAGATGCTTAAAGGCGTCGACATCCTTGCAAACGCTGTAAAAGTTACCCTCGGCCCTAAAGGTCGTAACGTTGTTCTGGATAAAGCATTCGGCGCACCACGCATCACCAAAGACGGTGTTTCTGTTGCGAAGGAAATCGAACTTGAAGACAAGTTCGAAAACATGGGCGCACAGATGGTGCGTGAAGTTGCTTCCAAAACCAACGACATTGCTGGTGACGGTACAACAACTGCGACAGTTCTGGCGCAGGCTATCGTTAAAGAAGGTGCAAAGTTCGTTGCTGCTGGCATGAACCCAATGGACCTGAAGCGCGGCGTTGACATGGCAACTGCTGCTGCTGTTGCAGACCTGACCGCACGTTCCAAGTCTATCTCTTCTACTGACGAAGTTGCACAGGTTGGCACTATCTCTGCTAACGGCGACACCCAGATCGGCGAAGACATTGCTGAAGCAATGCAGCGCGTTGGCAACGAAGGTGTTATCACCGTTGAAGAAGCTAAGTCTCTTGAGACCGAGCTTGAAGTTGTTGAAGGTATGCAGTTCGACCGCGGTTACCTTTCTCCATACTTCGTCACCAACGCTGAAAAGATGATTGCTGACCTGGAAAAGCCACTTATTCTCCTTCACGAGAAAAAGCTTTCCAACTTGCAGCCAATGCTTCCAATCCTTGAAAGCGCTGTTCAGTCTTCCCGCCCACTCATCATCATCGCTGAAGATGTTGAAGGTGAAGCACTGGCAACTCTCGTAGTGAACAAACTGCGTGGTGGCCTGAAGATTGCTGCTGTTAAGGCTCCTGGCTTCGGCGACCGTCGTAAAGCAATGCTCGAAGACATCGCTATCCTGACTGGTGGTACCGTGATCTCTGACGATCTGGGCATCAAGCTGGAAAATGTCACCATCGACATGCTCGGCACTGCAGACAAGGTGAACATCACCAAAGAAACCACTACCATTGTTGATGGTGCTGGCGAAAAAGCTGACATCGAAGCACGCGTTTCCCAGATCAAAGCCCAGATTGAAGAAACTTCTTCTGACTACGACCGCGAGAAGCTGCAGGAACGTCTTGCTAAGCTTGCTGGCGGTGTTGCAGTTATCCGCGTTGGTGGTGCAACCGAAGTAGAAGTTAAAGAGAAAAAAGACCGCATCGACGATGCCCTAAACGCAACACGCGCTGCTGTTGAAGAAGGTATCGTACCAGGTGGTGGTTGTGCTCTTCTTCGTGCAAAAGCTGCTGTTGAGAAAGTATCTTCCGAGAACGTTGACATTGAAGCTGGTATCAAGATCGTTCTGCGCGCTCTTGAAGCTCCGCTTCGCCAGATCTCTGAAAACTCTGGTGTTGAAGGTTCCATCGTTGTTGGCAAAATCCAGGACAACATTGCGGATGAGACCTTCGGCTTCAATGCTCAGACCGAAGAATATGTCAACATGATTGAAGCTGGCATCATCGATCCAACTAAGGTTGTTCGTACTGCTCTTCAGGATGCTGCATCTGTAGCTGGTCTGCTGATCACTACTGAGGCAATGGTTGCTGAACTGCCTAAGAAAGACTCCGGCCCAGCAATGCCTCCAATGGACGGCGGCATGGGCGGCATGGGCGGCATGGGCTTCTAAGCCAAGCCAACCAACGCTTAAACGAATTAGGGCATCCTTCGGGGTGCCCTTTTTTGCATTGTCACGATCAGCTTCAGCTAGGAAATAACAACTCATGAGTGAACTAAAACAAAAACATCATGAAATTTGGCAAGCAGTCAAAGACCAGATGTCTGACACTAAACTTCCGATTAAACTGAGAAATAATGTTCCCGACGGAAGTTACTACGACATCAAGTTTGGCATACCGAACGCTTATCTAAGTCTCCATTATCTGGATGAAGAAAACTGCGCGAAAGTTATGATCAACTTTCGGAATGAGCCCGGCGAGGCCTACTTCAAAGAACTGCTAGGCCAAAAAGAACATGTAGAGACAGCGATCGGCGCGTCACTTGATTGGGACCCTGCTGAACATGCTCGATATTGCAGCATCGTGTTATGGAAGAGAGATGTTGATCTTGGCACCAACACGACAATGCCTGAGCTTGCAGACTGGTATGTAACCTGGCTCGGAAACTTCCATATGGCACTCTTCCCGCTGCTCTCTGCCATTCCCAAGTAGCAATCGAAATGAAAGCACCTGAAATGGTGCTCTTATTTTTTGTATTACGCTTCAACTTACTCGAGTTTTAAACTCTCACCCTGATCTACCAATCTGCTTTGGCTGACAATCGGAGGAATTTCCTATGAAAAATCGTGTGGCGATGGTCTTTGGTGCAACTGGGCTGATTGGTTCTGAGGTGGTTCGGCTGCTGCTTGCCAGTGAGGCGTATGACGAGGTTCATGCAGTTGTGCGCAGAGATCCAGAGATTGAAGATGATAAGCTTCGTTTGCATCTGACCGATTTCAGCGATCTTGCCAGCTTTCAACTGCCAATGAACGTGACGGATGTGTTCTGCTGTCTGGGGACCACGCTGAAGACAGCCGGCTCAAAAGAAGCGTTTTACGCGATTGACTTCCAGCTTGCCTACGACCTTACGCGGTTGGCGCGTGAAGCTGGTGCTGAGCAGTTTCTCATGGTTTCTTCGATTGGTGCAGCAGCGGGCAGTTCCAACTCCTATCTGAAGGTCAAAGGGGAGCTTGAAGAGGCAGTTCGCACGCTCGCTTTCCCTTCAACAAAAGTGTTCCGACCCTCATTGTTGCTGGGTGAGCGTCAGGAGCAACGCTTTGCTGAGGGGATTGCCGCGTCGGTGTTG
The DNA here is from genome assembly GCF_001623065.1 of Pseudovibrio sp. Ad46. Classification (NCBI taxonomy): domain Bacteria; kingdom Pseudomonadati; phylum Pseudomonadota; class Alphaproteobacteria; order Hyphomicrobiales; family Stappiaceae; genus Pseudovibrio; species Pseudovibrio sp. Ad46. The sequence continues at coordinate 153,058 of NZ_LMCG01000040.1, read as the reverse complement.
CCACGGCTGTCGTTTCTCTTTAAAGGCCCTTTGCGCAAATATCGTCCAATTGAGGGGTCAGCAGTTGCACGCGCACTTGTTGCCGCTGCGCTTGAAGGCGGGAATGGTTTCAGCATTCTGCAAGGCGACGAGATTGCCGATAGAGCTGGCTGAGCAAAATCTTATCCCCCTCGCCCAAATCACCCGCCATACTAATCCTATGTCCACGTACACGGGCAGCTGGCGGAGCGACCGTCAGTGTGGCGTGGGCTGGGCGGGGCTACCGGGAGGCGTAACGCATCTTCCGGCGGGTCCGTTGAAACACCCCTTGAAAGTCTTTAGTGCAGGGACCAAGCGGAAGCTGGTCACCCGATGGGCGTCTACACTGGCAGCTGCAGCTGTCAGGGACAAGTCAAACTGTCCTTTACAGCAACTGCCCAGAAAGGTGTATTCGAAGCAAAGCCTTGTGTTTTGTGAGACCTCACGTTGATGGGTAGGCACCTGCTCCCAATGCCTTTTGGTGGAGACCTTGTTTCATACAAAAACGCCCGGGCAAGGCGACAGCCAATGCCGAAGAAACTAATTTATATACAATGCGCAGGTATTGCCTGCTCGCCTTGCCCCTCCCGTTTCTCGGGATTTTAGCTTCACCACTGCATGAGAGGTCATGCGGTGCTTTTGGTGCTTGTGGTTTTACTCGCCAGCGACTGGCCTCTCAGCTGTCTTGCTGTCCCCTTTGTGGAACAGCTCGTAGATATCCTCCAGAGAGACACCTTTGGTCTCTGGTGCGCGGCGGATGGCGTAGACGGTTCCGATGCAACAGCATATGGCGAAGAACAGGAAGATCTCGGTGATCGTGAAGAGCTGGTTCAATTTGGGGAAACCGAACACAACGAGGAATGTGAAGACCCAGTTGACGGTTACCGCTACGACCATGCCTTTGGCCCTCAGGTAATTGGGGAACACCTCTGACATGTAGACCCATGGCAGCGGCCCCATGGAGAGGGAATAGGAGATCACGTAGAGGCAAAGACCTGAGACGGACAAAGCCGTGCCAATCCCGTCCCCCATGAGGAAACCTCCCACAATCAGGAACTGAGAGAGTGCGCAGGCTGGCAATCCGTAGACCATCAGAGGCCTGCGGCCAACGCGATCAATAAGGAGCAAGCTGGCAGCTGCGGCCAGAGCAAGTGCTGCACCAAGACCGACCGTTGCAGACAAGCGGCTGGCTTCCTCAGAAAATCCCAGGTCACCGAAAAGCTCCGGTGCGTAGAGGATGACCGCATTGATGCCACTAAGCTGTTGAAACAGGAAGGTGAAGACACAAAAACTGGTGATAGGCCGGTTACGTGGATTGATGAGGTCCAGCCAGCCCCCCTTTTGGTCTGCGACTTCGGCGAGGTCTTCCTCAATCCGCTTCACGTTGCCTTTGACCCACGCCACAGATCGGGTTGGTTCAATCTTTTCAAAGACGGCCTCTGCCTCTGCCGAGCGCTTTGCCATGACGAGCCAGCGCGGGCTTTCGGGGGCACTCCAAATTCCAAAAAGCAGAAACGCTGCAGGGATCGCAGAAAGGAGAAACATGAACTGCCAGCGATTAATGGCTTCTGCGCTGTAGCCGAGATCAAGCGTGATCAGATTGGAGAGGTAGCCAATCAAGACACCAAAGGAGATCATGAACTGAAACGCGCCAAGCATACGGCCTCTGATCTTGCGCGGTGCAATTTCGGAGACATATTGGGGGCCAGCCATTGAGGACAGGCCAATCCCCATTCCGATGAGAGAACGGGCGAATGTGAGGATGAAAAGGTCTTGCGCCACACTGGATAAGACAGCTCCGGTGATAAAGAACAGGGCTGCGATGATGACCGTTGACCGTCTGCCAAATCTATCACTGAGATAGGCGCTCAGGTAGGCTCCGATCAAACCGCCGATAGACAAGGATGCGACCAGAAGCCCTCCCCAATACGCAGAGAATTCAAACTCTGCTTTGATGGGCTCATAAGCGCCAGCGATGACGCCTTCGTTGTAGCCATAGAGCAAACCACAGAGTACGGCGATACATGCCAGGAGGATAATCATGCGCATTCCCTTTAAAGACCAAGGGAAAGTATAGGCGGAGGTCTCTAACCATCCGGAGGACACACAGCCCTGAATTGAGCTGTTTTTCGCAAGACCCCAATAACGATTGATCATATGCGGGAAAGAAAACCTAGATCGTTTCAGTGTCGCGATGATGATCCAGCGGCTTAAAACCGCACCTGTTAGGAATTACAGCATTGAGCTTTTCGCGGCCTTTGCCTTCAATTAAGCTTCCCGTCGCATGATCAGCGCAAGGCCTTCCCAAGCGCTTCAACCTTTGGCAACCAGGACTTACCATGATTGTTCTTCAGGATTTCCCCGCAGCTCGTTTTGATGAGTTTCAGATCATTTCCGTCTCTGAATACGCTCAGGACCTGATGGATAATCGCAGAATGGAGGAACAGGCCGCGCTGAAGAAAGCCGAGGAAGGCTTGTCAAAGGCCTTTCCAGAGGGGAAAAGCAACAAACACAATAAGCTGCTGAGCATCGTCAACAAAACGAAGGCTGGCGAAGTGGAAGTTGGGTTTCTCTGGTACTCCCTTCAAGATGATGCGTCTGCCTTCATCATGGATTTTCTGGTCTACTCAGAGCACCGTGGCAAGGGGTATGCCTCCAAAGCTCTTGAGGCGTTGAAGGCGACGTTCAAGAAAGATGGCCTGACGCGGATTGGACTGCGTGTTGCCCCAGACAATCACGGTGCCATACGCACCTATTACAAGGCTGGTTTTAACGTAACAGGCTGGAATATGTCCTGCGAGGTTTGAAGCGCGAACCATGCTCTCGCTGATTGACGTTTTGTTGAAGGGACTTCATTTCCGTTGAGGGCTGGTGGCTGCTAGGGTTTTGGAAATTCCAATGCATGACCTGATTTAAGGATCTGAGATGATTGCACGCAAAGCTGCAAAAGCCCTTGCCGTTCTTCCTTTGCTTTATGCTGTGAGCCAGCCTGCACAGGCTGCTGAGACCGAAACCGCTATTTTTGCTGGTGGTTGCTTCTGGTGTATCGAGTCCGACTTTGACAAGATCGAGGGCGTTCTTGAGACCACATCTGGTTACACGGGTGGCCGCAGTGCAAACCCGACCTACAAGCAGGTTTCTGCTGGTGGCACAGGTCATATTGAAGCGTTGGAAGTGAAGTTTGATCCGGCCAAGGTGTCTTATGAAGAGCTGCTAACAGCCTTCTGGCATTCCGTTGATCCAACTGATGCTGGTGGTCAGTTTTGTGATCGTGGTGAGAGCTATCAGACAACCATCTTTGCGACCTCTCCTGCGCAGCTGAAGGCTGCAAAAGCCTCCAAGAAAGCGCTTGGAAAATCAGGTGAGGTGAACCGCCCGATTGTAACACCGATCCGCACTGCAGCTCCGTTCTATGATGCAGAAGATTATCATCAGAACTACTATGAGAAAAACCCGATCCGCTACAAGTTCTACCGCTATCGCTGTGGTCGTGATCAGCGCGTCAAGCAGGTCTGGGGTCCAAATGCTTACAAAGGTATCCCCGGCGAGCACTAAGGGCTTAGTATAGAACTCAAGAAGACCAGAGGCACTGCTCTGGTCTTTTGCTTTTAGGTGTATTGTCGCAGGTCAGAAGGGGGCCCTACTCTTCGTAGTACATGCGATAGATCCCTCCGGCAGAATCATCAGAGATCAACAAGGATCCGTCGCCAAGCTCGACCACGTCTACCGGACGGCCCAGATAATCGCCGCTGGCATCAATCCAGCCAGTTGCGACAATACTTGGGGCTCCAGCTTCTTCTTTCTCGTTGATGGGCACGAACACCACACGTGCGCCAATTGGCACTGAGCGGTCCCATGAGCCGTGCTGCGCGATGAAGACGCCGCCCTTGTATTCTTCAGGGAACATATCGCCCTGATAGAATGTCATGCCCAAACTTGCGGCATGGGCGTCTAACTCGACTTCCGGGTTCACCACGCCACTTGGGACAGGCTCGTCGATGTAATGCGGGGTACGGACCGTTCCGCCGCCATACCATGGGAAACCGTAGTTCTTGCCCGGCTCGGTGCCTTTGTTCAGCTCTTCGGGCGGGATGTCATCTCCCATGCCGTCCACCTGATTGTCGGTAAACCAGAGATTGCCGGAGTTTGGATGGAACTCCAGGCCCACGGAGTTTCTGATCCCGGTCGCATAGACCTGACGGTCCATACCATCTGCGGTGATGGAGATAATGCCGCCGATGCCGAGGCTGTCATAGAGTTTCAGCTTCATCTTGGGCGGGACGTTGTAAGGCTGGCCAAGAGAGATGTAGATGCGGTCATCCGGACCCTGATCACACACGCGGGAGGAGTGATTATAGCTTTCTTCAGAGGGAGGGATAAGCATGCCCTTGCCGACCAGCACCTTCACTGCTGGCTTGCCCTGCTCTTTATTTTCCAATGCGTTCGGAAAACTCAGAACACGGTTTTGCTCAGCAAGGACTAATGAGCCATCTTTTGTGAAGCAAACACCATTTGGGATGATGAAGGATTGATCTGGAGCGAACTGGCGAACTTCTGCAGCTTTCTTGCCCTCTTCATCCGGAGTAACGACCCAGACTCTGTCCGTGGTCGTCCCTACAAAGACAGTTTTGCCATCAGGCGCGACGGCCATATGGCGGGCATCTGGCACGGCTGCATAAGGTTCGATGTGGAAGCCTTTGGGCATGACCACAACTTCAGCGTTGCGAGCCAGAGTTTTCTGTTCTTCAGAGACCTGCTCCACAAACTCTGTTTTGACACCATCGACCATTTTGGTGGTCGTTGCCGCCAGAGATGTGGTTAGCAGCAAGGCGTAAGCGCACCCTGTCAGGACTCCAAAGAGAACGGGCTTTGTGGTGCACATCGTTTTTTTCCTTCCTGAAGGGCTTAGAAATTTGACTGAGAAAATTTATCGGAATATTTGAAATGCTCTGCCTTTTTGAGCCGCCACTATGCGCTCATTCAAAGTCTGAGGAGAATACTCAGATATGACGGGAATTCGGTTTATAGAACCACAAAAATTGAAGATATTCACTTAGCGGAAGTTGCGTTTTGTGGTGCTAGAATACGACACAACGTAAGTTTGAAAGTGTGGACAAAGAACAAAGGAAAGGTGCCCACTTGCAATTGCCTCATTTTCGTGCCAAATCCTACGCATCATCAAGAGAAGGGCTGGCGCCCTCGCCAACCTGCCTAACCGGGCAAGGTGGTCTCCGCCAAAAGGGATGTGGTTTCGAAGTGAGGACGCTGTCTTCATCATTCGTAACAACCAAGCGGTAGTTTCAATGGATTTTGCGCCAGTCCTCCTCGGGAAACCGATGGAGGATTTAATGTTTGATATTGCTGGTCAGCCACAGTCTGCATGGCAATCGTATGTATCTGAATATGTGCCTCAATCTTTGAGGGAAGCCGTCGCACACCTTGCCGACGAGTTTACTGCTGCCTATTTGCTGGATTGCTTGATTCTGGAGAAAGGACTGCGCAGTCGGTTGCTTTCCAATTCAACCCGACAGCCGAATACGCCGCTGACCACCGACGAGCGCTCCGACAGGTTTGCTGTGCTGCTTCGGCTTTGGGCAGAAGGCTGCCACACGGTTGTCGACGAGCGCTTGTTTGCGGATACTGCACGCCGCCGTCCTGAAGAACTGGAAGCCTTGCGTGAGTACTTCAGGCAAAACGCGCTGCGCTCGAAAAAGAAGTTCCCGAGCTAGGTAAGCTGCACTAAAATAAGAACTGATTTAAGCTGCGCGGCTGCCGAATTTTGCAGGAGGCGTGGCAAATGGGTCTGCGAACATTGCAAGCCACAGGCTCTGTGCGATGCGCTGTGCAGTTGCTAGAAGAAGCGGTGCGGCTTCTGGTGAGAAAATCGCATAGACTTCGTCTTCAAACAGGTCCATCCACTCATGGAAATTCTCAGTGGTGACCCCTTGAATCCTCGCGTGAGCGGGAACCGGCTTGCCTTTATACGATCCAGTTTTTAGCAGCACTGACGCCCAAAAGTGCTTCATCTTGTGTAGATGCGGACCCCAGTCCTCGCCCATCTCTCTCAGGAAGATCGGCCCAAGCGTTTCATGCTGGCGGACCTTGCCGTAAAAACTCTCAACCAGATGATTAATCTGGGCAGGTGTGATGGAAGGATCAAGCGGTGTCCGTTCACGCGCTGACATAACGGGAATTTTTGATGACACTGCTTGTTTCCTGTTCCTGGTCCGCGATCCGCTTAAGCCTTGTTGTATTTAGCACGTTGCTCTTCAGAGATCACAATCGGTTTGCCGTCATCGTCAACAGCAACAAAGGTGAACTGAGCATTCGTAACCTTCTCGCGATAACCAAAGCGGTGGCGCAAAGCCCAGGCCTCAATGGCAAGCGTTACAGAGGTTCTGCCAACACGGAGCACATTGGAGTAGACACACATTACATCGCCCACTTTAACAGGGCGGATAAAGGTCATGCTGTCGATCGCAACAGTCACAACGCGCTCCATGGCGCACTGGCTTGCTGCAATACCGGCGGCAATATCCATTTGAGAGACAACCCAACCGCCGAAGATATCGCCAGAAGCATTGGTGTCTGCCGGCATCGCCATTGTGCGCGTGGTCAGTTCACCAATTGGCTGCTCTTCTTCGACAGCGTCTCTTGTATCATTCATAGTTCTAAAGCTCCGTAGATCCACCAGAGGAAATGCTATGCATGGCGAAGCTCAACTACTCAAGCAGGGATCATCGCCATATGGAAGCAATCAACAACCTGGGTCGCACATTTCTTGGTGTTGGCCCGAGCAGTTTCAGCAACGCATTCATCTACTGCATTCTCGAATAATTTCAACCAGCTGGCAATATCATCGCTGCATACCTGCTTTGCAGCACCACGATACTTGCCAAGTGGACGGCCAGAATAGCTTCTGTCTTTCATGAGAGCGGAGCACCAGAATCGCACGGCCTGAGCTTCGTAATCCTCCCAGTCGCACTTCATGCTATTTTGGTAGACTGATGCCAGCTCGCCATTGTGACGGAGTTTTTCTGAATGACTGGCAACCAAAGCACGCACTTGAGAATGCGTCAGGTCAGGATGGATTGGTGTGCACTCGTCCTGCGGGCGAATGTCAAAATGCTGATAGGTCATCTCGGTGTTTCAGGAGCCTTGTAGGGACAAGGCCCATGCCCTTCTTGTTACTTCGGGTCACTTTTACTCAAATACCGAGTTTAAAGCTCTGCGGCAGCTCGTAGCACCTCCGGCTTTTCGAGGCAGTAATATCCAGAGAGGCGGCTGATTACACCTTCTCTCTTCCAGACATTGAGGACGCGGCTGACGTTCTCCCGAGCCCCACCAGCCATATTGGCGATTTCAGCCTGAGAGATCTTATAGTGAACAAGAATTTTGTTGCTGTCGACTTTTTTGCCAAATGTTTCAGAGAGTTGCAGCAGCGTCTGCGCAACCCGGCCATTGAGTGGCAAGAAGGACCGTGCAGCGAGTGCATCGTTTGAACGACGCAGGCGAGTCGCTACGATCTGCAGCATGTGACGGTAAACAGCGGGGTTTTCATCGGCGTAGCGATAAAATGCAGCTTTGGAGATAAATGCAAGCTGGCTTGGCTTGAGTGCCGTAACGGTAGCGGAACGCTCACTGCCGTCAAGCAAAGCAATTTCACCTACCAGAGAGCCCTGCCCGAGAACTGCGAGCAGCTGCTCACTGCCATCCAACGAGACGACGGAGACTTTCATGCTGCCTTCGATGATTGCGTAACAACCATTGCCCGGATCTCCGGCCTTGAAGAGAACTGCGCCGGATTTCAATGACATAGGCTGAGCTATCTCAGAGAGACCGTGTGCGTGTTCCTCAGCCAAACCCGACAGTGAAAAGCTATTTTGAAGGAGTTCTTTGAACTTTGTCATCTTGCCACAAGATCCTGACGCGCCGTAGATTCAGTTTTTTAGTTTAAGCTGCATCAATATAATTGATGATTTTAATTAGGTCTATCATGCGGCCATTTTGTGACCGGAGTCACAGAGATGTTCTTTAGTTTTAGGCAAATTAGGGGTGTTCATAAATACCCCAACGTTTATGGCAAATTCAAAAGGAACGATCTCTTCAACCGCAGGAAGAGATCGTTCTTAGAACAAGAAGATATCTTTTTCCATCAAAAGAAACGGAAATTCCTCACTTATCAGGAACTTCAGCTGGTTCTCACGGGATGAGCTCTGGCGTACGTTTTTCTTTTTGACGGGTTGGGCCTGCTCTTCAGGATAGGATGGCCGACATAGGACCATCGCCGAATCCTGTGCCTCATTGATTCCGTGCCAGAAGAAATCTCTCAGATCCGTGTCCTCATCAGCCATTGGCAGATCTGGTCCTGAGAATATAGTTTCCAATCCGGCTTTGGTGGCGCGCTTTGAAATGGAGTTGCTTGATCGACTAACACCAGCAGGCAGTACCAGTGCAGGCTCTCGCCCTGTCATCATGCTGAGCACCGTGATGAGCGCTGAATGCACGGCAGGATGCTTTGCGAGATTTCCCTGAATGGCAACAAATGCTGGCGGACGGGCATAGACCTCTTCGAACAGATCCACCTGTGCGGCGATCTCAGCGGCAATCGCCTCTTCCGGCAGCATCTTCATGGGGCTGCGCATTGCATACCACCACGGGGCGGGGAACGTCTCTCCGAATACGGTCCGGCCAAAATCGGTGAGCGGTCCGGCGGGCTTTGTCAGTGTGACTGTCAGACCGACCATGGTTTCATGTTCGGCCCAGGCAACCACGTCACGCAGCTGATAGAACTCCCTCGACCACATCTTGCCAGTGACAACGCAGCCTACAGCAGAAAGCCGACCTGCGATGATTAGATCGCAGATCGCCCGGTCAACACCGTAGCTTTGCCCAAATTCGAGACTCGTCAAGAGGATGCGCTTCATCGCGCGGATCTCCCAATCCAAAAGGTTCAGGAGTACATTTAACAAAGCCTGCAAATTTAACGCAACGGAATCTCAGCTGTTTCAGTTGGATTTCAGGGGCTGTTTCGGGTCTGATAATCGATAGACCCGTACATTTTCAATAGCGGTTTTTCCGAATAATCCCTTATTCTCTCGGGGGATGGTCTTCAGCAGCTCAACCTGATTGAAGTTAGTTTTCAGCTTTTGTGAGCGGTCTCTTCTTTCCTCGGTGACGTACAGCATGTCACTATTTTCGGGATTTTGGAGATTATCGGGAATCATTGCATAGCGCATTCGCTCAGGAATTCCGTAGACTTTGAGGTCTGTCTTCTTGAGCGCATCCGACATTTGGCCAGTCAAACCATAGCTGGTTGTGCCAATCCAATTGATGTCATTCGCGTCTGCCAACTCGGTTAGTTCATCCCCAATATCTTGCCAGCCGCGCATCTGGTGCGTTGGATCTTTACGGCCCAGAGATGTGTTGAGCGGGGTGTAGGCGTGGATATAGACCACGCCAGCGACAACGACACCCAGGCCGACTGTAGTCGGGGCAAGCACCTTGAACCAGCGACCAACATTGGCAGGCGGATAAGCTGCTGCAATACCAGCGAACATGGCAAGTGTCGGATACATTGGTGCTGGCCAGTTGCCCTGAACACGCGAATGGAGTGAATGGAAGAGTAGATAAATCAGGAACGGCAGGACCGTCAGAACCAGCAGGCTGGCCGTGTTGTCTTGCTTTATCATTTTGCGGATGACGCGCCACGCACCAACCATCGCAATGATAAAGACGAGCGGGCTCAGTAGGCCTGCAACAGCGCCTATGAACTCGCCAATGTACTTGACGGAGTACCCTTCCGGTACAGAACGCCCAAACTGCTTTACAAAAGAAATCCACTCATGCTGCGAGTTCCAGTAAAGTACTGGAGAGAAGATTGCGATTGCCAGTGCTCCGCCGAGCCACAACTGCCAGGACAGGAAGTATCTGCGGTTCTCCGGCACCCACACCAGCCAGAGAATAATCCCTACCCCCAGAAACAACACGGAGTATTTTGAAAGAAGGCCTAATCCTGCAAAGATACCAGCCAGAATCCACCAGTTCGCATTTTTGGATACCGTCAGCTCTGCCATGGCCCACAAAGCCAGTCCCCAGAAGAAAACAGAGGGTGCGTCAGGCGTAGCTAACAGTGAGCCGACACCAATCAGCAAACTTGCGTTGAAAAACAGGACTGTCCAGCCAGCGACATGGGCGTCATATAGAATTTTTGCAGTTCGCCAGAGGGCAAGGGAACCGATTGCAGCAGACAGGATACTGATGAAGCGAACGCCAAGAGCCGTGTCACCGAACAAGGATTGACCAAGCCAGATCCAATAAGCGACCATTGGCGGGTGGTCGTAATAACCCAATGCAGGATACAGCCCCCACAAACGATAGTAGGCTTCATCCTCAACCAGATCGACATTCATACCAGTTGCCAGCCGCGCCAAAGACAGCACGGCGACAATCAGGATCAGATTGGTCGGGCGCAACCAAAAGCTCAGCGGCTTTCCTGCGGGATTGTCCTGCATTTAAATGCTTTCCTCAAAGTGCTTTAACTTTGGTTTCCTGCGTTTCTTCCTGTGAAAAGCTTCTCTCGCTATTCGAAGAAACGCTTTAGCCTTTGCGCCATGTCAGAGCGTTGGAAACAACGTAGTTCCAAACCGCACCCATAACAGCACCAGCAGCACCAGCAAACCACCAGATTGGTTTGTTCGTGTAGATCAACTCTGCCACACCAACGTTTGCCAAAATACCAAAGCTACAGATCACATAGAATGTGAGCAGACCTTTGATCCACGCAAGCCCTGTCAAACGACGGTCGCGATAGGTCAGGCGGTTGTTGAGGAAAAAGTTTGAGGACATGGCCACAAAGGTCGCAACCAACTGAGAGAGGCCAAATGGCATGCCGAAGGCGGCAAGAAAGATCTTCAGTGCGATAAGGTGAACGACGACACCTGTTCCACCGACCATGGAGTACATAAGAAAGCGAACTGAAATCTTGTCATCGAAGATTTTGGAAACCAGCAGGCCGAGGTAATCCATGGTCACTAGTGTATCGAGCTTGCTTTCACCATGCTGACGCTCACGAAAAACGAAAGGCAGTTCTTTCACACGCAGAGCGCCTTTTCCGCTGGCGACAATATCGAGCATGATTTTGAAGCCTTGGGACGACAAACGCGGAGCGAGCTCAACAAACCTGTCACGACGCAGCATGAAGAAGCCGCTCATCGGGTCGGACAGTTCCACTTTAAGAAACTTACGTGCCAGATTGTTGGCAAGATTGGAGCCCCATGCACGAATTGAGGACAAACCCGTCCCAACATCCCCACCTTCCACATGGCGGGAGGCAACGCAGATGTCGTAGCTTTCAGAACGAAGTGCTTCGAGCATCTTGGGCAACAGGCTCTCATCGTGCTGAAGGTCAGCATCCATCACAGCTACAAATTTGGAGCTGGAGGCCAGCATGCCTTCAATGCATGCGCCGGACAAACCACGACGACCAATACGCTGAACAATGCGAACACGCGGGTCTTGCTGCGCAATGTCAGCAGTGACTTTAGAGGTCCCATCTGGAGAATTATCATCAACAACAATAACTTCCCAAGCTACACCAGCGAGCGCTTTATCCAGCAGCTCAACCACGATGGGAACGTTTTTGCTTTCGTTATAAGTCGGCAATACAACAGTTAACTCTGTTGGACCTGTAACGCGACCTTCGGATTTGCTGATTTCAGTTGGTTCGTAGTTGGTGTTTGACACCATGATTTCTCCAGTGTGCAGACCTTCCTTTGCATGCGTAAGGGAATGGTCCTTCCATTTTTTGGGGCGACCTTAGCTTCTCTTGACGCTATTGCAAGTATTGATTGGGAAATTTGCGCCGGATTGCACCCGCTTCGCGCCTTGCCCTCCCCTGCTCAATGGGCTAGGAGACAGACAACAGCATGCTTCCCTTGGTGCGTTCTGGGGACTTATTGCGGGAAGCGCTTGCAACAACCCTTTTATTTCATGGATGAGACGGCCTCATGGCAAAAAAGAAAAGTGCCAAGCTCAAAGCTCGTTTACCGCGTGGATTTGTAGATCGCGGTCCAGCTGAACTGCAGGCGATGGAGCAGATGCTCTCCGTTATCAAGCAGACTTATGAGCTTTACGGCTTTGAGCCCGTGGAAACTCCAATGTTCGAGTACACTGATGCTCTTGGCAAGTTCTTGCCAGATCAGGACCGTCCGAACGCTGGTGTGTTTTCGCTACAAGATGATGACGAGCAATGGATGAGCCTGCGGTACGACCTGACCGCGCCCCTCGCCCGTCATGTGGCCGAGAATTTCGAAAGCCTGCCAAAGCCTTACCGCAGCTACCGCGCTGGTTATGTATTCCGGAATGAGAAGCCAGGACCGGGTCGTTTCCGCCAGTTCATGCAGTTTGATGCAGATACGATTGGTGCACCTTCTGTCTCTGCTGATGCTGAAATCTGCATGATGGCGTCCGACACGATGGAGCGCCTCGGCATTGCTCGTGGTGACTACGTGATCCGCGTGAACAACCGCAAGGTTCTGGACGGTGTGATGGAAGTGATCGGCCTTTCCGGTGACGAACACGCTGAAACCCGCCTGACCGTTCTACGGGCTGTCGATAAACTGGATCGTCTTGGTGTTGAAGGCGTTAAGCTGCTTTTGGGTGAAGGCCGTAAAGATGCTTCCGGCGACTTTACCAAGGGTGCTGGCCTTGGCGAAGCGGAAGCGGAAAAGGTTCTTGCCTTTGTGGAAGCTGGCGGGGAAACCACTGACCAGACCATCGAGAACCTTCGTGGTTTGATCGCAGACAGCAAAACTGGTGCAGAAGGCGTTGAAGAGCTAGCAACCATGGGCAAGCTGTTTGATGCAGCTGACTACACCGATGGCCGTGTTCTCATTGACCCATCTGTTGTGCGCGGTTTGGAATACTACACCGGCCCTGTTTATGAAGCTGAACTGACCTTTGAAGTGAAAGACGATAAAGGCCGCCCTGTGCGTTTTGGCTCTGTTGGTGGTGGCGGGCGTTACGACGGCCTTGTTTCCCGCTTCATGAGCCAGCCTGTGCCTTCTACCGGCTTCTCTGTTGGTGTTTCCCGTCTGATGTCAGCACTCACTATGCTCGGCAAGCTTGGGCAGGAAGAAGTTGCAGGCCCAGTGGTTGTATGTGTGATGGACAAGGACGTTGACTCCCTTGCGCATTACCAAGCCATGGTTCAGGAGCTTCGCACTGCTGGTATCCGCTCAGAAATGTATCAGGGCAACCCAAAGCAGTTTGGCAAGCAGCTTCAGTACGCTGACCGCCGCAATTCACCTTGTGCCATCATTCAAGGCTCGCAAGAGCGTGAAGAAGGCGAAATTCAAATCAAAGATCTCATTGAAGGCAAACGCCTTTCTGCCGAGATTGAAGATAACAAAACCTGGCGTGAGAGCCGTCCTGCACAGTTTGCTGTGAAACGGGATGATCTTGTTGCAGAAGTGAAAAAGCTTCTGGCCGCACAGGAAGACGATCGCAAAAACCAAAGCGAGAACTAATATGACCTTGGGGGATAACCGCAGCGTGGCTTTGGGCCAGCTTTTTCGGGATGCAGGTTATGAAGAGGCAACCCCGCCAATCTTACAGCCAGCCGATATCTTTTTAGATCTGGCTGGTGAAGATCTCCGGCGGCGCCTTTTCCTGACTACAGGGGAAGATGGACAAGAGCTTTGCTTGCGTCCAGATTTTACTATTCCGATTGCCCGACATTATCTGGAAACAGGTATCGCGGGTCGTACTGCGGCATTCTCTTATGTTGGGCAAGTTTTCCGACATCGACCTGGGCAACTGGGTGAAACCATGCAGGCTGGTGTTGAATCCATTGGCCGCGAGGATGAAGAACAAGCTGATGCGGATATGCTGGCGCTTGCTCTAGAGACTGCTGATAAGCTGGGCCTGTCCTCCCCACGCATTCGAGTGGGTGATGAAGGCCTGTTTACAGCTGTTCTGCAAGCGCTTGAGATTCCAAAGGTTTGGCAACGTCGTCTGCGTGATGTGTTTGGTGAGCGTGACCGGCTGGATCAGGTTATCACCCGAATGAGTGGTGTTGAAGCCAAGCCGGATGCGAAGCTGGGCTTTCTTGCTGCTCTTGAGGGGCGGGACCCAGAAGCAGCTGTGGCTGTTGTTGAAGATGTGCTTTCACTTGCGGGCATTTCTGCTGTTGGTGGACGTACAGCTCACGAAATTGCTGAGCGCTTCATGGAGCAAGCCGCCCTTTCTGCTGGATCAGGCGTGGACAAGGATGTGATCTCGCGATTGAGCGAGTATCTCAACGTGTCCGGTCCGCCACCTGCGAAAGCGGTTGAGACCTTGCACGGGTTTGCCAACGAGACCGGGCTTAATCTGGATGCCTCTATTGAGCGTTTGGCGAAGCGTACCGACCTGATGGCAGCGCGTGGCATTGACATTTCAAAGCTGGAGTACTCCGGTGATTTTGGTCGCCGTCTCGATTACTACACCGACTTTGTCTTTGAAATTCATCATGAAACCAGTGAACATCTTGGACAGGTGATCGGTGGTGGTCGCTACAACAAGCTGGTGGAACGTCTTGGTGCGCCAAGTACTGTGCCTGCTGTTGGCTTTACAATCTGGCTGGACCGCGCTTTTGAGGGAGCAAGCTGATGAGCTCTAATCTTATTCTTGCGATACCGTCCAAAGGCCGCCTTCAGGAAATGACCCACGCGTTCTTCGCGCGGGCTGGTTTGAAGGTGAAGCGTCCGGGTGGTGATCGCAATTACCGTGGGACTTTGAAGGGCGTGGACGGCGTTGAGATCGCTTTCCTTTCGGCCTCCGAGATCGCGCGTGAGATTGCTGCTGGTACGGTCCACTTCGGTATCACCGGAACGGATCTGGTCAACGAGAACATCGACCGCCCCGAAGAAAAGACGCATATCATCACCGCTCTTGGCTTTGGCCATGCGGACGTTGTGATTGCGGTTCCAACGGCGTGGATTGATGTGTCCACTATGTCCGATCTTGCTGATGTTGCTTCTGATTTTCGTGCGCGGCATGGTCGCCGCCTGCGTATTGCGACTAAGTATGTGAACCATACTCGGCAGTTCTTCGCGGAAAAAGGCATTGCGGATTACCGCATTGTTGAGAGTGCTGGCGCGACTGAAGGTGCACCTGCTGCTGGTTCTGCTGAGTTGGTGGTGGACATCACTTCAACTGGTTCTACGCTGAAAGCCAACAATCTGAAGATCCCTGAGGATGGTGTGATCGCCAGGTCTCAGGCACACCTTGTGGCGTCCAGAACAGCCAACTGGAATGAGAGTGCTTTGCAGGCCGCCCGTTTGATGCTGGACCGGATCACGGCGCAGGATAACGCTCACAATTTCAAAGAGATGCGTACTGTTGTCGCAACCCCTGCAAAGGTGCTGGAGAAGGTTGCTGCTCTTGGCTGTGTTGCCCCGTTCGGCATTGAAGGTTCTTCTTTAGTCCTGCATTGCCCTGCTGCCAAAGTGCCTGAATGTGCAGACATGCTGCGCGAAGAAGGAGCACAAATGGTGACTGTGACGCCGCTGGAGTATGTGTTCCACACAGCAAACCCGCTGTTTGAGCCTCTGGCACAAAAAGTCGCAGGCTAACACCTAAACCACTGAGAAATATTTTTGAACGCACCTCTGACCGGGGTGCGTTTTTTATTGCGTTGATTTGCGTTACTTGTGAGATTTCTGCGTGTTTATGTATCTATGACATACCTGAAGTAACTTCAAAATACTTATCCATCTAATTTATGTAAATTTAGCGATTTCTTTGAGTCACCTAGGCACAACCTTGAAGTGCATTTCTTATATGTGCTCAATGCACATATTTAAATATTTATGAAATTCGAGGAAAACAGATGGCTGCAGATAAAATGCCTCTTGAAGGCGATAACAGCTACGGTTTCAAGCGTGGAATAGGCATCGACTATTTTGGAGGAGCGCCTGGAATCACTACCATTCGTTTTGATGGTGACCTCACACTAAGCGATTTCAAGATCCGCCTCGAAGGTGGCGATCTGGTATTCTATCTGATCGACCCGGCTAACCCGAACCAGCCGCTTAATGAGATTGCTGACGTTTTTTACTTTGATAATTGGATTGCTGGTGATCACGGCATCGAACGATTTGAATTTGCTGATGGGACATCCCTGTCAAAAATTGCCGTACAAAGTAACGGACGTCTGAAGCTCTATGGAACCGATGGAGATGATGCCTTTATCGGAACTTCCGATAGAGATGAGATTTACGGTAGTGAAGGTGCAGACACGATTGATGGCAAAGGCGGTACCGACATCGTCAACTATCTTCTGTCCGATGCTGGCGTGACCGTTAATCTTGCGACAGGTGAAGGCTCTGGTGGCCACGCGGAAGGCGATCAGATCTCAAATGTCGAGTCCATCATTGGTTCTTATCATGATGATGTCTTGATTGGTGATGATGGCAACAACAACCTGTTTGCTCAGAACGGCAATGATCACCTGGAAGGTGGAGCCGGTGATGATTGGCTCAACGCTTATGGCTCTGGAGCGGACTACCTTGATGGCGGCTCAGGAAACGATACTGTACGCTATCGCTGGTCAGGATCTGGGGTTACCGTGGACCTGACCGACCAGGCAAACAATGCTGGTGATGCTTCTGGTGACGTCTACGTCTCCATCGAAAACGTGATGGGCAGCAACAGCTACGGTGACCACATCACAGGCGATGCTGGTGACAACAAGATCTGGGGCTACGGCGGCAATGACACGCTGGAAGGTGGCGATGGGAACGACACTCTCCTTGGCGGAAATGGCAACGACATCCTGAAAGCCGGTAATGGTGACGACTATCTCGACGGTGGCGCTGGAGACGATGAGTTCAACTACGGTGAAGGTACCACTACCTTCCGCTATGACCTTGGCAATGGCAACGACACCATTCACGTCAACCACGATGTAGATTCTTCCTACAATGACAAAATCGTCTTTGGCCCAGGCATCTCCCCTGATGAGATCACGGTAACTCGCCAGGGAGAAGGCACAGATAAATATGGCACCGAACGCAATGATCTTGACCTCCTGCTGACATTCAAAGATGGCAGCACCTTGCTTGTCAAAGAAGCTTTTTATTATGGACCGAATGGCTTTGCCTTCGGAGAACTTCAGTTCGCAGATGGCACTGTCTGGAACTGGGAAAGCTTCAACAAAATGCGCTTTGAAAACGCTGGTGACGAAGGTGAAAAACTCGCTGGCACCTTGGGCGATGACGTGATTGATGGCCGGGGTGGTGACGATGATATCATTGGTTATTCAGGAAATGATCACCTAATCGGCGGTGCCGGAAACGACACGCTTGAAGGTGTCGAAGGAAATAACCACCTGGAAGGTGGTACTGGCGATGACACGCTAAAAGGCTCTATTGGCAACAACATTCTCGA
This sequence comes from Pseudovibrio sp. Ad46, assembly GCF_001623065.1. Lineage (NCBI taxonomy): Bacteria > Pseudomonadati > Pseudomonadota > Alphaproteobacteria > Hyphomicrobiales > Stappiaceae > Pseudovibrio > Pseudovibrio sp. Ad46. The sequence goes on along the minus strand of NZ_LMCG01000040.1, from coordinate 135,607 downwards.
TGGTGGCGATGGCAATGACACTTTCTTTAGCAGCACAGACGGCGAGGATACAATTATTGGTGGGAGCGGAGACGATTCCATTTATACGTGGAGTGGAACTGCGATTGTTGATGGTGGAACAGGTGATGACGATATAGATATATCTAGTTCAACCGTCACCATTCATTACGATCTAGGTGATGGCAATGATACTGTTGACATCAAGCACTCTGACGATAGCTCTTACAACAATAAAGTTATTTTTGGAGCAGGTATATCACCTGATGAGGTTACTGTTACGCGTGCAAGTAGCACTTCAACCACCCTTCTGCTGACTTTCAAAGATGGCGGGACGTTGCGTCTCTACGATGTTTTCCACTATGGACCAAATCACTTTACATTTGGCGAACTCCACTTTGCAGACGGCACTGTTTGGAACTGGGAAAGCTTCAACAAGATGCGCTTTGAAAACGCTAGTGACGAAGGTGAAGAACTCGCTGGCACCCTGGGCGATGACGTGATTGATGGCCGGGGTGGTGACGACACAATCGACGGTTACTCCGGTGACGATCATCTCATTGGAGGTGAAGGGAATGATGATCTCTTCGGTGGAGAAGGTGATGATCACCTGGAAGGCGGGGCTGGCAACGATAAACTGAACGGCTGGACGGGCAACAACATCCTCGATGGAGGAGATGGCAACGATACAATTTACAGCGCCACTGATGGAGTAGACCAGATCAAAGGGGGAAGTGGTGACGATAAAATTCTTGCTTGGAGTGGTTCTGCCGTTGTGGATGCAGGAACAGGAAACGATAAACTTTACATCTCAAACGCAAAAGTCACACTCCACTACAAGCTTGGAGATGGCAATGACACAGTTGATTTAGCGTACTCAGGCGAGTTGCAGAATGAAAGTCATAAACTGATCCTTGGCGAAGGTATCTTGCCAGACGAAGTTTCAGTGACACGCTTCACAGGTACTTCAAAAAGCATCTTACTCACATTTAAAGATGGTGGAACAGTAAACCTGCTATCTGTCATTGATCCTGATATATTGCGCCTAAACTTCGGTGAAATCGAATTTGCCGATGGCACAATTTGGAACTGGGAAAGCATCAATGAAAGGCTTCTTGGAGGCTTGAGTGATGAGGCAGACCATCTTCGAGGCACTACTGCTGATGATACCATTGATGGGCTCGGAGGTGATGATATCATCTTCGGTGACGATGGAAATGATCATCTAATTGGCGGTGCAGGCAACGACAAACTGAATGCCGGCGAAGGTGATGATCATCTTGAAGGTGGGGCAGGTAATGATACACTCGAAGGATATAGAGGCAAAAATATCCTTGATGGCGGAGATGGTGACGACGTTATCGTTAGTTTTTCCAGCGAGAGTAACGAGCTACTCGGAGGTGCGGGTGATGACAACATATTCGCACATGGTGGTTCATCCATAATTGAAGGCGGGACAGGCGACGACTTCATTATCTATCGCAGTAAAGATGCCACATTCCTTTATAATCTGGGGGATGGCAATGACACACTGGAAGCAACTTCTCCTACAGTTCAGCCAAACAAGATTGTATTTGGTGAAGATGTCTCGCCGAGTTCCGTTGTTGATGCTTACGTGGCAGAGCAGGAGGAGGATCTCCTGCTGACATTTGCTGATGGTGGGACAATCATCATCAAAGAAGCTTTTAACCGTCAAACTTCGCAGTTCGACTTTGGCGAGCTCCACTTCGCAGATGGTACGATCTGGACCGGAGATGACATTAGCCAGAAGCTTGAAATGGCAAGTGCAAGCCAACCTGATGAGATAGTTACTCAGATTACACTCTCAAGCTCTGATGAGTTTTACTCTACTACCTTAGCCGAAGATCACATCATCTTTGCCGGTGCAGGTGATGACATCATTGAATCTGGTGGTGGTGATGATCAAATTCATGGTGAAGCCGGTAATGACACTCTGACTGGAGGCGAAGGCAGCGATGCGTTCTATTTCGGTGCAAACTTCGGCAAAGATGTCATTACAGATTTCACTGCGGGAGCAAATTCTGTCGACACCATCCACTTCAGCGAAGGCACCTTTGGGAACTTTGAGGATGTGATTGCGGCAGCAAGTGACGTTGGAACTGATACTGTCATCCAGCTTGATGAGGGAAACTCTATAACTCTGCAGAATGTAACGATTACTGATCTGCATGCAGATGATTTTGCGTTCGCTTCCTGAGTAGTTATGTAATCAAGTGCTTTGAGCTCCGGCATTTCTATGTCGGAGCTTCACAGTAGGAAGTGGTAAATTTTGAAAAGACGTTTTCAAAAATATACCACTTTCCATTACAGCAAAAGAACAACATCACATTCATACATGAAGTGAATAAACTAATAAAAAAATCAAAAATACATTAATTTATTTATAAAAGCCACGCGCAAGCTACGTAAAACACTATCCATATGAAGTTGAATGAACCTAAACAACTTCATAGAAACAATGTATAGTGGGATTTTATTATGGCGTATATAGATACTGATAAGAACAATCTGGGTTATACCTACGGATATGGCGGTCAGTACAACGGAACAGCAGGGAATGATATTTTCGAAGGCACACTCTGTAATGACATCATGAGTGGCTTTGGAGGTGATGATACCTTCCGAATTGGTACTACAACAAATGGAGATCATTACATCGGGGGCTCTGGATATGATGTAATTGAGATTTATGGCTTTGATCAGTATTCAAGTTACGCTAATGTCGAGATCATTACAATGACTGGCATTGAAGAGATAAAAAGCACTGTGACATATGCTGACACTTTTGTGCAGGTAGGAACATCTCTTCCGAAATATTCCTTCAATCCAACTGGTGGGTCCGAGAACGATCCTCTTGTTTTAGATGTTCGAAATGTGAAGCTTACCAATATTACCGGACTACATGGTTCTTATAAAGCTGATGAAATCTTTGCAACGAACAATGATGATTACATTGAAGGAAAAGATGGTAGCGATACTCTTCATGGGGAAGATGGAGACGACACCATTTATGGTGATGACTCAAAGTACAAACTAAGCGGCAATGATACCATTTACGGCGATAAAGGTAACGACACCCTTTATGGTGGTAAAGGAGATGATCACCTTCTCGGTGGAGAAGACAATGACACCTATGTGTTCAAGCTTGGCTTTGGCAAGGACGTTATTACTGAGACATCTGGAACAGATACCATCCGCTTTGAAGATGGTATCACACTGTCAAACCTTAAAGGCGTGATTGATGGTAATGACCTGAAGATCTATCTTATTGATCCAGCTAATCCAGACCAACCACTTGACGAGATTGCTGACGTTATAACAATCAAAAACTGGAGTGCAGATAACCCTCAAATTGAGCAGTTTGAGTTTTCTGATGGAACAATGCTATCTCAGTTCCCAATCGAAGAAGATGGTGTCCTTAGGTACTACGGCACCTCTGGTGACGACACCTTCACCGGTACGGACTCCAATGAGGAAATCTACGGCAGTGCTGGTGCTGACAATGTTGATGGTGGTGGTGGCCGGAATGCTATCAGATACACACTGTCGGAAGAAGGCGTGTCAGTTAATCTAGCGACCAACGTGAATACTGGCGGCCATGCTGAAGGCGATCAACTGACAAACATCAGTCAGGTTTTCGGATCTCACTTTGATGACGTTATCGTCGGAGACGACGGAAATAACGGACTGTTTGGCTTTAGTGGCAATGACCACCTGGAAGGCGGCGGCGGCGATGACTGGCTCAACGCTTATGGTTCGGGTTCAGATTATCTCGATGGCGGCACTGGCAATGACACTGTGCGTTATCGTTGGTCTACATCTGCAGTCACTGTGGACTTGACCGACCAATCAAACAACACTGGAGATGCTGCTGGCGACGTTTACGTCTCCATCGAAAACATTATGGGATCTGATAAGCATGCCGATCATCTAACGGGTGATGCAAATGCAAATAAGATCTACGGATATGGTGGCAATGATACTATTATCGGCGGTGCTGGTGATGACACGTTTGATGCTGGCGCGGGTGATGACACCATGGAAGGTGGAGCGGATAGCGATACGTTCTATTTCCGGTCAAACTTTGGCAATGACATCATCACGGATTTTGTAGCCGGCGCTGGTTCCGAGGATGTGCTTCAATTCTCTGAGACTTTCGATAGCGTTGCAGATGTCCTTGCTGCAGCAAGTGATGTTGGTGCGGATACTGTTATCTATGTGAATGATGACACTTCAATCACCCTGCAGAATGTTTCTGTAGCTGATCTCCATGCTGATGATTTTGCATTCGTTTAAGTGGTGGTGAATTAGACTAATATGAGGCCTCGGCGTGTATTCGCCGGGGCTTTTTTATATTTCGCCCTGCTGATCTAACGTTTGACAATAGCGGATGAGTGATAGGACGCTTGGTTCTGCTTTGATGGGGTGTGTTGCCCTTGTGGGCGTTGATTATTTTCAATAGCTTCATGCTGATTGAAAGCAGGGTGACTTGAAGGACGCGGTGTGGGCAACGAGCAGGAAATAGCGAAGACTCTGGGGGTGTGTAGTGATCTCCTTGTTGAACGGAGCGTTAGTGAGGTTGAGGTTCATCCAGACCGGATCATATTGCGCATACCGGAAGAGCCTCATTACTGGGCTGGCAATATGGTTTTCTTCCGGGGTGACAAGGTTGAACCAGAAAAGCAGATTGCGCAGTTTCGCAAGGACCTTCCAGAGGCTGCGCATACAATGTTCGGTTGGGATACACCTGACATGACAATTGGGGCTGCACATACGCCTTTATCTGATCTTGGATACAAGTTGGAACAAATCGATGTGCTAAGCCTGACCGGGCCTTTGAGCCGTGCTCCGGTGCCAGATGGGATCGTAATCCGTCTTGTTCAGACTGATGAAGACTGGGAGCAAGTCATCGCGCTCCAAATCGACACTGCTGTTGATCAGGGCTATGACCGAGACAGTTTCGGGACCTATGTGCGGAGACGCTTTGAGAGCCGTCGCCGCCAGGTTAAAGCAGGACTGGCGAACTGGTTTGGCGCTTTTGATGGGGTGCTCTTGGTTGCAGATCTGGGAATCTATACCGATGCAGCGGTTTCGCGTTTTCAGGAAGTTGAGACACGGCCCAGCCATCGCAAGCGCGGCATATGCGCGGCTCTTGTTACTGCTGGTGTCGATTGGGCTAAGGCGCAGGCACCTGCTACCATACCTGTCTTACAAGCTCACAGTGACGGCCCGGCAGGCCGGATTTATCGGCGTTGTGGCTTTGAGCATCGCGAAACGCTTGTTCTTGCTATCCTTCCCCCCCAAGGCACCTTTGAGCGTCCGGCTGACACTGCATAGCAATCGTACGAGGTGATTGGTGCATTAAGCCCCCTCACCTCATCATCCATTTGGGCAGAACTTCTGCTAGCTCTTCACAGGGCGCACCAAAGCCTCGCGCTTGGCCTCAACGATGTCCCGGCAACAGCAGCCTTCGAGGTGGTCATTGACCATGCCCATAGCTTGCATGAAGGCGTAGACGGTGGTTGGGCCGACGAAGGACCATCCGCGTTTTTTGAGATCTTTGGAGATGGCCGTGGAGATTTCGGTTTTGCCGAGCGTCTTGAGGTTGGCGTAATCACAGGTCTCAGGGCGTTGATCCGGGGTTGGTTCCCACTTCCAGAAGTAAGCTGCGAGTGAACCGAACTCTTCACGCATTTCCAGTGCACGATTGGCGTTGTTGATGGTGGAATTGATCTTGCCGCGGTGGCGGATGATGCCGGCATCCTGAACAAGGCGCTCGATGTCATTTTGTGTGAACTTTGCGACCTTCTCAAAGTCAAAACCTGCAAAGCCAGCGCGGAAATTCTCGCGTTTGCGCAGGATAGTAATCCAGGACAGACCGGACTGGAAACCTTCTAGGCAGATCTTTTCAAAGAGACGGATGTCGTTGGTGACCGGATGCCCCCACTCATTGTCATGATAGGCCTGATAGAATGGATCTCCCCCATGCCACCAGCAGCGGTCTTTGCCATCTTCTCCGCGGATCAGTCCTTCAGCAATCGGTGTTGAGTTCTGGTCCATTGCCTTGCCCTTCTTGGTCAATCGTCTTTGCAGGCTCTTGTTGGGCGACCATCAGTCACCCTCACTAACCCGCTCAAAATGTTTATGTTATGTTCTCTTATAAAGCATTGGCTTGCCAAAATAGCAAGCCATCTGCAATTCACTTTTCAGACAGATCAATCGAACAAAGCGTCAATGTCATCCTGTGTCACGGTACCAGCTTCCACATCCAAAGCCGGACCATGAAGCAGTGCGGAATCATCGCCCTCTTTATCAGAGGCAATACGATCACTGATCTCCTTGAAGCTTTCAATACCGCCCCATATCTCAATCATACGGATGATGCGCTCTTCGACGAATGACAAGGTGTTCACCACCTTGCTGATGCGCTGGCCAGTCAGATCCTGGAAGTTACAGGCTTCAAAGATCGACACAACCTGCTCATGAATGTCAGTGACAAGGCCTTCATGCTCACTCGGGACCATTGGCATGACCGTTGCTGCGCTCTGGTCGATGACCTCAGCTGCGGTCAGGATTTGCTCTGTCGCCCCTTCGGTGCCGGATACAATCGCACCCAGCTCCAATGTCACGCGGCCACGCTCGTCATTGTCGACGCTGGCCTTGTTGTGAAGAGCAGCAATTTCATTCTTGGTTTCAGCGATTGCCTGATAAATCGCATCCAGCTCACCCTTGAGCTTTGCGGCCTCGCCGATTTCCTCACGCAGTTCTTCTGCGACGCGTCGGGACAGTTCTTGTGGGTCAGTTGCCGGAGATCCCACCAACTCTTTCAAGCTGGCAATTTCTTCCATGATCTGCTGGTGACGCAACTCTTCACCATTGTCCTGAATCGGAGTGCTTACTTCGGTGCGTTTGCTACGCACTCCGAACTGAGCCTCTGCACGAAAGGTTTTTCTTACAACTGACATCCCAACCCCGAACTCATGAAGCCAATACGCTTCCTAATGAGGACCACACCGTCGCTACTCCTGTCCGGCGATGCGCCCTCTTTTGTTTTCCGCCCTTTCTTCGCAAACTGGCACAGGCTTACGAAGACAGGCTCTCAATTACAGGTTTTAAATAGCAATCCCGGTCACAAGACGCGTCCATGCACCCATAAGTAAGATGGGCACGATTCGCACTCCTGCACGCCGGTCACTACTCACATACTTCTTAGAGTGTTAATTATTACCTTAGATTTATCAGCATTGATTTTTAAGGATAAATTCGACGATTGGCCGCATAACCCAGTAACAATTGGTTAACCTTAGTTTGAACTAGCATTAATTACATTGATAATTTTAACGATTATTAGAACTGCAACTCCTAGTTTTCCCGAGGACATCGGGTCATTGGCAAGGTCCAGAGGAGTGTGGAATGTTTGGAGCAACGGCAAAAAGCAAAGCAAACTGGTTTGTTACTTTGTTCGGCGTAGGTAGCTTAGTTTGTGCGTTTGGTACTGCTGCGCAAGCAGAGTACAAGCCGCGCGCCTCTGCACCTCCACTTGTCCTTAGCCCTGATCTTGCAAATCCGTGGGTTGTGCAAATTCCGCGATCCCAAGCCAAGGCTGTCCAGAACCTTCGTGGATCTGCAAAACAAGCAAGACGGTCGCGTACGACATCAAAGCGGTACGATCGCCGTATTCCCAAACAGTTCTTGCCGACGACAGTGAGCTACAACACCTCGTATTCACCCGGATCTGTCGTGATCGATACGACATCACGATATCTTTACCTGGTGCAAAGCAATGGCAAGGCCCGCCGTTATGGCGTGGGCGTTGGCCGTCCAGGTTTTGAATGGGCTGGCGTTCACAAAGTCACCCGTAAGCGCGAGTGGCCAGACTGGAGGCCACCTGCTGAGATGCTGAAACGGCAACCAAGCCTCCCTCGTTACATGCCGGGCGGACCGCGTAACCCATTGGGCGCGCGTGCACTTTATCTGGGTTCAACGCTTTACCGTATTCATGGGTCGAATGAACCATGGACGATTGGCCAAGCAGTTTCTTCCGGTTGCATTCGTATGAGAAACGAAGATGTGGCGGAGCTGTATAATATGGTTCCGGTTGGCGCAAAGGTCTATGTGCGCTAGGCATGCACGTTTGTTGCAATCTTGGGTACAGGAACCTATGATAAGGCAACAACTTCAAGTTGCTTGCCGTACCCCAGACAACGGCAAAGCATCAAAAAATAAAGGTCTGTCTTTAAACAGGCTTATTATGTGAATGTGCCGTTGCTGACCATCTGATTGAGGGACTTTTCCCCCAAGCCACATCTGTGTGTTTTGGGAGTGCGGCGTATGTGTGCCAAGAAGAATGGACTAGTCATCAGCAAGGACGAAGTGGTTGCAACTCTTTCCAGTATTTTGTCCAGCCCCAACTTCAGGCGAAGCCCGAAACTAACTGCCCTCCTGACGTTTCTCGTCGAGCGTAAACTCTCCAAACAGGAAGAAGACCTCAAAGAGCAAGTTATTGGACAGAGGGTCTTCAATTTACCTGAAGGGTTTAATCCGCGTGAAAACCCAATTGTGCGGGTCAACATCTCGCGCTTGCGGTCTCTTCTGCGGGGTTACAACGACGCACACCCTGATGTGCATCACATGCAGATCCGGTTGCCAGACATGGGTTATGTACCTGTATTTGAGTGTCTACGACCCGTTGTTGACGGGGCTGATGAAGAGAGCAACGCCTCTCCCTCACAACACACGAGCGAGGAACGCTCACCCATTGAGCTGTTGGATGAGCCTTTGAACTCTGAAGACATCACCCAGATCCGCGGTGTTCTGGAGGATTGCCTGAAAGACCAAGGACCATCACTCAACCGGTATACGCTTGCAGCCATCCTGCTTGGCTGTTTCGCCAGTATGTTGAGCTTGTTGCTGCTTGCGCATGAGACTGGCTTGGTGTTTGCCGGAGATTGGCATACCCAAGTCGTCGCTGTTCCGCCTCCAACGATTGACGAAGATCAGATCCCACCAGAAATTGCAGCGGAGTTACGACATATAGAAGGTGAACTTGGCGGGAAAGTCAGCTGCAAAATTCACTCCGATGGGCATGTTCTCGCTGAGTAAATGGCAGAAGGCTTCATGTAGCTCACTCCTCACCCCAAATATCTAGTCTGCGTTTGGATGAACTGCAGTACGCCGGCATTTTGGATGTCGATCTCAATTAAGCTCGCGCAGCTTTCAGGTTTTAGACTGTCAGTGTTTGAGCCGTTCTGCAATTAATCCACGAGATTGAGGGTGGGTTTGAACTCAATAGATTTTTACCCCTAAAACCATCAGTTTAACATATTCATTTTCAGGAATTGCCTGAAGCTGCGAAAGGCACAAAATCAAACTCATAAATGCATTGGGAATCAAATTTTTCACCGTTGCATGTCCCCCACGATGCCGAGGGTATCGGTTCAGTTTTCTAAGGCGGGAATTTTGAGATGAAGACTACATTTTTGTTTGCGTCATTTATTTCAGCAGGTTTTGTCCTTTCAGGGTGCGCCAGTGTCACACGCGGTATGAGTGAAAAAGTCAAAATCTATACCTCTCCAGAGGATGCACAGATCTCGACGGACATAGGGATGACCTGCAGTTCCTCGCCTTGTACACTCAAGGTTTCACGCAAAGAAAAGTTCAACGTCACCGTTTCCAAAGAAGGTTATAAAACGCAGAAAGTACATGTCACCACTGAAGTTGCAGGAAGCGGTGCAGCTGCTATGGCAGGCAATGCCCTGATCGGAGGTGTGATTGGCGTAGGTGTGGACGCGTATACCGGTGCGATGCTCAATCACAAGCCGAACCCAGTTCTCGTTGAGCTTAAGCCAACAAACCCAGCAAACCCTAATACACCTGTCGGCGATCTCTCACATATTCGGAAGCAATATGCTGATGATGAGAAAGCTCATCAGGAGAATGTTATGCGTCGTGGAGGCGGCGTATAACTTCCAAATCCCTCTCAATCTTATTTGAGAGGGATTTGTGTAAAGCAGCTTAGATCAGCATACTTACACCTTATCCAGCATCATCGGCTTTGGGCCACCATAAGCCCAATCCAGAAGCTCGATGCTATGGATGACCGGGATTTGGGTGCCGCTGGAGATTTGGGTGATGCAGCCGATGTTGCCGGTGGCGACGAGGTCTGGCTTGGTAGCTTCCAGATTGCTTACTTTGCGGTCTCGCAGAGCAGTGGCAATTTTGGGTTGCATGATGTTGTAGGTACCAGCCGAGCCACAGCAGAGGTGCCCTTCCAGAGGTTCTTTGACTGTAAAGCCAGCATTTTGCAGCAGCTTCTTCGGTTGCCAAGTGATCTTCTGGCCATGCTGCATGGAGCAGGCAGAGTGGTAGGCGATGGTCAGCTCTTCGTGCAGCTGTGCTTCGCCCAAATCCTGCTCAATCAGAAACTCAACAATATCCTTGGACATCTGCGAGATTTGTTGAGCTTTCGCCGCATATTGCGGGTCATCGCGCAGCATGAAGCCATAATCTTTGATGGTGGTCCCGCAGCCTGACGCGGTGATGATGACGGCATCGAGCCCCTCACCATCCATCTCTCTCACCCATGCATCAATGTTGGCTTTGGCCTGTTCGTTAGAGGCTTCTTCTTTGCCCATATGATGAACGAGCGCACCACAACAGCCCTCGCCTTTCGGGAAGACCACTTCATAGCCGATGCGGGTAAGTAAGCGGGTCGCTGCATCATTGATGGACGGGGCAAGGACGCTTTGCGCGCAACCTTTCAAGATGGCGACGCGGCCCTTCTTCTGCACTTTCGGGGCAACGGTTTCCTGTCCTGCGAACTGCGAGGGCATTGCTGATTTGGTCGGAGCCAGCGCCAGCAGGGTACCCAGCTTTGCAAGCGTACCACCGCATTTCTTCATGAGCCCAGCAAGTGGGCGACCATAGAAGGCGGCTGCGATTGCAAGACGGAAACGGCCCGGTTTGGGCAGAATGGCCTGTAGCACTGCTCTGAGCATCCGGTCTTGTAACGGACGTTTGTAAGTGCGTTCGATATGGATGCGAGCGTGATCTACAAGATGCATGTAGTTCACACCCGAAGGGCATGTGGTCATGCAAGACAAACAGGACAGGCAGCGGTCGATATGCTTGACGGTTTTGGCATCTGCAGGGCGGTCGTTTTCCAGCATCTCTTTGATGAGGTAGATGCGGCCACGTGGACTGTCCAGCTCATCTCCCAGCAGCACGAAGGTTGGGCACGTTGCGGTACAAAATCCGCAGTGCACGCATTTGCGCAGGATCTGTTCGGAAACTGCTGTGGCGCTGTCTTTGAGTTGCTCTGGTGTGAAGTTGGTTTGCATGACCTAGATCCCCGCGTACATTCGGCCCGGGTTGAGGATGTTGTGCGGATCGAACTGAGCTTTCAAGCGCTTAGAAAGCCCCATCAATGTCTCCGGCAAGGGCTGGAACACATCCACACTCATGCGCAGCTCAGCACTTGCGCGCAGGAGCGTAGCGTGACCGCCACCGTTTTCAGCAATCAGACGGCGGAGCGGAACATCGTGAGGCTCTTCGCCTTGCATCTCCACCCAGACCAGACCACCTGCCCAGTCCATCATCCAGCGGATTGCAAAGCGCTTTTCCAGCTCAGCAATCATCTGTTGACCAGCAGTCGGGCTTACTGAGAGCTTCCAGAGCGGCTTGTCACTTCCGGCGAACGGAATGAGGTCACGCAGATCACCCCATGTTTTGCGGGAGGCCTGACCTTCGATGAGCTCTTGCGATGGAAAGCGCTTCAGGATGCTGCGCAGTTTGTTCAAGCGATAGTCGATGGAAACGGGAATGCCTTCCAATCTGAGCAAAGTGATGGAGTGTTCTTGTGAGAGCGGGCAGAAGCTTTTGGGCAGATGAGCTGCAGAGGAAACCTCTGCGGAAGACCCCATCGCTTCTGACATGGCACTGGATGCTTCTTGCGGGGTCAGGCCCAGCAATACGAAGGTGCATTCTTTGGCTGCTCGAGGGAGAACTTTGATGGAGAAACTTGTGGCAACAGCAAGAGTACCCCATGAGGAGCAGAAGCCCCGGGAAAGATCATAACCCGTCACGTTTTTCACCACGCGTCCGCCTGCCTTGAAGATCTCGCCACGGCCAGAAACAGCTTCCAGACCAAGTACATGATCGCGTGCTGCACCCGCTTTGAGACGGCGCGGGCCAGACAGGTTTGTTGCCAGAACACCGCCAATGGTGCCTGCCTGATTTGGGCCACCCAGAACTGCACTTAGGTCTGCTGGTTCAAAGGGGAGTTCCTGATTGTGCTCCTTCAAGAGGGTCTGAACGTCCGTCAGTGGCGTGCCTGCCTTCACGGTGAGCACAAGTTCTGCCGGTTCGTAGTCGATCACGCCGGTGATGCCGTCAACGCGCAAAGTATGCGCGGACTGCACCGCCCTGCCCCAGTTGCGCTTGGAGCCGCTGCCGATTACTTCCAGCGGAGTTCGCTCGGCGGCGGCCCATTTGACGACCGCCTCCAGCTCATCAGCTGTTGTTGGGTGGAAACCCTCTCCCATGGTTTCGTCCTGTTCTCTTGTCTTAGGATCACGCTCTAGAAGCGTGGAATATCCGGGAATGGCAGTTGGCCCTGATGAACGTGCATGAAGCCAAGCTCTGCACAACGGTGCAGGACCGGGAACATCTTGCCCGGATTGAGAAGCTGCTTTTCATCAAACGCACACTTCACGCGTTGCTGCTGTTTCAGGTCATCCTCAGAGTACATTTCCGGCATGAGATCGCGTTTCTCAATGCCGACACCATGTTCCCCTGTGAGGACGCCGCCTACTTTTACGCAAAGGCGCAGGATGTCTGCGCCAAAGGCTTCTGCTGCGGCCAGTTCGCCCGGCTTGTTGGCGTCATAAAGGATGAGTGGATGCAAGTTTCCATCGCCTGCATGGAACACGTTAGCGACGCGTAACCCATGTTTTTCGCTCAGCTCCTGCATTTCCTGCAGGACTTGTGGCAGAGCTGCGCGTGGAATGGTGCCGTCCATGCACAAATAATCCGGCGAAATACGGCCCACTGCCGGGAAGGCTGCCTTGCGCCCTGCCCAGAATGTGTTGCACTCGTCTTCTGACTGAGAGACGCGCAGGTAAGATGAGCCGTTCTTTTCTGCGATTGCACTGACGCGCTTGAGCAAATCATCGACTTCAGCTTCAGGGCCGTCCAGTTCCACGATCATGAGGGCGTCAACATCCAACGGATATCCGGCATGTACGAAGTCCTCGGCAGCATCAATTGCGAGCTTGTCCATGAGCTCCATGCCACCGGGGATGATACCTACTCCGATGATTTCAGCAACGCACTTGCCAGCTTCCTCTGAGGTTGGGAAGCCGATGAGTGCTGCACGGGCTGTTTCCGGTTTTTGTAGAACGCGGACAGTGACTTCAGTGACAACTGCGAGCAATCCTTCGGAGCCTGTGAGCAGGGCCATCAAGTCGTAGGCCTCAGAATCCAGATGTTTGCCGCCGAGGCGGATCACCTCTCCGGTGATAAGGACAATTTCCAGTCCCAACAGGTTGTTGGTGGTCAAACCGTATTTGAGGGAGTGCACGCCGCCGGAGTTTTCAGCGATATTACCGCCAATGGAACAGGCGATTTGGGAGGACGGATCAGGAGCATAATAGAAGCCATCCTGCTGTACAGCCGTCGTAATCCCCAGGTTGGTTACACCCGGCTGGGTCACAACTGCCCGGTTTTCCAGATCTATTTCCAAAATCCGATTAAATTTCATCATGGACAGCAAAACGCCGTCTTCCAACGGCAATGCACCACCTGACAGGGAAGTTCCGGCACCACGAGGCACTACTTTTACATTATTGTCATAGCAGTACTTGAGCACTTGCGAGACCTGATCCACGGTCTCAGGTAAGACCACAACAAGCGGCAGCTGGCGGTATGCCGTCAAGGCATCCGTCTCATAGGGACGCATCTCGATCTCATCGCAGATAACACCTTCTCCACGCACGATTTTTTTCAAATCAGCGACGATTTTGGAGCGCTTTTTTAGTGTTTCCTGTGACGGTTTTGGCATTGCGATCGCTGCCATCAGGCCTCCCTCCTGAGTTGTGGTTTGAAACTATATTTCCAAGCCACCAACCCAACCGTACTTACTGAATACAATAGATGAGACTCTCATAATTTTTGCAAAGATAAAAGCCGCATTAAGTCTATTGTCGCCCACAAAACAACGGCTTCAGATTTTGGTGAGTTTGACTCAAAGCAAGTTATTTTCAGTCGTTTATGCTTATGATCAATTCCGTCCGCGACAATATGCCGTAACAATATATACGAAGGTAACGTCGAATCTGTGGGAACTACCCCATGAGTTAGACTATGTTGTTCTCTATTCGCGGTTATCTCTTAGGATATAGTGGGAAGGATAAAATATGAAGCAGTTTGGCGTCGTTGCAGCGCTTGCATTGCTGTTGAGTTCCGGTGCGGCATTCGCTGAAGGCGATGTTGCTAAGGGCGCAAAAGTTTTCAAAAAATGTAAGGCTTGTCATGCTGTTGGTGAAAAAGCCAAGAACAAGGTAGGACCTAAACTCAACGGCATCATCGATGCTGGTTGGGGTGAAGTCGAAGGCTACAAGTATTCCAAGCCTCTTCTGGCAGGTAAAGAAGAAGGTAAAGCTTGGGACGCAGCTACCCTGGACGCATACCTTACAAAACCGAAGAAAGTTATCCCGAAAGGTAAGATGGCTTTCGCTGGTCTTAAGAAAGAAACTCAGCGTCAGGACGTTATTGCGTACCTCGCTCAGTTCAATAAAGACGGCTCCAAGAAATAATTGGATTCCAGAGATTCTAAAGATCGGGGGTCGCAGTTCTGCGGCCCTTTTTTATTGCTGCTATGTTGGTGAGTGGCTTAAGCCTTGCGCACCATCTTGTTTGCAAGGATCGGAATGCCGTTATAATCGGTCATGAACTCGCTGGTAATGACAAAACCAAATTGCTCATAGAGCCGCTTGGCCGGCAGGTTGGATTTAGCGACATAGAGAGTTGCCTCCCCCTCAGCCCTCGCCAGCATGTGTTGCATGAGCGTTCTACCGATGCCCTTGCCTCTGCCTTGCGGGTGGACGAACAATGACCTGAGATCAGCTCCATCCTGAGCTGCATAGGCCAGCATTTTCTCTTCTTCATAAACTGAGATTTGCGACGTGATTAGACTCGTATACCGCTTGCGGTCCTGATCAAGCGGGAGTAATTCAAACTGCTTATCTTCATAGGCGAACTCATCAAGTTTGGACTTCGCGTAAATGTCTAGCACAGCTGGAAGGTCCGCGTCCCGATACGGTCTGATCATCATTCAACTCTTTCTAAGTATATGTGTTTTTTGATTCCCTCGTATTTTGATGGCAGGCAATTGAGGTAACTTTGTGCACCTGCTTTTGATTGTAGTTTAGTACAGTCAAAATGCAGAATAAAACTCGGTCATTTCATGTAAAAAGGGATGCGCGGAGCACCCCCTTTTGCGTCAGCTGTAGAACTGATTAAGCCAGTTCTGTGAAGATTTCGCCTTCCGGGAGGCGGGATTTTGGGAGGGCGGCGTTGAAGTCGCTTTCGTGACGGTGGCCGAGGGCAATCAGAGCAACTGCGCGGTAGCCTTTTTCCTGAAGGCCAAACTCTTCGTTAAGCGCGTCAACGTCTACGCCCTCAATCGGCACAGCATCAATGCCCAGCGCGCCTGCACCCAAGAGGATGGTTCCCATGTTGAGGTAAACCTGTTTTTCCATCCAATGGTCAGCGTCTTTGAGCTGGTCGCGATGAATACCCACAAAGGTGGCACGGCCTGCTTTGACTGTCTCTTTTACAGCTGGGTCAGCGAAGCGTTTATCTTGTTCTTCTGCTTCCAACAGACGGTCCAGATACTCATCAGAGATGTCCGTTCTTACGCAAAAGACGACGACGTGGGAGGAGTTGAGCACCTTGCCGTTGTTGAAGGAGAACATGCCTTGTGTGCCCTTTGAAACGCGCTCACGTCCTTCTGGGGTGTCTGCAATGATAAAGTGCCAAGGTTGTGAGTTCACACTTGATGGGCTGAAGCGAAGCAGGGATTTAATGTGGTCAAACTGCTCTGCGGAAATCTGCTTTGATGGATCAAATTCCTTGGTGGAATAGCGGCTCAGCGCGACGTCTTTCAGGTTCATGCTCATGTTCCAGTTTCTTATTTTAAGTGATGTTCTGACCGGAAGATAACCATTAGTTTTTTCTTAGCAAGTACGCACAGAAAATGCACATAGGCACAAAATGTATACTACAAGCTCCGTACCCGACGCCTGATAAAGCATTGAAGTCCCCTTCGAATTGTGGCAGGCAGGTTGTAGCGATTTCATTTATGCATTGCTCAGAAACTGCAGGACTTCTCTTTTTATGGCCCGACCAAGACGCCCCAAATACAAAAAGGATGCCCGGGTCGGTTTGTTTGTTTCCTGCACTACCAATCTCTTTCGTCCTTCCCTCATAAAAGCTGCAGTTCATCTGCTGGAAAGAGCTGGTTATGAGGTTGAAGCACCCAGCATACAAAGTTGTTGCGGGCTTGTGTCGCTTCGTTCCAATGAGCTGGAGGATGCGCGAGATATGGCGAAGGAGGTGATTTCTCAGTTTGGTCATTATGACTATGTGGCTGTGCTTTCTCCTTTTTGTGCCAAGGTGTTTGAACGGGCCTACGCGCCGCTGCTTTCCGAGCAGTCTGAAGAACTCACGAAGATCACCGCCAAGTTTACGCGTAAGTGTTTTGAAGTTTCTGATCTGTTGCTGGCTGCGCCGGAGTTTGGGCAGAGCTTGCAAGGCTTTGCAGGTAAGGTCGCGTTTCTGGATGTGTCAGACGCGCCAAATCTATTTGGCAGTCAGGTCGCTTCCCGCATTCTGCTGGGTCAGATGGAGCAAGTGGGCGTTGTTGACCTGCCGCAGATCTGTGCTTCTCAGGTCAAATGCGCTCCAGAGGGAACGATCTCCCCTGAACTGGGTCCCGGCGATTTGAGCGGTTTGCTGCATGCGGTGCGCTCCTGTGGGGCTGGTACGCTTGTCTCAACAGATCTGGCGCTCCTGATGGAGCTTTCTACCCATCTGCGCCGCTATGGGTCTGCCATTGAGCTCAGACCTGCTTTAGAGGTTCTGGCAGGTGATACTCAATCCATGCCGATTGGCTTGAGTGCCCGTGTGATGGCAGGTCAGTCCATCCTCTGATTCCCCTAGGTCGTCACCGAACCTTGCGCAGGGATTGTGGTTCCCGGTGCTGCTTGTGAAAAACACAAATTCTGCATGACGGGAAATACTGCTTAAGGCCAGTGATTTGCCTCTTAAATCCATTAAATTCCTCAGAATGCCCTTACAAATGTTGTAGTTCTGCGTATTGCTGAGTAGTGTGCGCGGCAACTGGCCAAGGCCATGGTCCGGCTTTGTTGCCAGTTCACAGTGTGAGGCACTTTGTCTCCCCTATCTGCTGTTACACAGGAGCCTATAAAAATGGGAAAGCTCAAGCCGGGCGTCATCTTTGGTGAAGACTATAAAACCCTGATTGAAGCATGCCGCGAAGGTAAGTTCGCCTTGCCTGCGGTCAACGTTGTTGGAACGGACTCCATCAACGCAGTTCTTGAAGCAGCAGCTGCAAACAATACAGATATTATCGTTCAGCTCTCCAACGGTGGTGCGCAGTTCTATGCCGGTAAAGGCATCAAGGACAGCTTCCAGGCAAAAGTGCTTGGGGCAGTTGCTGCAGCTCAGCACGTGCACCTTCTGGCAGAGCATTACGGTGTTGGCGTTGTGTTGCACACCGACCACGCAGACAAGAGCCTGATCCCTTGGCTGGAAGAGCTCATCAAACACGGTGAAGCATTCTACAAGGCAAACGGCAAGCCACTGTTCTCCTCTCACATGCTGGATCTTTCTGCAGAAGACATCGAGTTTAACCTGTCTGAAAGCGAACGCCTGCTGAAGATGATGGCTCCGCTGGAAATGAGCCTTGAGATTGAGCTGGGCGTGACTGGTGGTGAAGAAGACGGCATCGGTTCTGATGATGACATCGGAGCTGACAATCCAAAGCTTTACACCCAGCCTGAAGACGTTCTGCAGGCTTATGACCGTCTGAACCCACTTGGCCACTTCTCCGTTGCGGCATCCTTCGGTAACGTGCACGGCGTTTACAAGCCGGGCAACGTGAAGCTGCGCCCTGAGATTCTACGTGAAAGCCAGAAACTGGTCAGCGAAACTCACAGCCTTGGTACAAACCCGCTGGCGCTTGTGTTCCACGGTGGGTCCGGTTCTGAGAAATCCAAGATCACAGAGAGCCTGAACTACGGCGTGTTCAAGATGAACATCGACACCGATACACAGTTCGCCTTCTCTGAAAAGGTTGGTGCGTACGTGGAAGCAAACGCAAGTGCTTTCAAATACCAGATCGACCCGGAAACTGGTGCCCCAACGAAGAAGGCTTACGACCCACGCAAATGGCTGCGTGAAGGTGAGCTGGGCATTGTTGAACGCCTGAAAGAAGCTTGCGAAGACCTGAACTGCGTTGGCAAGAGCCTCTGCCAGTAAGCTGACTAGATTTTATAAGATTGAAGAGCCCGGTGCAGACGCGTCGGGCTTTTTATGTTTGTCCACTTATGCTGGGACGCAGTACATTACGTTTCGTGGAAGGTTACACCGCACTATGGGTGCTGGCAGAGCCAACATCTAGTAGTTAACCTGTTCTAAGATGATTAAGCCATCGTGCTCTCACCATCTAAAAACAGGATCGGTACGCCGAGATTTTTGGCTACTTTTTCGGCGTGTTCCATGAAGATCTGGTATTTTTCTTCCTTGGTCAGGGCCTTCTTGCCTTCAAATTCCTGAAACGCAATGGTGTCGGGTGAAGGTTCAGCGTCTATGAGGAAAATACCATTGATCTTGACAGGCTCAGTTGCGTCTACGCCTTGTTTAGGCTGAATGCCGTCCTTGGATGAAACAATCACTTCGTTATGCGCATAGTAGGTGTTGTCCATCAAGTCATCAACGTTCTGCTGACGTTTGTCGTACTGGTATCTGTCCAGCTCATTCTTCAAGTAACCGTTGCGAACGTGGTCTGGCACATCAAGAAGCTTTTCATTTTGCTCTTGTGTGACGTTGACCATTCTGTCCTTTTTATCTTTGCGCCCAATGTTGAGTTCACTCATAAGATCATCAGGACTAGAGACCAGAACGTTTTGTGGCGGGACATCCAAGATGACGCCGAAGGCGCCGTAAACAAAGCATTTTTCGTCTGTCACGACAGACGTACAAATGGCATCCTTGTTCTCCAGATACTCAGCTCCCTGAGCAGAGAAACAACCCTTTTGATTGATAAAATCATCCATTGAACCTGTTCGAACGATGAACTTGAAGGGTGCTTTGCAGCCGCCTCTTTTTTGGAGATCGAGCCTTTCGGAAGGATCAGAGAAGTTCTCTCTGTTCCAAGTCTTAAGAAAAGCCTTCGTCTTCTCATCCGGCTCAGCTTTGACCAGCTCGACTTTATGCTCCTGAGTCTTTTTTCGCATAAGTGCAGCAGCAAGTTTGTCGAGTTTGGAAACATGTGGGTTTTCGCTAGCTCCGACGCCAGAAACTTCGGGCAGAGCATGCAGCCAATCGACTTCCTTCTGATAGTTCTGAAGCGTCTTATTGAGTTTCTTCAGGATCTTGTTCGCAGCATCCACCTGAAAGTTTGCGCAAAGCGTCTCTGCTTCACTAATCAGGCCGTTGGCTTCCTGATCAAGACTGAGGAATTTCTTGTGCTTTTTGCTCGGGATTTTCTTAGCAATGGCAAGGCTGTCAACAATAGGTAACTCGAGTGCCAGTTGCGCGAGGTCTTCTTTCACCCAAGGTAGCTGCGCCTCTAAACCTATCTGGTTAGATTTGGCAACTGTAATGAGTTGCTCCATAGAGGCGATGTTCTCTTTAACCTTTGTGATCCGTGCCTGTGCGTTTTGAGTTTTGCGGCCTTTAAAATCCTTCTTCGCACTTGCAATACCTGAGCGAGCGGATTGACCTGCCTTTTTGAATGGTGAGAAGACTGCGCTTTGGTGCTTTACGAGATCCGTATTTGCAAACAAGTATTCTGCTGTTTTTTCCAAGGCAGCAAGCTCTTCCCCTGGATCAATAGGAGCATTCACCTCTTCCACAAAGTTCAGGTTAAGATGGCGCGCCATGTCACTGGCCCATTTGTGCTCTTGTTTGTTCAACGTTTGCGGGGACATAGATCAACTCCGACAACATTTGCGCATCCCTTCCAACCGCATTTTTTCTGGAAGTAAACGCCTGTATTCCTAACGGGCCGCCAGACTACTACGCTCCCTCAAATGAAAACTTTCCTGAATGTCCTGATTTACTTTCAAATTGGAGACAATCGGTACAGACTTGCGAGCACACAATCATCAACGAGGAGGTGCGTAGAGTGCTTCTCTTTCGTTT
Source organism: Pseudovibrio sp. Ad46 (assembly GCF_001623065.1). Lineage (NCBI taxonomy): Bacteria > Pseudomonadati > Pseudomonadota > Alphaproteobacteria > Hyphomicrobiales > Stappiaceae > Pseudovibrio > Pseudovibrio sp. Ad46. The sequence goes on along the minus strand of NZ_LMCG01000040.1, from coordinate 115,141 downwards.
AAGAGAAACCTCGTGCCGCCAACGTTGGGGGAAGGCAGCACGAGGGGTGCTGGGAGGCCTTAGGTTGGGTCTGCCAGCAGGTTCTTTTTGATGTGGGCTAGCTCTTCGTCAGAAATGCCCAATGCTTCACGGCGGTAGGTGTCAAAGCTGCCGTAGTCTTCTTTCACCGCTTGCAGCGCAGCCGTGATCTGCTCTTTATGTGCACCGAAAGCCGGACGGAGAGAATGCGGGCCGTCTGCGACTAACTTGCTCAGTTCATCATAAGTGTAGAGATTGGTGGTGAGGTAGTCGCGCATGACGTCTTCCTCAGAAAAGCCCAGAGACAACATCAGTACAGCTGCCACATAACCGGTGCGGTCCTTGCCGCCTGCGCAGTGGAACACCAATGGGTAGTTCTGTTCTTCCAACAACACATGCATGAAGCGGGAGATCTGCGGTGTAAACTTACGGGCGAAGTCCTTATAGCGATCAATCCGGGTGTTGTAGAGGTCTACATTATGGTCTTTCAGCAGTTGGTCAATCTCATCAAACTTACCGCTGAACCATAAAGGGCCAATTTGCGAGGCTACATCTAAAGGCATGATTTTTTTTACGTCTGCCGGGTCTGAGCCAATTGGCAGATTGATGTTGAAGTCTACTGTCGAAATATGTTTGTTGGGGTGTTTTTCCAACTCATCCGGAGCACGCAAATCCACAATGGTCTCAATGCCCAATGCACTGAGTTTTTCCTGATCAGCTTTTGTCAGGTTGTCCAGTTGGTCAGAGCGGAAGACTGTTTGCGGCTTTAAAGCCGGGCCATTTTTCGGCGTGGTTAGTGGGCGAAAGTTCTCCAGTTTTTCGATTGGTTTAATAACCTTGATGGCATCGCAATTGGAGGGGATGTCAATTGGCAGTTTGGTTTCGCACGGCATTGTGTCTGCCATGGCGAGCCCTGACGTCATGAGTGAGCCAATCATTGTTGCGGTTGCCAGCCCGATTATTTTTCGCATGGTCATTCCTCTCAGTTTGCAAATTTGGGTGACATAAAGATCAGTTTGACCTATGCAGTAAAGTTGAACTCCATCAGAATTTCAGATCGTGTTGAGGTTGGATGCCCAGTGTTGACCAGTTGGAAGCGTTTGTGACTGCCGCAGAGTTAGGGTCTTTTTCTGCTGCTGCACGACGGTTGGGTAAGGCTCAATCCGCTGTAAGTGCTGCGATTTCCAATCTGGAGATTGATCTTGGCTCCGATCTTTTTGATCGCAGCAGTTACCGTGCAGAGCTGACTGTCTCGGGTGTTTCCTTACTGGATTATGCAAGATCCATTTTGCAGAGCAGGCAGGACTTGCTTGTGAAGGCTGGTGCCCTTTGTGAAGGGGCTGAAGGCAGCCTCAAAGTGGTGTTTGAGTATGGGACCTATGTTTCTGAGATTAATCAGGTTTTCCATGATTTCGACAAGCAGTTTCCGAAGGTAGAGCTGCATGTCCAAACCACCTCTTTTGGTGATGTATTTTCCAGGCTGACGGAAGAGAGCGCTCAACTGGGGATTATTATCGAGCGGCACCCCTACAAGGAAGGCTACCACTTCCGTGGGCTTGGATTTGAGCGCCGGATTGCGGTTTGTCACAAGGACCATTCTCTCGCCGAACTGAAGGAAGTCCGGTTGGTGGACTTGCGCGGATACAGACAGATTATTTCTGGGACAGAGACTGACCGAAACTCACCTGAGTTTTCACGTCAGAAAGGGCCGCATCTGCTGATTACAGATAATCCGCGCGTGGCACACACCATGGTGCATGGCGGTGTGGGCTGGGCGGAGTTGCCTGCGCAGATGGTGGATGATGAGGTGAAGGCTGGTGCGCTGAAAGAGCTTTCCTATGATTTTCAGCAGAATGCTATTCTCAACAAGGTCTCTCTTGTCTGGGGCAAACAGCAGGCGCAAGCCCCTGCCTGTAAATGGTTGATCAACCGGATGTGCCAGCTGCACCAGAAGACTTGGGTATAGCGTCAGCGACCTTCTCAAAATACATCGCGAGCCTCTTTGTGCGTCTTTATCAGCTCTTCTACAAACACCCTGGTCTTAGCTGGACGAAAGCGGCTGTTTGGGAAGAGCGCGTAAATTCCGCCTTCCTTATGGTGCCAGTCTGGCAAAACCCGTTGTAAGCGACCTGATGCCAGATCTTCGCGGACCTGAAAGGACGGGAGGAGACACAGACCGCCGTGACTGAGGGCGCATGCATGCGAAGTCAGTGTGTTCCAGACTGTGATCGGCGGATTTTGGAGTACAAATTGCACCTCCTCCCCTTCAGCTGATTGCCACGATATTCCCGCAGGCAGCTTGCAGTGGTAGATCCAGTCTTTATCTTGCAGATCGGTTGGTGTTGAGACCGGTCCCATCGCTTCAACATATTGCGGTGAGGCCACAGTAAACTGCTGGAAACTGCCTATTTTCCTTGCGATAGCAGAGCTGTCTTCCAACCAACCAACGCGGATGGAGACATCTATTTTCTCTTTAAGCTGGTCCAACTTTTCATCCGTGAAGACCGCATTGACCCTGATTTTTGGATATTTTACCCTCAATCGCATGAGCGCTTTGGCGACGACGCACTGGCCATAATCTTCTGGTGCTGTCACTGTGAGCAAACCGCTGGGAACCTCTTGTTCATGCTGGAGTCCCTGCACCGCTCGTTCTGCCTGATCGAGAATTTCTGCGGCGTTTTCATAAAACCGCTGCCCTGCTTCTGTCACTTGAAGAGAGCGTGTTGTACGCACCAGTAGGGCTGCGCCGAGCTCTTCTTCCAGTTTTGCGACTTGGTGACTGACGATGGCTTTTCCCAGGCCGAGCTTTTTCGCTGCTGCGGTGAAGGAACCACTTTCGACGACTTCAACAAAATGGCGGAGGCGATTGAGATTGTAGAGGCTCATATAATTGTCTTTATTTTGCAGACAGTATGTCGAAATTATCTATATTTTACAGATAGTCAAGTTGTCCTAGGTTCCCCTGCAACAAGGAGAAACTTATGACGCACTCATTCCTCTACATCTACGATCCGCTATGTGGGTGGTGTTACGGCACAACTCCCAGACTGGCGGACTTGGCGAAGGACTACGAGGTTGAGATGTTACCAGCAGGCTTGTTTAGCGGTGCTGGAGCTCGCCCTCTGGACCATTCTTTTGCATCTTATGCGTGGGCCAGTGACCAGAAGATTGCGAGGCTGACAGGGCAGACATTTAGCCGGGCCTATCAAAGCCAGATTCTAAATGGTGAGAGACAAACGCTAGACTCAACATTTGCGACACTTGCCATGACAGCATGCTCAATCGTGGAACCAGCGAGAGGGCCAGAGGCGCTGAAGCTCATCCAAGATGCCCGGTATGTGGAAGGCAAAGACATCACCGACCTTTCCATCCTGCTGGATCTGCTTTCCGGTGCAGGTTTTGTAGATGCTGCCACTCTGCTTCAAGACCATATGACGTCTGTTGAGGCGGAGACTTCACAGCGCGTTGCTTATGGACAGGTGGTTTTAAACCAGATGGGTGCACGTGGTGTGCCAACACTTGTTGCAGACATGTTCGGTGAGCGCGTGCTGCTGCCCTCTGATCTGCTTTACGGCTCTTACGGGCAACTAACAGAAGCTTTGAACAACTTCTCCCACAGCATTCAGCAGGGCTTTCCTGCTCTTTAACCCCAAGGAAAACAAATGATTAAACCTTTTGCTCTTGCTGCAAGCCTTGCAGCAACCGCTACTCTTACGCCTGTTGCAACCTATGCTCAGGATACTGCTGCCCTCACCTTTGAGGTCTACAATCCGGGTGATGAGGGTTTGTTCCCAGTTACCTCAGTGTTGATTGAAGGCCCAAAGGAAGCTGTTTTGGTGGATGCGCAGTTTCAGCGCCGCGATGCCCGGAACTTAATTTCAATCATTAAGGAAAGTGGCAAGACGCTGACATCAATTTACATCAGTCATGGTGATCCTGATTACTATTTCGGTCTGGATGCGCTTCATGCGGCCTTTCCTGATGCGAAGATCGTTGCCACGCAGCCGACGGTAGAGAAGATCAAAGCCACCATTGAGGGCAAGTTTGCTTATTGGGGACCGATCCTGAAAGATGATGCACCACAGGAGTTGATCGTTCCTGAGGTCATTGATGGCAACAGCTTTGAGGTGGATGGAACTCCAGTTGAGATTGTTGGTCTTGATGGACACGACCCGTCCCACACCAGTCTTTGGGTTCCTTCAGAGCGTACTGTGGTTGGCGGTGTGCTGGTCTATGACAACTCTCATATATGGCAGGCTGATAATCCGACTTCAGAGAAGCGTAAGGATTGGCAGAAGAGTCTTGATGATCTTCTTGTTCTGAACCCGAAACGTGTGATCCCTGGGCATTTTCTTGGTAACACCAACAGCCAGACGGTGGGTTCTATCGCCTTTACCAAGGCCTATGTGGCTGCGGTTGAGAAAAATGCCGCTCTTGCAAAAAACTCTGATGAACTGGTGACGCTCATGAAGACAGAGTTTCCAGCACTGGAAGAACGCAGAACCAGTGACCTTGCTCTTGGAGCCAAGGTGGTGATGGGCGAGATGAAATGGCCTGCTGAATAATCGAAGGCTTCAAACCCTCGCAGTTTTCTGCGGGGGCTTTCCTGTCATTGTTTTCTAATTGAGCTTACTGAGGCATAAGCACATTTCTTGCTACTCGCCTTTCTTACAGCAGAGCAATCCAGCGGCGGGAGATTTCCAGTCCCAACGCGTCGGCTCTTGGGCCGAATTTTGGTCCTTGCTCTTCCAGAATTTCGTTCCAGTGCGGCACCAGTTCATTGATTGGGCCATGGAAGCAGCCGTTCCAATGGTTCACCTGATCGACAGAACACTCAAAATGGAACTGGATGGCGTATGTAGCGCGGCCCATTTTGAAGGCCTGGTTGGGTGTCATCTCGCTGGATGCCAGATGTACGGCGTCTTTTGGCAGAGTATAAGTATCCGTGTGCAGAATGAAGATGTGGTCGTCTTCCTCGAAGGCGGAGATGACCGGATCTTGTTTGCCTTGCTCTGAGACTTGCAGTGGTAGCCAGCCAGCTTCCACCGGATTGCCCAAAATATTCTCGCCGCCGAATGTGCGTGCGATCAACTGACTTCCGAGGCAGATGCCCATCACCGGCTTATCAGCTTCGTGAAATGCAAGGATCGTGTCGCAAACGCCTTTCAGGAATGGGAACTCCTCATCTGCTCTGGCATGTTGCAAACCGCCCAGAACAACCAGCCCGCTGAACTTGGAGATGTCTGATGGCAGAGGATCACTTTCTGCCATGACACGCAGATCGATCGGCATTTTCGCTTCATCCAGTGCCTGTCCCAGCAGGCCAAGCGTTACGTTTTCGCAGTTTTCAATAACGAGAACGGTCATTCCAACTTCCTGTCATAAGCAGCTGTGCCTTCTTTATTGGGCATGCTGCATTTATCATTGTTTGGTAGAAACCCGACCTAAAACCTCTGTGGGCTTTTTAGGGACAGGCTCTAAGCTTCGTTTTCAAAGGCTCGCTTCATGCGTTGTTCCAAACCGCGAACGACCAGAGACAGCGAGACTGTCATGATGAGGTAGAGATACGCAACCACATTGTAAGTTTCAAAGAACTGAAATGTGGAGGCAGAATAGATTTTGCCAAGCTGAGTGATGTCTTGCACACCAAGCACGGAGACCAGCGCACTTTCCTTTATGAGTGCGATGAAGTCATTTCCAAGTGGCGGCAGGATGTTCTTGAGTGCTTGCGGCCAGATGATGAAGCGGAACGTGTGCCATCTGGAAAGGCCAAGTGCCCGACCTGCTTCCAACTGGCCGTCATCCACGCTCTCAATACCTGCGCGAAAAATCTCAGCAATGAAGGCAGAGTAGCCGATGGACAGTGCAATGATCGCACGCCACAGCATGGAAAGGTCGCGCACCCGCAGCTTGTCGACGATCTCCCATTCAATCAGCGGCCCCATGAGCCAGTTGTAAGCTGCAACCATTTGTGGGGCACCGACAAAGGCAATGTAGAAGAGCAGCACCAGCATTGGTACGCCGCGCATAATCTCGGTATAGAACGAACACAACTCACGGATAGCGCGATGTTTAGACCCTCGCCCTAATGCGATGACGAGTCCTACGATGCTGGCGATGATGAACGAGACAAAGGTGACAAACAGCGTGATGCCGACACCTCTGAGAAGGGTCTCAAAGATCTGGCGATAATCACCGTTGGCGGCGATGAGCCAGAGAAAGAAAACTGCGAGAACAAATGATGCGAGCAACCACCATGGAAGCTTGTTCAACCGGGATCTTGTGGCAGAACGCATGCCCATCGCGTTTCCTTTAAATCTCGTTTGAATTTCCTGAAGAGAGGCGGAAATCCGTAGTCATACCAGAAGCAGATTGCTGGGTGTATTTGCGTGTGAAAATCGGTTTCGACGCTTCTGCAATACCCAGACACAAAATGGCGGGTCGCAAGTACCCGCCAAAATCAACCAGGTTATTGTTAGTTCTTGGACTTATAGTCGAAGAACCATTTTTGGTTCAGGGCATCCATGGTGCCGTCTTCGCGCATGGAGTTGAGTGCTGCGTTGATCGGCTCGCGCAGATCAGAACCCGGTGTCAGAATGAAGCCGAAATCTTCAGAGCCGATTGGACCACCAACCACTTTAAAACTGTCTGGTGATGCACCCATGTAGCCTGCTGCTGCAGTTGCATCCATCAGCACCATGTCGACATCATCAGCACGCAATGCCTGAACAGAAGCACCAAAGGTTTCGAACAGTTGGATGCGCTTGTTGTTTTCATCGCCATCCAACACAGCATAAACAGCGGTGTAGAAGTTTGTGGTGCCTGGCTGCGCGCCAACCAACAAGCCTGGATCGTCAGCAAAAGCTTTTGAGTTGTCGAAGCGGTCTTCATTCGCCCGCACCAGCATGAACATCTCGGAGGTCATGTAAGGATCGGTGAAGTCGATCTGCTTTTCACGCTCTTCGTTTATGGTGATACCATCCATGCCCACATCAAACTGGCCCTGACGAACAGCTTCAATCATGCTGTCCCATGAGGCCAGGCGCCAGTCGACCTTCATGTTGAGGCGTTTCGCAATTTCATTGAACGCGTCATATTCCCAACCGATGCCTTCACCGGTCTTGGGGTCTGCAAAGTTCAAAGGTGTGTATGCATTTTCGGTTACTGCAACAATGGTGCGGCCCTTCAGATCTGGCAGATCCGTTGCGGAAGCTGCTGCTCCGAAACCGACAGAAAGAGCAAGAGTTGCTAATGCTAGTTTAAATTTCTTCATCATCGGGTATGTCCCCTCCAAGGAAAATTTGGCCACCACGTAGAAAAATCTGGCAGAATCACACCCGGCAGATGTTGACAGTTAGCCGATCAGTGAGCAATAGGATGCAGGTGATTGACCTGTAAAATACCGTAGTTAGCTTGAGTATTTACCCTGCAAATGCAGAGGCGGTCAACGAAAGCCTTGGTGATTTCCTAGGTTGTGCTACTGGTGTGAGAAGATACGGCTAAATGTCGTGGTGAACTTTTATAGACGGATATGTCGGTGCAAAAAGATCCCCTGAACAACGACGAGCCCTATCTTGAGGATGAGCACCACATGCCACTGGGCATAAGTTTGCTCAACTGGATCTCTGTCGGATTCCTGATCTATTTTCTTCTTTGTGCTGTTGGCCTCATTGAAGCGGGCTTTGTTGCTATTGGTCATCAGACAGCCGAGCAGATTTTTTCCTATGCTACCAATCCAATTGCAGGCGTGCTGGTTGGCGTTCTAACCACATCTTTAGTGCAGAGTTCTTCTGTCACCACGTCCATTGTGGTTGGCTTGGTTGCGGCAGGAATGCCAATCTCCATTGCCATTCCTATTGTGATTGGGGCCAACTTTGGAACGACACTCACAAACACATTCGTAAGCCTTGGTTATGCGCGGGACCGTGCAGATTTCCGGCGCGCCTTTAGTGCGGCAACGGTTCACGATGCGTTCAACCTGATTTGCCTGCTGATCTTTCTACCGCTGGAGTTGGCCTTTGGCTTTTTGCAGAAGATCGCTATGGCTGTTGGTGATTTCTTTACGGCGCTCGATCCTGCCGACAATCTGATCACCGCAAACTTCAACTTCGTCAATTACTTAACTGAACCCGTCATTGGAGAAATCCGTGAGTTAGCCTATGGGCTGGCGCAACCGTGGAATGGCCTCGTGATTGCGGCAATTGGTTTTGTGATGATTGTTATCAGCATCACGTTTGTGAGCCAGCTGCTCAAGCTGTTGCTTGCCGGACATGCACGTCGTCTGGCTGAGACGATGACGTCTGTCGCTCCATCCTCCGGCATTTTTACAGGACTGATTGCGACCTTGCTGCTGCAGTCTTCTTCAGCAACAACCAGCCTTATTGTTCCGCTGGCGGGTTCTGGCGTTCTGACAACAAAGCAGGTTTATCCGTTCACACTTGGCGCAAATATTGGCACTTGTTTAACAGCAATTCTGGCTGCATTTGCTGTGACTGGTCAGCGTGAGTTGGCGTTTGAGATCGCGATTGTTCATCTGGTCTATAACGTACTGGGTGTTGTGTTGATCTACAGTTTGCCATTCACGCGTTATCTGCCAGTACGCCTTGCTGAGTTTGTTGGTGACTTGGGTGCACGTCGGTTTGTGGTGGCCGCGAGCTATGTGGTCGGCATTTTCTTTTTGATCCCCGCTCTTGGCATCTTCCTACTGAGCAGATAACCTAGCTCCAGTCATCTTTCCCTATTGCAGCGCTGTGCTCTTTCGTGTGCCAAAAGCTGCTCTCTATTTACATGAGCTTGTTGTTATGCCTTTGCAAAACCGTGTTGCTCCCAATGGTGAGCTGTGTGCTGTCCCTGCCCGTGGCATGTTCATGGGCAATCGTGGTGGCCGTATTCATGATCCAGAAACGCAGAAGCTGACTGGCCGAACGCATGCCTCTCGCAGGTGGCTGTGTTGCTCTACGACCTATAAAGACTGGCACCGCGATGTCTGGGGCAAGTTTTATACGGAACTCTTCTTCTTTGACGAGGTGACTGCGCTAGCCGCAGGCCATCGGCCTTGTTTCTTTTGCCGCAAGGAGGATGCACGTCGCTTTGCTGAGCATTGGAAATGCTGCGAAGGATTAGAGGTGCCCCCAAGCTCTGACGAAATGGATCTGGTTTTGCATTCCCAACGGTGCGGGCACAAGAAATCGCCTGTTTCCCTTCCGCAGATCAATCCGCACGAGGACTGGCCAGAGGGTACTGTGGTTCATTGTGGCGACAGGTTTTATGCTCTGAGGAACCGTAAATGGTGGAGCTGGAGCTTTGAGGGATATACGGCGGCTGACCGAAAGTTGCCTGAGGACGTTACTCTTATTACGCCGCCGCAGATCATTGCGATCCTGAGAGATGGCTACAGCCCGAAATGGGGCATCTTTAATCTCTAATACTGACCTATAGACCTCTAAATCATTCGCTTTTCAAATGAATAGATGACGTTTATTCATTTGTTTCATCTCGCGATTTCATGCAGGAAGTTGCTTGGAACACTTTGAATTGGCAGGAATATTTCATGACAAGTGCTAGCGACGTTGATGCAGGCATTGCTATTTCTCAAAAGCCTCAAGCACTTAGTATGTTCGATCTCGCCCTTTATGGCACAACCGTATTTGCGTGGGGCTTCAGCTGGTACGCCTTGAAGTTGCAGGCGGTCATTACCCCTGAGATTGCACTTTTCTGGCGGTTTCTGTTTGCGACAATCTTAATGTGGGGCTGGGCCATTTTTGGCGGTCATAAGATGGCCTTTCCGCTGCGGGCTCATCTGAGCTTTGCGGGGCTTGGCCTGCTGCTGTTTTCAACCAACTTCCTTTTGTTTTATCACGGCTCACGAGAGCTGCCATCAGGTTTGCTTTCGGTGGTGTTTTCGCTTGCATCCGTGTTCAACATCGTACTTGGCTTCGTTCTGTTCAAACAGAAGGTAAGCCGTGCGCTTGTGGTTGGGGCTGTTCTTGGTTTCTCCGGCATCTGTCTGATGTTTTATCAAGAGATTGCAGGCAGTACCTGGAATATCGCGGCGTTGGGCGGGCTTGGTCTGTGTGCTCTGGGAACTTTGAGCTTCTGTTTTGGCAACATTGTCTCTGCACGTGCGACTGCCAAAAAGATCTCGGTTATCTCAGCTAGTGCATGGGGGATGGTGTACGGCACTGTTCTTCTTGGTGTGAACGGCCTGCTACAAGGTGCCAGCTTTGAGGTTCCGTTTACGCCGGAGTTTATCTGGAGCTTCCTTTATATGGTGGCCATCGGCTCCATCGTTGCCTTTGGTGCTTATCTGACACTGCTGGGGCGGATCGGCTCTGCGCGTGCAGGCTATGCGACAGTGATGTTTCCGATTGTGGCGCTTGGCGTTTCCACCGTGATGGAAGGTTACACCTGGACTGCAACATCCATTCTTGGCCTGATGTTTGCGCTGGGTGGGAACTGGATCGTGCTCAGCCGCTCTGCCAAAAAATAAGCCCGGGGTTTTGAACCACCGGACTTTAAAAAGCACTTTAGCAGAGAAGTCGCTTATTCAGCGGCTTCTGTTTCCATTCCGTTATACTCCATCGTGACGTTGCCAATGGACGCTACGATGTGATGGCAAAGCGCATCATGCACCGGCTCAATTGCCATTTGAGATCTGATGATGGTGATATCGCAAGGTGGCAGTGGCGGCAGGCCTTCTTTTTCTCCAAGAATACGCTGTCCCTGACGCAACGCACTGGCTGGCAGGATCGCGATGGCCAGTCCGGCATTCACAGCACCAGCAAGAGCTGCGGCACTGGCGCTGGTATAAACCACCTGATGCTGAACGTTCAGATGATCAAGCGCAGCAACGCCAGCTTGTCTCCATGAACAAGTTGTTGGACCAACCGCAAGGCGCAATGGGCGCTGGTCATGAACGATATGCTCACGAGAGCCAATCCATTGAAGAGGCTCACGGCGCACAATCTGTCCTGGTACACTGGTACAGTCACCGCTGGTGACAATTCCCACGTCCAGATCACCCTTTTGGATTCGTCGCCCAATTTCGTTAGAGCTGGAACATTCCACATCCAAATTGATGCAAGGGTTCAGCCGATTAAATGCCGCAAGTACTTGTGGCAACAGTCGTTCTGCGTAGTCATCTGGTAAACCTAACCGGATTCGTCCGGCGATCTCAGGTTCATGAAACGCAGAGAGCGTTTCATCATTTAAAGCAACCATGCGCCGCGCATATTCGACAAGACGTCTTCCGTGCTCTGTTATCCTAGAGTTACGTCCGTCTTTCACAAATATTGGTTGTCCGATACGTTCCTCAAGCTTCTTCATTTGCATGGAAACAGCGGACTGAGTTTTATGTACGGCATCGCCAGCCTTGGTAAAACTTCCCAATTCTGCGACGGCCAGAAATGTTCTCAATTGATCAACATCGATCGAATAAGGCATGGGCTCCCTCCCATTTAACGATGATCAATCAATCACGATCTTGAATGGATTTCAATCGAAAACATTCTCTTGTTTGTCTACAACTTTTCGGTGATATTTGACGCATCGAACGACACCGTTCCCTCTTTTTTTAACCCCCTATACCAGTTCCAATGGATGGCCAGAGCAGCCTATCCAAACGGGAGAGTGATACCATGACGCTTGCATTCCCTACCCCTTCTGAATATCGCAACCCAAATCGCGCTAATGCAGGCACCTTTGAACCACTGACGCTGGCTCACACGTTGCACCTGCTGACAGCTTTGCCTCTAAAGCTCTGGAAACACTATCAGGATCGTCGCGCAATGGTTGAGCTTGCACGCTTGGAAGACCGTATGCTGGACGACATCGGCATTACTCGTGATGACGTTTTCAGCGCGCTTTCTGCTGGCGATGGCAAAGACCCAAGCTGGCATCTACGTATTCGCGCCAGCGAACGCCGCTGCGCCGAAATGGAAAAGCGCCGCCAGCGCGCATAATTTTTGTGGGAGCCTCAATTGGCGGCTCTACCCCTAATTGAACCGCCAAAAATTCATCACCCACATATGAAAAGGGCCTGCATTGCGCAGGCCCTTTTTCTTTTCCGATAACTCGGACTTATTCTTTGCAAGCCACTCAGGCAGAGGCTGCTGTTTTCTCAAAGGACTTCGCCAGATAATCACTCAAAGCGTTTGCTGCTTTGAAATGGCTTTCCTTACCGCGAACCAGCTTGACCACGTAGTTTGGTAACTGCGGCAGGCCTTCCAGTTCCAGCAGCCCAGCGTCAGATGCAACAAGAGATGAGCGCGGCTGAATTGTGATCGCCATACCGCTTGCTGCTGTCATTTCAACAAGACCTGGATTGCTTGAACTGTATTGGATACGGAATGCGCGTTCATCATCCTCAAGCGCTTCAACAGCAGCTTTTCGAATGCGGCATTGTTCCAGACCAACAGCCAATGGCAATTCTCTTTCACTGGCAAGTTTGAAATTGCTGCCAGCTGCCCAAACGAGACGCTCGCTGGAAAGAACACTCCCCTCACCAGCTTCGGCTTCATCTGCGAGGCTGCCGATGATGGCAAGATCCAGTTTGCCTTCTCCCAAAGCCTTACGAAGATCTGCTGCCGGTGCGCAGACGATGGATGCTTCAGCTTTTGGATTGTTCTTAGAGAACTCGAAGATAATCTTTGCGGTTCTGGTTTCGTCAATGCCTTCCGCAAGACCAAGACGAACCTTACCGGTCACTTCGCGCTCCGAGAACATAGCTAATGTCTCGTCATTCAAACGCAGCATCTGACGGGCATGGCGCAACAGTAGCTCGCCATCCTCTGTCAGTTTCGAGTGCCGCCCTTCTCTCCGGAAGACCGTGCGCTCAAGCTTATCTTCCATGCGACGCATTTGCATGGAAATCGCTGATTGCGTTTTATCAAGTTCTTCTGCTGCTCTTGTGAAGCTCCCAGTATCCGCAATCATTACCAGAGTTCGCAGAGAATCTAAGTCTAATAGTGCTGTCATGTCCCCAATCCATAACAATTTGATATGAATATACAGCAAACTGGTGGAAAGAAAACCGAGAGTTGGAATATAATACTTTATTATCGCAGTCTTTTCCCTCTTTTAGGGAGCTTAAGTCGATTCATCACAATAATTAATATAATCAAAATTGTTCTTATTCTGGGTTAGACTCTCGAAAGAATCCAATAGTCAAAATAAAACCCGAAAGAGATCAATCGACTTGGAGTTACGATATAAAAAACACCTAGTAATTCTCTCTAAGATAGAGAGTTATGCTAGATTAATTCATGCCGGTTTGTATTAGCTTGGACGATCAGGCTAGTTCTGAACTCTCGGTCTGAACGGAAACGGAGGAAATTGCAGTAAACAACTTCCTCAATTAGTGATCTTCATCACAAAAAGTTATCCTCAGGTATATGTGAAATATTGTTACCTACGAGATCGAGTTGGCCAAAAAACGTCGCAATATTGCTGCCAAGCCTCGCCCTGAGCTTGTTGCATTGCTGCCAAACCTCCAGACAAGGATGGCACACCCGATTCCTTCGCAGTGGATTGATGCGCCTTACGGCCTGATCCGTTCCCCGGAGACGATGGCTTCTTGGCTCGTGTGTTTTGCGTTGTAGATTCTTTTGGTGACTCATTGTGCTCATCAGAAGCTGAGCTTGTACCCTGCAGAGCATTTGTCCAGAATTCAAGCATCGGATTTTCTAATGGCATCATCTGCGACCAGAAAGCTTCCCGCGCATCCAAGATTGGATTACGCGCAGCATCCGTGTCCTGATGTAACTCTGGACATCCTTTTGCAAAGCCTTGCAAGTAGGCCTCCATCATAGTGCGCTGAGGCCCTGCCAGATAATTCTTCATCATGTTGCCATAGGAAAGCATCAGTAAAATGGGCATTAGCTCCATCCAGCTTTCAACATTCATGGCATCTTTGCGACTGAGGTGGCGTTGCATGGCTGCACTGATATTTTTATCGCCACTGAACATGCTCATGACTTGAGAGAGCATAGCCTGCTGTGGCAATCCGGTCATCCCTTGCCATTTAGACGGATCAGCCCAATTCATGTATGGAAACTCAGGAACATCTGTAGATTTTGCACCCGACTTTCCAGAGGGCGTTTCCTCTTTCTGCATGAAGGGCATAAAACCGTGGCTAGTCTCACAGTAGTCCTTATAGGCTTTTGCATAGTTTTGGCTGAGCATTTCCATAAGGGAAAACATATTGTTATTGGGATGTCGTAACATGAGGTTTTCCCCTCGTAAGCTTCTCACGGCTATTTAATCACTCATCAGACGTAACGTCAGTTCCCTAATTTTGGATGTAGTATTCTGCAAATATTATGTCTAAGAGACGAAATTTGATTGAATTGGGTTCAATAGTGATGCCCGCTCTAAACAATCCGGTAGACATCAACGGCCTCCTCACGGCCACGCAACTGATAATCTCCCAAATGTTTCGTATGAGATTTATCCCTGAGATGGTCCACCGTCGCGTTGCTGGCAAGGGCAATCACTCGGGCATCAGGATCCACCGTTTTGCCAAGCTCCTGTAGACGTGCAGCCACATTCACTGCATCTCCAACGACAGTATAGTTCATCCGTTCAATGGCACCGATGTTGCCGACAACGACTGTTCCTGTGTGAACTCCTATACGCAAGCGTGGCTTTTCAGTCGCGCCCTCCTCGTTTTTGAGCTCTGTCTCCAGCCTTTGCGCAATGAGATGTACCGCATCGATAGCTGCTTGCGCGTGGTTTTCCATGGTTTCCGGAGCTCCCCAAAACGCCATACAACCATCACCAATGTATTTGTCGATAGTTCCATGAGTGTGGCTTATGCAATCGGCAAGCTCCTGGAAGTGTGTGTTGAGTAAGGACGTGGTCTCTTCTGCTGTCAGCTTAGAGGCAACACCAGTGAACCCAGCGATATCAGAGAACAAGATTGTCATCTCACGAAGCTCCGTGCTGTTGAGACCTTCAAATTCTCGCTCCAGCAGCACTCTGACAAGGTCCTTAGGCACATATCTGGAGAATGCGCTCAGAGCCACGCCTGCTGAGTTGAAGGCCTGGTTGGCTTGATCTACCTCTTTAAGTCGCGACCTAGGCAGCGCACTCAACCCTTCCATATTGAGTTTACGGATAGCATTTGCTTGGGTTCCGAGAGCCACAAACGGTCCTGCAAGTCTTCGGCCAATCAAAAACATAAGAAGCACACCGACAGCCAGAAAAGCCGTGGCAGCAACAAAGATTTTGTGCAGATTCTCGAAGGGAACACTGAACTCAGAGGCTAATACATAGCTACCGATGATGATGGGGAAGCGATTTCCGTTTCTCAAATCGTCATAAAGATACAGATAGGTGCCATGGGTAGTTGTGTCGATGTGGGCTTTATAATTGGTGTTGAGAGACCTGCGATTGGCATTTTCGGACCAGATATTGCTCAGAGGTGTGTCCTGCAGATCTGAGATTAATGGGATCGGCTTTGCCTTACTCGGCTTGAAGCTCAGAAACGCTTGCTCAGAGCTCGCCAGAACCTGATCTCGTCCATAAAGGATAAACGGAATCTGAGAAGCCCGCCATTTGATGCGAGCCATCAGTTGACCGAGTAGAGATATTGGATAATCCAACGTGAGTTTAGAGATTGTATTGTCGACTGGATTTCTAATGTAGACGGCAAACTGCATAAACGTTTCACCTATGCCCTCATCATAATACGGAGGAGCCCAGCGATGATTGCCGACTTCCATATCCTGTTCATTAGGAGGCATGACCACCATCTGCTGAACCGGCTGGCTCGCGTGATCTAACTGAACCGAGATCCGTCGTCCAGTCGGGAAAGTGTAGGAAATCCGCTTAATATTGGTCTGGCGTGATAGGATGGAAATCAACTGCTCACGTAAAGCTACAGGCGCGTTGTAGATTAGTGGATCTGACAGGACTTCGGCCGCCAACAGCCCCATCCGTTCTTCATTGCGGAAGAAATCTTCAACAACCTCCAGACCACGTTCGACAATGAGAGCCCCGGTTTCGCGCATAATGACGGTTGTCTGACGGTTTGTGGCATCAGATACATAAAGCAGCATGGAACCGCCAATTAAGGCCAGCAGCATCGCCGCACCAATGCTGAAGACAGTGGAGATGGACAGGCGCCATCTTTTGCTGTCTTTCTTTTTTGAGCTCTCTTTTTGGGGCTGCTTTTCAGCGTCAGCAGTCTTGTTGTTCAGGTCCATTCAGGCCTCCATTCGGAGGTACCTTAGAACCAATCTCCCAATTTTGCCTGAACAACGGCCAAAGCCGCGACGGCAGCTGTGTCTGCTCTCAAAATCCGTGGGCCAAGCGGGATAGCATGTACAAATGGTTTGCTATGCAAAAGCGCACGCTCTTCCTCAGAGAAACCGCCTTCCGGGCCGATTAATACGGCCAGAGGTCCTTTAGGAACATCTTTCAGTGCCTCCAACGGATTGTGCGTCCCATGGCCTTCGTCACAGAAGATAATCTGACGATCGCCTTCTTCTTGCCCCCACATAGAAAGAAGTTTCTTAAGTTGTTGTGGCTCCATTACGGAGGGGATTGAAAGCACGCCGCACTGTTCGCAGGCTTCAAGCGCATTGGATTCCATGCGCTCCAGCTTCACCTTTGGGTTTTGGGTGAACTGGGTGAGCACCGGGCGTAAGCGCCCAGCTCCCATCTCCACGGCCTTTTGAACCATGTAATCCAGACGCGCCAGTTTCAGCGGTGCAAACAGATAGTCCAAGTCTGGCATCGGTGTCTGCTCACGCAGCTGCTCAGTCACAATCAGCTGACAGGACTTACGCCCCGTCGGCAGTATCTGGGCCCGCCACTCTCCATGCTTGCCGTTGAAGACGAGCACGTCGCCTCCCTCCTTCATGCGAAGGACATTCAGAAGGTAGTTGGCCTGTGCGCGGTCTGCCTCCAATTGAAGGCCTGCACGGAGATTTTGATCGACAAATAAACGTTGCATGCGAAACTCATAGCGGGACATGGGGGCACCATATGCCAAGCACACGGCAGATACCACTTTGCGCTTAAAGATTTGCTGGTGAGAACTCAATGTCTCAACAGGTGGAAGCGCTTCTCACGGTTCCCCTTTGCAATTGTCGCGGGCTACACTAAGAGAGAATGGTTTACTTTTTGCCGCATATGAAAGAAGTCTGACATTGTCTGAACGCTCCAACATTGCTGAATATACCGTCTCCGAGATTTCCGGTGATATCAAACGCGAGCTTGAGGACAAGTTTGGTTATATCCGTGTGCGGGGCGAGTTGGGTCGTGTGAGCAAACCAGCTTCAGGGCATATCTATCTGGATGTAAAAGACGACAAGTCCGTGCTTTCCGGCATTATCTGGCGTGGCAATGCTTCACGGCTCAAGGTGCAGCCAGAGCAAGGTCTTGAAGTCATTGCAACGGGTAAAATCACCACTTTTCCCGGGCAATCCAAGTACCAGATGGTGATTGATAGCCTTGAGCCAGCTGGCGCTGGAGCGTTGATGGCTCTATTGGAAGAGCGCAAGCGCAAACTGGCTGCAGAAGGTTTATTTGCAGAAGAGCGCAAGGTTGCCTTACCACGTATGCCACGTGTGATTGGCGTTGTTACGTCCCCAACTGGCGCGGTTATTCGCGATATCCTGCACCGCATCAGTGACCGCTTTCCTTTGCATGTTTTGGTTTGGCCAGTTCGCGTTCAGGGTGAGAGCTGCAGCTCAGAAGTTGCTGCTGGTATTCGCGGTTTTAACGCACTTGAGGCCAACGGAGCGATCCCACGCCCTGATGTTCTGATCGTTGCGCGTGGTGGTGGCTCAATTGAAGACCTCTGGGGCTTTAATGATGAAGCTGTGGTTCGTGCGGCGGCAGACTCTCAAATCCCACTGATTTCGGCTGTTGGCCACGAGACAGACTGGACATTGATTGATCTGGCCGCTGATGTGCGGGCGCCAACTCCAACTGGTGCTGCTGAGTTTGCAGTTCCGGTAAAGGCTGAGATGACCGCTCAGGTGGATGATCTGTCCCGCCGCCTTTCAACGGGTTTGTTGCGCCTGGTCCAAACGCGCCGAACCGAACTGCGGGCAGCAAGTGCTGCACTGCCTGCTCCACGAGATCTTCTTGCTCTTCCACGCCAGCGGTTTGATATGGTGGCAGGCCGTCTTGAGCAGGGACTGAAGACGAACACGCAGATCCACCGGAATTCTCTGACAGCAGTTTCCTCTGGCTTGCGTCCCATCACACTTGAACGGCAGGTTGCGCAAGGGCGCGAGCGGCTCCAAGTTTTGAAAGATCGTGCCATTGCAGCTTTTTCCAACCAGGTGCAACGGCAACGCCTGCGCCTTTCCAACTCTGCCGGGCTTTTGGCCTCACTAAGCTATGAGCGGGTGATTGAGCGTGGTTACGCTGTGGTGCGTGATGAGAACGGTGTACCACTGGCCAGCGCTCAGACTGTGCAGGCCGGTCAGGCTCTGAAATTAGAGATGAAGGGCGGTACTGTTGGAGCTGTGGCTGATGGAGGTGGTGTAACACCAACACCTCCACGAGCAGTAAAGCCGGTGTCAGAACCTGTCGCGGAGGCTACCGCGGAGCCAACTTCTCCTCCAAAGAACTTAGAGGAACACGTGGCTCAGACGAAAGCAAAGCAGGCTAAGCCTTCTCCGAGAAAGAAGAAAAGTATGGTTGATCCAGACGCACAAGGCAGCTTGTTTTAGAAGTGATTACGGAGGAATACTCTCTATTTCCTCATTATTGCGTGATTAAGAGATCAGGACTATATTGAGGAAGAGAAAGGGAGCTACTGCCCCCTTTCACGATGGCTTATTTTAGAATTGCACGGAACCAGAGTACCAGTCTGTTCCGTGCTTTTTCTATTTTGGACTTAAGTTCAAGCTTCATCCATCTACCACCTCCTTCACCAGGCATTGCTACGATCGGAGTGCTTAATCTCTCCGATTGCGTGGACTGGCCCATGCTGCTGCTTTGCAAAGGAGATGGGTTTCTGGAGGTTATCGAGCCTCGGAAGAAATCACTATCCGAGAGACTAAGGGGTATGTGTGGCCCAAGCGAGATAAAAGCAGATCAGGCGGAGACATTCGATAATTCAACAGGCTCCTTAAGTAAGGCAAGATGGAAGCTTCCGTTTTGCTTGAAGCCGATAGCCTCATAAGCTTTTGCTGCCGCTGGATTATCAGTGAACAGAACCGATCTCCGTACGCCTTGTTGCTTCACAAGATCCAGTGTGAGTGCAACGGCGACTCTGGCATATCCATTGTTGCGATGTTCTGGTGGTGTCCAGACAGGGCCGACTTGCACGATTTCTGCGAGGGTTGCATTAAACCCGCTCAGCGCAACAGGTTGCTCGCTATCCAGCAAGACCCATGCATTGCCGCTTTTTTGCATTTCCATTACGCGGTTTGTGATGTGTTTGTCATGCTCTTTGCTGGCTTCACCGTCAAAGGCTTCCAGCTCATACGCTTTTAGCCAATCGAACAGTAATGACGTATCAGCTTCTGACATTGGGATCAGACTGAACTGATCGCTAGTTGCTTTCTCAGAGAGTTGCAGGTCCTCCAAGGCCAGTTGATAGAGGCCTTCACTGCGGTTGGTATTGTAGGCATTTGCGGGAAAGTTCAGTTTGTTCAACACAAAACTGGCTTGCTCACCATCACCAACCATTCCGGCGACCGGGCGATTAACAACTTCACGGAAGTGCGTGGTGAGAGTTTCCAGAGCGTTCAAGTCGGGTGCCTGAGACATCAAGTTACCGTTCCAGAACTGTGCCAAAACACCCTTTAACTCGTCGACTTCATCGTAAGCGCCCCAATACTCTCCCGAATAGAGCTCGCCCGTATATTCAAGGCCAGTTTGTTCGATGTTGTTGAGCAGGAACATTGAGCTGTAGACGTGTTTCATCAAGAACGACCAGACTATCTCTTGATGTTGATTGGATAATTTTTTGATTTTCATGGCAATGCTCTTTGTTGGAAACCACAGAGTATGGCGCAATAAAAAACCCCGGTCCACCGACCGGGGTTTCCCAATATCTCAATTGATCATCCATTTTACATCAAGGATGGCAAGAAGGTGATGATTGCCGGGAAGGCCACCAAGACAGCTACGGTCACCACATCTGCTACAAAGAACGGTGTTGCACCGCGAAAGACTTCCTGAACCGGGATGTCTGGACGCACACCAGAGACCACGAAGCAGTTCAAGCCAATGGGCGGTGTAATCAGACAAAGCTCTGCCATTTTCACCACGATGATACCGAACCAGATCGCACAGGCTGCCCCGGACATACCGAGTGTGCTTTCTGCCGCGCTGACATCGAGACCACCATTCAGTGCCATGATCGCCGGGAAGACTACTGGAAGAGTGAGAACCAGCATACCGATTGCATCCATGAACATTCCAAGCACAGCATACCCAAGCAGAATGCAAACAATGATCATCATTGGTGGATAATCGAGTGCAACAATGAACTCACGGAATGCATCCGGAAGGCCTGCAAAGCCGAGGAAACGGACATAGACGAGTACGCCCCAGATGAGCGTGAAGATCATCACTGTCAGCTTCGCCGTTTCGTGAAGAGCCAGGAAAAGCTGCTTGGTACGCATACCTTTGTAGAATGCTGCCAGTAGCACTACGAATGCGCCACACGCACCAGCTTCTGTTGGTGTTGCAAAGCCGAAATAGAGGCTGGAGAAGATAATCAGGATCACGCCGATGATCGGGAATGTACCGGGTACGGATTCAAAGCGCTGTTTCCAACTATAGCCTCCAATTGCGGGTGCTCCGCCTTGCCATGAGGCGATGACGTAAATGATGGCTGCGTAAATTAAGACAGAAACAACACCCGGTAAGAAACCTGCCATGAGGAGCTTACCGACGCTCTCTTCCACCAAAATGGCGTAGATCACGAGGATCGCACTGGGCGGAATAAGCGAGGCCAGTGTTCCACCAGCAGCAACGACCGCGGCGGAAAGGCGTTTGGAGTAGCCTGCTTCCAGCATTTCTGGGATCGCCACACGGGCGAACACGGCAGAGGTTGCCGTTGATGCGCCGGACACCGCTGCAAAGCCTGCTGTGGCGAAGACAGTTCCGATTGCCAAACCACCCGGAAGCCAGCCCAGCCAGCGTTTCGAGGCTTCAAACAGTTGTTTTGTCAGGCCAGCGTAATAGGCCAAGAAACCAATCAGGATGAAGGTTGGCAGAACAGAAAGCGCATAGGTCACGGATTTGGAATGTGGGATCGTGCCAGCCATTTTTGCAGCTGTCATAACACCGCGCTCAAACCCGAGGCGCATGGAGAAGATTGCGACCATGCCCATTATGCCGACAAACGCTGCCGCGAAAGCAACACGAACCCCAATGATGACGAGGAGCAAGAGCATCCCGGTCATGATGAGACCGATATCAAACGGGGTCATGATGCACCTCCATGGGCAGCTGTTCTCATTTCAGCCCCCTCTTCTCCGTTTTCGGCGGAATGGAATGTCTCCTCAATCTCAGCTTTTGCATGCTGAGCAGCATCCATTACGTGCGGCAAATCCAGAACTGAGGCTGATGGATTGATGATCAGACGGGTGTAGCCAAACAGCTGAAGAACGAGGCGAAGCCACAACAAGGACAATGCAAGCGGCACAACAAACTTAGACGGCCAAGTTGGGATGGAAATATCCATCGTGCTGTCCCCGAAAGTCCATGCACGGTCAAAGTGCAGGAAGGAGCCATAAATCAACACGGATACGACAAGAAGGATCGCCAGCACGCCAAGGAACTCTGCAATCCACTGAGTACGGCCTTTGAAGACGCCGATCACCAACTCCATGCGGATGTGGCCGCCAACACGCTGACAATAAGCGATACCCATGAACGCGAACACGGCCATGGCTTGCTCTGTAATATCAATAAAACCGGGTACGGGCTGGTTGAACAAGTTGCGTCCGGCGACCTGAACGACAGCTAACAACATCAAGACGAGAATGGATGTCGCAGCAATGAGGTTGAACAGGTTTTCGATTTTCCCCAGCACACCATTAAAGCGGAGATAGGCCATATCCGACTTGGGATATGCGGGGCCGTTTGATTTGGACATGTTATCAGCCCGATTTTAAGAGAAATGTTGTGCCCTGCTCTGAGCGAGTACTTTTGAGCAGGCTCTTAAACAAAACTCCGATGAGCAGCCATCGGAGTAAAAAGGCGCACCAAACGGGGTGCGCCTTTTGATAGGTAATTACTTACCTGCAATTGCGTTCTGTACAAGTGTGAGCAGTTCTGCTGCTGGGAGACCCTTTGCAGACATATCTTCAACCCACTTGTCCCAGATTGGCTTACCGGCAACAGCCTTGAACCCTTCAAGCTCTTCTTCGGTAAAGGAGATTTGCTTTACACCATTTGCTTCCAGAGCTGGATAGAACTTGTCGTATACCTTTGCGTAGGTATCCAGATAGTGCTGAACTGCAGGGCCTACACTTTCATCCAGCGCCTTCTGGAACTCAGGGGCCAGCATGTCGTAAGCGTCTGTGCTGACGACAACCGGACAACTCACAGTGCCTGGGTTCAGGTTGTTGGTCCACCAGCTGCCAGCTTCAACCGTTTTGAATGACAGATGAGCGTGAGGCGCGAAAGCAACGGCCTGCACGGTCCCAGAATCAATCGCCTGATACGCTTCAGAAGCTGTCACAGTTGTTGGAACAGCGCCGATGGTCTTCATCGCATTACCAACGCCGCCAAGAGCACGCACACGCATGCCTTCAAAGTCAGCTAGCTTTGCAGGTGCATCGCCTTTACCCAACAAGTTATACTGAGGCATTGGTGATGGCATCAGCAGCTTTGCATTCCAACGGCCCAGATCTTTTTGAACTGCAGGGTGATTGTAGAGCGCAAAATCCACCTTAACCTGAGTTTCCAGATCGGGCACGCCGAGGAATGGCAGATCGGTCGTGGTCAGAGTCGGGTTTTTATCTGCATGGTAAGATGCACAGAACTGTGCCATCTCGAACGCACCGATGGAGATGCCATCAAGGTTTTCGCGAGATTTGGACAGTGCTCCACCGTAATGCAGCTTGATTTCAAATTTGCCGTTGGTACGTGCAGCCACTTCTTCAGACAGCTTTTCAACGTGCTCAGTAAATGCACGGCGTTTGCCCCACAACGAGACATTCCAGGTCACATCTGCAGCCAAAGCTTCGCCCACAAACGCAGAGCCCATTGTTGCTGCGAGTGCAGCGGTCGCAACCTTAAGATTTTTCATTTATAAACTCCCGAAAATAAAATGGCCGTCCTTGCAATAGGCGCAAATTCAGCCCCTCCCTGAATTCCGTCAGATATAGAAATATCACAATTTTCTCAGTAATAAACCTTAGTAATTCGAAGATTTAATGACTATTCACATGCCCCTAGGTTCATTCGTTCAAAATATCTTTGCAGGGTGCAAGTGTATAAAAACTCTGCTTTTATTCAGCCAATCAGTTCTTCTTTGCCTAAAGTATAAAGACTTTAAGTATACCTATTTGGGGCGAAACTGGGCTACCTTACTCTCCCTTACTTATAATAATAGTGAAACTGCATTATTTTTCAAAACCTTATCCCAATGATTAAGGTTGACAAGGATCAAAGCAGCTATTGCAATGCTGACCTAATATTTCAGGTGAGGGACAACCTCCCGTACCGCTAAGAAATAGAGGGCAAGGAGACAAGGCTTATGGCAATCAAGGACATTCTCACCATTACAGACCTGAATGGCGATCAAACAGCATCTAAGGTTGCTGTTGAATTTGCCCGTCAGGCAGGCGCACATGCAACGGGGCTTGCGCTGGCATTTGAGCCAATCGTACCAGGTTTCCTGGCTGCACCAATGCCAACCGATTATTTGCAGGTTGCTAAAAATCAGGCCATCGATGCTGCAAAGACTTCTACCGAGAAGTTCAAAGGCTATGCAGAACTCGCTGGCATCTCTACTGAAACCCGTGTGGAAGAGATCGTCACTGGCGGCAGCCTTGAATCCATCATGGGTCATTGCCGCTTGAGCGACATGGTTGTGATTGGTCAGGACAATCCTGAAGCACCAGAGCCAATGCGCGAAATGCTGATCGAAGGTCTGCTGTTTGAATCTGGAGTGCCAACACTGATCGTTCCATTCATCTCCAAAGGTGACTTCCAGACGAAGAAAGTTGTTTTGGCATGGGATGGCAGCGCAACAGCAGCACGTGCAGTGCACGCAGCGCTTCCAATTCTGGAAATGGCAGAGCATGTTACAATCGTGATCGTGAATAAAGGTCTGCCTCTCGAAGGTGAGCCAGGTTCCGACATTGCAACGTACCTTGCCCGCCACGATCTGGAGATCAATGTTGATGTGATCAACAACCCACCAATCGCTGTTGGTGATGCGCTTCTCAACTATGTCTCAGAAAATGGAACAGATCTGCTTGTTATGGGTGGTTACGGTCACAGCCGCATGCGTGAGTACCTCATTGGTGGAGCGACCCGTGACATTCTGCATTCCATGACTATTCCAGTTCTGATGGCTCACTAACTTAGTCGGGAGATGCCCCATTTTATCTCCCGATCCTTGCCCATTTTAAGAGGGAGAGAGGTGTCGCTTTGCTGTCGCACCTCTCTTCTATTTTGAAGATCAAGCGCCCATCAATTCCATCGTGAAGGGCATTGGTTTAAATTGAATACCTCTGTAACAGCGCCTAAAACTCAACAGAGTTTGACGGGAAATGCACTATGACGATCTGCAATCTAGAAGGTTTGACCTCTCCACGTTCCATTGCCATTGTTGGCCCGAACAGCAAGCAGGAGGTGGTCCTGCAGCGTCTCATAGACAGCCTTGTCGGTTGCGGTTTTTCTGGTCCCAGGGCGTTTGTTGGTTTGCCCAACACTTCGGCGGACGGATTTAGGAGCGTCGCTTCTATTCCAGAAGTGGAGGGCAAAGCAGATCTTGCCATTTTGCTGGGGGACCACACCACAGCAGCAGATGACATCAAGCTTCTTGGAGAGCAAGGCACGCGCGCAGTGGTTATTCCCGCGAGTGGTTTTGACAGCTGGCGCGATGAGCACCTTGATGCTCTTTTGAAAGCAGCACATCCGTACAATATTCGAATTCTCGGCCCGGGTAGTCTGGGGATCGCTTCCCCGCATTCCAAGCTCTCGACACTCCTGACGAGTGAGCAAGCTTTGAAGGGGGAACTGGCACTAATTTCCCGTTCCGGCACCATCTTCAACACTACATTGTCTTGGGCCAAAGCCAACTCCATCGGGTTCTCTGGTGTTGTTTCTCTTGGTCGCCGTTTGGATGTGGATGTCTCCGACTTGCTGGACTGGTACGCGCAGGATTATCGGACCAAAGCGATCCTTGTTCACCTTGAGACCATTGCAAACCCGCGCAAGTTCATGTCAGCAGCCCGTGCCGCAGCCCGGTCCAAACCAGTGATCGTTATCCGCAGTGGTGCTAGTCGTGACCAGCATATTTCCGGTACGGCTCATTCCAGCCGCCTGGCAACCCGCGACTCTGTTTATGATGCTGCATTGCAACGTGCTGGTGTGCTTCGTGTTTACGACCTTGATGAGATGTTTGAGGCTGCGGAAACCGTCACTCGCGTTGCACCATCGGCAGGGCGTCGCCTTTCTATCATCGCGAATGGTCGTAGTCTGGCAACGCTGGCTGCTGACCGTCTTGCGAAGGTTGGCGGCAAGCTGGCGCCAATCAGTGATGAGACCAAAGAGAAGCTCTGCTCTTTGGTCCGGACTGACGCGCGGGCGGACAATCCGATGGTCTTGCCTGAAGCCGCTAGCCCTGAGGAGTTCAAAGAGGGTATCAGTGCTCTCTTGAAAGATCCGAATTCCGACGGTGTATTGGCCATTGCTGCGCCAACCGCTTTTGAAGACTTTTCTGAGGTCGCTAAAGCATTTGCTGAGGCCGGTAAGGAAGACCGCAAACGGCTTGGCAAACATCAAGCCTTTGTGACCACACTGGCTGGCGGGGCCAATATTCCGCGAAAGGTTCTGGATGAAGCGCGTGTGCCTTGCTATCCAAGCCCGTCTGGTGCAATCCGCTCCTTTATGCATCTGGTTCGATACAAGGAAGCGAAGGATCATCTTTCCGCTGTGCCGGACAGCCTGCCCAGCGATTACAAGCCCAATCTGCGACTGGCGAAAGAAACAATCCGAGTTGCGCTGGAGAACGGCCAGAAGTGGCTTACACCTTTGCAAACGCGAGAACTCTTGCGGGCTTATTCAGTCAATCAAGTCGAATTGCATCTGGTCAAAACCGTTGAGGAAGCTGCCAAGGTTGCTGAGGTTTTGTTCGACAAACACGATCAACTTGTTCTTAAAGTCAGCAGCCCTGATTTAACCTTCAAGTCTGATGTTGGCGGCGTGCATCTTGGCGTTGACAGTGTTGCAGGTGTGAAAGCAACTTTTGAGAAAATCCTTGGCAATGTGAAGCACTCCTATCCGCATGCTGACATTACCGGTGTTGAAATCCAACCAATGGTGACACGCAGGTTTGGATTAGAAACCTATGCTGGCCTTGCAGATGATCCGGTGTTTGGTCCTGTGGTCGTGTTTGGCAAAGGCGGTACATCCGTTGAGGTGGTTGGTGACCGGGCGATTGATCTGGTGCCGATTGATCTTAACCTCGCCAAGGCGATGATCTCCCGCACCAGCACAGCCAAGCTGTTGAAGGGGTTCCGTAATCGACCATCTGCCAATGTTGCAGAGGTCGAGCATCTACTGGTGAAACTCTCTCAGATTGCCGTTGATTTCCCGGAAGTGCGGGAGCTGGATCTGAATCCGGTAGTGGTCGATGAAAATGGCATCGTGGTGCTTGATGCGCGTGTCGCGATCAGTGCTCCGGAGAAACGTCCGGGACGACAAGGCGCGTCTCGCCTGTCTATCGTGCCCTACCCTGTTGAATGGGAGCACACACACAAGCTGAAGGACGGTAAGACGATCCTGATCCGGCCAATCCGGCCTGAAGACCAAGGCAAACTGAAGAACTTTTTTGAGAAGGTGTCGGTTGAAGACTTGCGCCTGCGTTTCTTTGCTCCAGTCAAAGAATTCTCGCACACGTTTCTAGCTCGTCTCGTGCAGTTGGACTATGCGCGGGCTATGGCATTTTCGGCTATTGATCCTGAAACGGGCGATATTTTGGGAGTGGTCCGGCTTCATGCAAACCCAGACCATACTGAGGGCGAGTATGCGGTGATGGTTCAGTCCAACCTCAAAGGCATGGGCCTTGGTTGGGTTTTGATGAAGTTGATTATTCGTTATGCGAAGGTCGACGGCATCCAGACCGTCAAAGGCGAGGTTTTACGCGAGAACACCACCATGCTGGATATGTGCCGCAGTCTCGGCTTCCGCGTAAAGCGCTCTCCTGATGACGATGCGCTTGCGGATGTTGTTCTGGACGTCACTACGCTTGATCGGGAGACGATGAGTTAGATCACCGTCTCCGATATTTTTCAGGTTAACTGGTCGCCATAGAGGCTTCGCGGATCTGCGACAGCGAACGGATTGGCGTAATCGCCTCTGGGTCCAGATGCAGATGCAACAGAGCTGGCTTGCCGCTTGCTTTTGCGGCTTCAAAGGCGGGGCCGAATTCATCAGCCGTTTTCACTGTGCTTGAGTGGAAGCCATAGGCTTTTGCAATATCAGCGAAGTTTGGATTGTGCAGTGTGGTGGCGCTGATACGACCCGGATACTCACGCTCCTGATGCATGCGGATCGTGCCGTAGATGCCGTTGTCGATAACAACCACAATAATGTTTGCGCCATCTTGCGCTGCAGTTCCCAGCTCCTGAATGGTCATCTGCAGGCATCCGTCCCCTGCAAAGCAAATCACATCGCGCTCAGGGAACTTGAGCTTGGCCGCGACAGCTGCTGGCAAGCCGTAGCCCATGGAGCCGGAGGTTGGAGCCAGCTGTGTGTTGTATTTACGGAAGCGATGGAAGCGATGCACCCATGTTGCGTAATTGCCTGCGCCATTGGTGAAGATGGTGGTGTCATCGAGGTTGTTCTCAATCCACTCCATCACCTCAGCCATTTGCAGGTCACCCGTCACCGTTGGGCGAGCACCTGACCATGCCAGATAATCCGCATGCGCTTCTTCAACCTGTGCTTTCCAGCCAGTTTGCTGCTTCACGTCTAATTCTGTCAGAACTTCGCAGAAGCCTGCAGGGCTGGCGTTGATGCTCAGCGTTGGTAGGTACATACGACCAAGTTCTTCTGCACCCGGATGGATGTGAACGACCTTTTGTGCTGGGACTGGGATATTCAGCATGGAATAGGACTGGCTTGGCATCTCTGAGAGAATATCGCCGAGCAGGACAATAAGGTCCGAGTTCTCAATACGTGCTTTGAGTTTCGGGTTGATGCCAATGCCAACATCACCAGCGTAGCAGGCATGGCTGTTGTCAAACAGCATTTGGCGACGGAACGACACGCCAACTGGCAAACCGCTCTTTTCAGCAAACGCCTTAAAGGTGTCGCAGGTCTCTTCTGACCAGCGGGAACCACCCAGAATGAAGAATGGGCGTTCAGCACCTTCCAGCAGCTCTTGGAACTCTTCCATCTGATGATTGGACGGATAAGTTTCAACTGGGCGCATAGCCGGAACACGTTGTGCTTCTGCCAGCTCGATCAGCATGTCTTCTGGCAGGGCCAAAACGACAGGACCGGGACGGCCTGATGTTGCGACATGGTAAGCGCGAGAGACCATTTCCGGGATGCGGTCAGCCTGATCAATCTCAGCCACCCACTTGGCGATGCTGCCAAACATCTGACGGTAGTTGACTTCCTGAAAGGCATCACGCTCGCGCATATCGCGGGCAATCTGGCCAACAAACAGGATCATCGGTGTGGAATCCTGCTGCGCAATGTGCACGCCGGCAGATGCGTTGGTTGCGCCTGGACCGCGTGTCACCATGCAGATGCCCGGCTTGCCGGTCATTTTACCCCAAGCTTCTGCCATCATGGCCGCGCCGCCTTCCTGACGGCACAGGGTGATTGGAACGGAAGCATCATAAAGTGCGTCCAGAACAGCAAGATAGCTCTCACCCGGCACACAGAAGACACGCTCGGCGCCCTGATCTTCCAGCGCATCCACGATTAACTGACCACCGGTCCGCATTGTCTGGCTCATCCCTCACTCCAGTCCTAATTCGATTGAGGCGAAGATACGCGGATTATGCTCTCGTGAAAATCTGCAGTATTTCTCTTTATTATTCCCAGATGGAATGAACTGGGCAAATCACAATGCAAATGATGAAGCCTGCATGACAGATTGAGTATTTTATTGAGTTACTCTTTTTTTTCACTGCAAGACAAAGTCTCTCGCCCTAGAATAAGTCCTAAGCCCGATTGATAGATTGGCAATTGCAGCCTGAAGGTGCACAACATCTCCAGGTATTTTGCTTTTGCGTAGTTTCGATGGATGGACCCATGACCGCCGCCAGTTTTGACGTGGATACTCTGACCCAAAGCGACATCATCAGCTTTTTCACCTCTCCGGAGGCGCACCGGGGGCAAGAGGTCAAGCGCATCGACACACATGCCAATATTGCCTTTCTGGTTGGAAATGATGCCTACAAGATGAAGCGGGATGTGAAGTTTCCGTTCCTTGACTATTCCACGCTAGAGAAGCGGAAAACGGCCTGTGAAGCCGAGATCAAGCTCAACAGTCAGTATGCCCCACAGATTTACCGCAGCACCTTGCCCATCACGTTAGAGAGGGATGGCTCTTTAGAGCTGGCTGGTCATGGCGCTGTCGTTGAATGGGTGGTCCACATGAACCGCTTTAACGAGCACCTCGGGCTGGACAGGGTTGCTGAGGAAAAGGGTATCAGCAGAGAGCTGGCGGTAGACTTAGCGAAACTGATGGTAGATGCCCATAGCCGGACAACACGGCGGGAAGCTCAGCCGTGGATTGATGACCTGCTCAATTACACCGACCAAAACCTTGAGGCATTTCGAGAGTTCCCGCAGTTCTTTCCTAGTGACCAGGTGTTGGCACTGGACGAAGCTGCCCGCAAAGAGCACCAACATATCGAGGGCATGATCCGGGACCGCGGCGAGTTGGGGCTCGTGCGTCTAAATCATGGCGATGCTCACCTTGCCAATATAGTGATGCATGACGGGAAGCCGCTTCTGTTTGATGCGGTTGAGTTTGATGATGCGATCGCGACGGGAGATGTTCTTTATGATCTCGCCTTTTTACTATTAGATCTATGTGAGCGAAAAGAGCCTGAAGCAGCTAATGTGGTGCTCAATACCTATCTCCAGTTGGCGCGACAGCCAAAGCATCTGGAAGACCTCCGCGTATTAAGGTTCTATCTGATGATGCGAGCTGCGATCCGCGCCAAGATCGGGGCAGCGGCGTCATTGCACCAAGAAGGTGAAACACGGCGGAAGACCGAGTATCAGGCGCAAGAGTATTTTAAGGTTTGCCGGAGAGCACTTGAACCAACTCCGCCCGTGCTTTGTGTGATTGGTGGCCTTTCCGGCACTGGTAAAACCACGCTCGCTCAAAGACTGGCTCCTTTACTGGGACGTATGCCGGGAGCGGTGCATCTGCGCACAGATGTTTTGCGTAAGGAGATGCTGGATCTCGGTGAGGTCGAAACCGCCAGCAAGGAAACATATACACCAGAGTTTTCAGCCAAGGTCTACTCTGAGTTGCTGGATCGGGCTGAAGTGGTGCTGGCAGCCGGGCACTCCGTCATTATCGATGGGGTTTATAGCAAGTCGGCAGAAAGAGACTCGGTTGAGCAACTTGCCGTAAAGACAGGTGCAGAATTTCAGGGGATCTGGCTGGAAGCTGACGTTGAGACGCTTATCAACCGTGTTGATGCGCGACACGGCGACGCATCAGATGCAGACTCTGAGGTGGTGCGGATGCAGCAAAGTTACGACCTGGGCGAGATTCACTGGGTTAGGCTGGATAGCGCTAAATCCAAAGAAGCTGTTTTAGAACAAGCACGTAGAGTGACAGGGCTGTCTCAGTTACAGTAGTATTCCATTTTTTATAATAATTCCAAAGTGATAGCAGTACTCTATAACGCAGCAATGTTCCTTTCTTGTTTGATTCCCGTCATTGCAAGTCATTCGCAGTTGCAGTTTTATGTCTTCAAGAAATAAGATTTTTGGAGACGTTGATGTCTTTGCTAGCCAGAGAAACATTCGAGCAAGCACCCCATAAAGAAGTCTTCGCACCTTATCGCGAAACATTCGTTCCACCTGTACAGGCTATGCCGCTGACAGAAGCACGTACAGGTGTTGAGCTGAAGGTTGTTCGCCTTGGACGCAACCGGGCAGATGCCCTGAAGTTGCGTTCTCTTGGTTTGACCAGTGATCGTCCGCTTTCCATTTTTGAAGGCAGCGGTTCACGGGCACGTATCCTTTCCATCGGCTCTCAGCGCGTGGCTGTTGGTGTTGACTTGGCTGACACTATTCTGGTGGAAGAGGTTAGCCAATGAGCTGCCACGACACTGGCTCTTGTCGCTGTGAAGACAAACCCCAAGTCCATTTGCTTGGAACTGCCAACTCCGGAAAATCCAGCCTGTTTAACAAGCTGACTGGCCGCAGTCAGGTTATCGGCAACTGGCCGGGTGTTACTGTTGACCGCAAGACTGGCATTTGTGAAACGCAGACCACCGCGCTGGCGCTGCTGGACTTACCCGGCGTTGCAACGCTTTCCTCTCCTGAAGATGACCGTATTGACGAACGCATTACCCGCCAGGCACTTTTATCTGATCGCCCATCCGCACTGGCCGTTGTGCTTGATCCGATTGCGCTGGAACGTTCACTTGCCATTTTACTACAAGCACTCGCGTTTGATGTGCCGATTGTAGCGGTGATGACCAAAGCAGATTTGTGGCCTGCCGGTGTTTTGCAATCAGCTGCTGATCGCCTCTCAGCTGCGCTTGCTATGCCGGTGATCGCAACTTCCGTACACGACGAGCATTCTCTGGCTGGTTTGCGTGATGAGTTGTCAACTGCCGTTCGCTCACCAGACGTCCCCTCCCGTTTGCTGACAGATCCGTTTGATCTGATTGAGCCTGTCAAAGAGCTCGCAGATGGGATCGCCAGACTAGCTCCGGCCTTGTCAGATCAATCCATGCCATTAGCGCATCGATTGATGGAAGGAGACAAGCTGGCGCGTGAGATGGTGCCTGCTGCTGTGCTGGAGAAGGCTCAAGCTGTTTCCCAAAGATGTGAGCTTCGCCTGCAAGACCCAACTGAGTTGGTGATGGCGACGAGTTACTTCAATCGGGCTTATTCTCTCGCGCAACTGATGGAACTACCTGAGCCACAGGATGTACGCAGCTTCTCAGATAAGATTGACCGCTTTGTGCTTTCCAAGTGGGCTGGCCCGTTTGTGTTCCTTGGCGCGATGTATGCGATGTTCTTCATCGCGATTAATGTTTCCTCCTACTTCATTGATCTGTTTGATGGATTGGGAGATGCCTTGTTTATTCAGGCACCCCTAAGCCTGCTTTATGCGGTTGGGCTTGAAGGTGGTGCACTGGAAATGCTGATCACAGCGCTTGGCGGAGGTTTACAAACTGTCGGTACGTTCGCCCCTATCGTCGGCTTGCTTTTCCTCTGTCAGATTTTCCTTGAGCAGAGCGGGTATATGGCCCGTGCAGCAGTGGTTGCAGATGGCCTGATGCGCCGGATCGGACTGCCCGGTCGCGCCTTCCTGCCGCTCATTCTGGGCTTTGGTTGTACTGTGCCCGCTGTTGTGGCGACCCGTACGCTGGAGACGGAACGCGAGCGGGTGGTGACATCCATGATGGCGCCGTTCATGTCCTGCGGCGCACGCCTGCCAGTGTATGCTTTGTTTGCAGCGGCGTTTTTCCCGGTCAACGGCCAGAACATTGTGTTTGCGCTTTATCTGCTTGGCGTTGGCGTGGCTATCTTTACAGGCTGGGCGCTGTCCAACTCCTTCTACAGAGGGCAATCCACCAGCCTTGCTATTGAGCTGCCGACCTATCAGATGCCGCAGTTTGCACAGGTGATGAAGCTGGTCTGGACGCGTCTGAAGATCTTCCTGTTTGGGGCTGGTAAGATTATTGTCACGGTGGTGGCTGTTCTGACTATTTTGAACTCCGTTGATTTTGAAGGAAACGTTGGCAACGAGGCCAATGGCAACTCTGTTTTGGCTGTTGTTTCCAAACAAGTGACACCAATCTTCGCTCCTATGGGCCTGAGTGAAGATGACTGGCCTGCGACTGTTGGTCTGGTCACAGGCATTTTTGCGAAGGAAGCTGTGGTTGGCACTTTGCAGACGCTTTATGTGACCACTGATGAGGAAGGCGGTGCCCCTGCCCCGCTGGAGACTGCACAAGAGGCCATCAATATCTTCACGACCAGCATTGTGGATCTGACCTCGCAGATGCTTGATCCACTTGGCATCGATATTGGTGATACCTCCAGCTATAACGTGGCTGCTGAAGAGCAAGAGGTTGAGGTGGGCCTGTTCACCGCCCTTGCCGCGCACTTTGACGGAAAAGTAGGCGCATTTGCCTACATGATTGCAGTCCTACTTTACATTCCATGCACTGCGGCTTTGGCCACGATCTGGCGAGAGGTTGGGCGCAACTGGGCTCTGTTTGCGGCAGGCTGGACCACTTTACTGGCCTACTCCGGCGCTTCTCTGGCTTATCAGATTGGCACCTTCGCTCGCCACCCAACATCTTCTGCACTCTGGATCATTGGACTGCTGGCTGCAATTGCCTGCGTGTTGGTCTTCATGCGCCAGAAAGCAGAGAGCACCATTGCGCATCAGGCAGCACTGGAGGCCGCAGAATAAAATGTTGCAGCAGATCGAAGGTGTTTTGGCAAAGCGTGGCGGCGCCACTGTTGGCGAGATCGCTCAGGATATGAACATTCCGAGTGACTTTGCCATGGCCATGGTCTCCCAACTCAAAGCATTAGGCCGCATTGAGGAAGTGGGGTGCTCCTCAAGCTCCGCCTCCAGCAGCTGTGCAAGCTCCTGTGGGGGATGCAGCTTTGCACCAACGGTTCAGTATCAGCTCAAACGATAAGCTCTGCTTAAGCAAATAAGCACAAACAGGAGAGTAAGGCCGGGTCTTTGCTCTCCTGTTTTGCATTTGGCCTATGCCCTCAACTTTCTGGTGAGAAAGCGCGCTCTAGCCTTTCCTGCAAAAAAGAGGGCTCAATGGCCTACACGCACTCACAAGATGAACTTAGTTTCAAAGATGCCATCATCTCATGCCTGAAGAACTACTTTAACTTTTATGGTCGTGCATCACGCGCTGAATACTGGTGGTGGTTTTTGTTCAATGCGCTTGTCATCACCGTAGCTGTTCTTTTTGATATTTTGGTTGTGAGTGGTCTTATTTTGGGCATCTCAGAGCTTCAGCAATCATCAGGTACTTCTGGAACTGCAGTGGCAGTCGGTATGTTCCTGCCCAACATCCTCACAATGATTGTTACGCTTTTTCTGTTGTTACCAACACTAACGGTAGCCGTTCGTCGTCTTCACGATGTTGATCGTTCCGGCTTCTGGGTGTTCATTACGGTGATCCCGTTTTTTGGGGCATTGCTTCTATTGTACTGGCATCTGCTTCCTTCAAGGCAAACCGTCAACGCCAATTACGAGTAAACACTCAAACTCAGCTAAGGCAAAAAGTACGCACGCAAAACAGGAGCACAGACCTCAGTTCTTTGCTCTCTGGCACATCGTTAGACAGCCAACCTCGACGTTCTGGTCAGCATGTGCGGTCTAACACCCCTACAAAAACTTGGAGAGTAGCGTGGTTAGTTTTCAAAGCGCCATCAGAACCTGTTTCAAGAAGTATGTGCAGTTCACTGGGCGTGCGCCTCGCTCCGAGTTTTGGTGGTGGGTACTCTTCGTGCTCATAGTGATGATCGCTGCTTACCTTATCGATAACTTTGTGATCGCCCCTACTCTGGGATTGCCCACGGGGAGCGTGCAGGATGGTGCTCCGTTAAGCGCCATCTTGAACATCGCATTCTTCTTGCCTAATCTGGCCGTGGCTGTGCGGCGACTGCATGACATCAATCGATCCGGCTTCTGGCTGCTCATCGCTTTCATACCGATTCTAGGCGGTTTGCTGCTGCTCTACTGGTTTGTGCAGCCATCATTCCATAGCAAAACGAAATATTAGAATTAGAATTAATACAAACTGGATAGTGCTGTGTCGGATCGGGCATAAGCAGAAATTATGCGACACTTTGCATAGCGCATAGCTCCTAATGCAACTCACTTTTTCAAGGAAACAGTTACTACAGCAAAGACAAGTGCCCTATCTTTTGGGGTGCACTGGTCATGGATCGCGGAAAAAACATAATTATTAACAGTGTTCCGCTACGGAATTCCATGATTTAAAATTAGCACATCCCATCGACAGGTGGTCACATGGACAGTTTAGCAGTTGATCTAGCTCGATTCCAATTTGCTTTTACAATCGCGTTCCATATCATATTTCCGGCTTTTACTATAGGTCTGGCAAGTTTTCTTGCTGTCCTTGAAGGCTTATGGCTATGGACAGGACGTGATGTATACTTGCGGGTCTTCAAGTTCTGGCTCGTAATCTTCGCACTTTCCTTCGCTATGGGTGTCGTTTCCGGCATCGTCATGGCTTATCAATTCGGCACCAACTGGTCTGCCTTTGCAGACAAAACCGGATCGGTCATTGGACCGCTCATGGGGTATGAGGTGCTCACGGCCTTCTTCCTGGAAGCAGGTTTCCTCGGCATTATGCTGTTTGGTATGAACCGCGTAGGCAAGAAGTTGCACTTCTTTGCCACCGTGGTTGTTGCCATTGGCACCGCCCTTTCCGCTTTCTGGATCCTTTCCGTCAACAGCTGGATGCAGACACCAGCAGGCTACGCCATGAATGACGTGGGCCAGTTTGTGCCTGCGGATTGGTGGGCGATTATCTTCAACCCCTCCTTCCCCTACCGGCTCGTGCACATGGTGCTGGCAGCTTACCTGACCACAGCCTTCGTGGTTGGTGCCGTGGGTGCCTATCATCTGTTGAAGAACCGATTTAATGCGGCGGCGCAGGTGATGTTCTCCATGGCAATGTGGATGATGATTGTGGTCACGCCAATCCAAATGCTTGCGGGGGACTATCACGGCCTCAACACTCTGGAGCATCAGCCTGCCAAGGTTGCTGCTATGGAGGGGCACTTTGATTCCCAAGGCCCTGCCCCGCTCATCCTCTTTGGATGGCCGGATGTGGAAGCTGGAGAAACAAAGTACAAGATTGAGGTCCCTTATCTCTCGAGCATTATTCTGACCCACAGCCTCGATGGTGTTGTCCCTGGTTTGAATGAGTTTCCACGGGAAGACTGGCCACCGGCAGCGATCGTGTTTGTGTCATTCCGCATCATGGTTGGTATTGGTGTCTTGATGTTGCTGGTTGGCGTTTGGGGCCTATGGTCTCGGATCCGTGGCCGGCTTTATGAGAGTGAATGGCTTCAGCGAGCTTCCATTGTTATGGGACCTGCTGGCTTTGTCGCCGTCATCGCAGGCTGGACAACAACGGAAGTTGGTCGCCAACCTTACACCGTGTACGGGTTGCTCAAGACGTCAGAATCCGTCTCACCTGTTGAAGCACCTGCCGTCTGGGCCTCGCTGGTCATCTTTGTAGCGGTGTACTGTATCGTCTTTGGCGTTGGTATCTTCTACATCTTCCGGTCCATGGCGAAATCTCCGGATGCGAGCCAGGGCGTTGAGGAAGGCGTACCTGTCAGAACCGCAGGCATCACTCCTGCACAGGCCCTTCAACCACATGAGGGAGATCGTTCCCATGATTCTTGATTATCCGCTCATTTGGGGTTTTCTCATTGCAGTCGCGATCTTCGCCTATGTGATTTTGGATGGCTTTGATCTTGGTATCGGGATCTTGTACCCGACCACTAAAGACGCTGATGAACGCACATTGATGATGAACAGCGTTGCTCCTGTCTGGGATGGCAATGAGACCTGGCTCGTCCTTGGTGGCGGCGGTTTGTTTGCCGTGTTCCCGCTGGCCTACTCGGTTATCATGCCTGCGGTCTACGCACCGATTATTGGCATGTTGATCGGGTTGATCTTCAGAGGTGTTGCCTTTGAGTTCCGCTTCAAATCATCTGTTGAGCGCAGACCTTTCTGGGATATATCCTTCTTTGCAGGATCTATTGTTGCTGCGTTCTGCCAGGGACTGGTGCTTGGCACGCTTGTGCAAGGCATTGAGGTGGTTGACCGCACCTATGCCGGCGGCTGGTGGGATTGGCTGACACCATTTTCTGTCATGACCGGTTTTGCCGTGATCTCCGGCTATGCCCTGCTTGGGGCCACATGGCTGGTGATGAAGCTGGAAGGTGTGCCGCAAGCGCATTTCCGCCGCGTCTCAAAGTACGCAGCTCTTGTCCTGATTGGCTTCCTTCTGCTGGTCAGCATGTGGATGCCATTCATCAATGAGAGCATTATGGAGAAGTGGTTCAGCTTCCCGTATCTGCTTTACACCTTCCCGGTTCCGCTTCTTGTTGCGGTCACCACGCTGGTGCTGTGGCGGTCTTTGATGAGCGATGCGGATTACACACCGTTCCTCGCTTCACTGGTGATCTTCCTGCTGACCTATGTGGGACTTGGGATCAACATCTTCCCGTATGTGGTGCCAAATGTTTACACTCTTTGGGAAGCTGCAGCGCCTGACAGCAGCCTGAAATTCCTGCTTGTGGGAGCGGTCATCCTCATCCCGATGATCCTCGCCTATACGGCCTACGCGTACTACGTGTTCCGTGGCAAGATCAAATCAACGGAAGGGTATCACTGATGAGCCTCGATAAAACTGGCGAAATTGACCAACCTTTATGGAAGCGGTTGCTTTGGTTTGCAGCCCTTTGGGTGGCAGGCGTTGCCTCCATCGCAGTGGTCTCTTACGCCTTAAGAAGTCTGATTATTTAACAGACCCAGCAAAAAATAAGGGCGTGCTATCCCCATAGCACGCCCTTCTCCCAATGAACCGCTCGCGGTTCCTCCTCCGCTACGGCTCGAAACTGTCCGGAGCCGAATATCTCCCGAAAATTCGCCTCTCATATTTCAGGGGTGTACTGTGATATGTTTTAAAAATCCTTTCAATGCGTCAAAACCCGCAGTTAGGCGATTTTATTGCCTAAAACTGGCGAAAATGAGCAAATCAAGGCGATGCTAATATGTGGGTGGCCTGTGGTTGTATTGCGGCTGACGCCTGCCCACTCCTTCTGATTGTTCGGAGTGACGTCTTGCAACCATGCTCCTGTCATGAAAAGTTCACTTGTTGTTTGAGGTCAGACGGACTAATCAGCAGCGCAATTTCCGCTGATGCAGGCTTATTCATCGCTTAAAGTTTATTCTGACTTGCAGCCTATTTTTTTGGGGTACCACACATGATCTTCGCGCAGCTTACCGACATTCACATCAAGGCTGGCGGAAAGTTCGCCTACAACTGTGTTGATACGCTTTCTCATTTGCGTCAGGCCGTTGCGCACCTCAACGCATTTCGTCCACGACTTGATTTTGTGGTGATTAGCGGCGATCTGGTGGATTTGGGCAATGCGGATGAGTATGAGCTGTTCCGGCAAGAGATCGACCAGCTGGATATGCCGTTTTATGTGATCCCCGGTAATCACGATCACCGGGATGCAATGCGGGATGCGTTTGCGGATCATGACTACCTGACTTCAGAGGGTGCACTTCAGTTTTCAATTGAGAAAGATGACTTGCGCATTATCGGGCTGGATACGACCATTCCGGGCAAGCATGACGGCCATTTTGATGCTGATAAGCAAGCGTGGTTGCGTGATGAACTGGACGCACATAAAGATCAGCCGACTTTGGTGTTCATGCATCACCCACCGTTCAAGACGGGTATTCAGCATATGGATGATATTATGCTGATGCGCGCTGATGAGGACTTCTGGCCTGTGGTTACAGGGCGGCCGCAAGTCCGACAGATTGCTTGTGGTCATGTTCACCGAGCGATCGAAGTCTTCAAGAACGGCATTCCGGTGAGCATCTGCCCTGCTTCAGGCCATCAGGTCACGCTTGATCTGGCTCCGGACGGGGAACCTGGCTTTGTTATGGACCCGCCTGCAGCGCGCATTTTCTGCTGGTCCGGGGGAGAACTGATCAATCATTTGAGTTTTATCGGCGACTTTGGTGGCCAACATCCATTCTTTGATAAGGATGGCAAACTGATTGATTAGGCTGGGTCTTTCTCTGTTATGAGATCGGCTTCGTTCTCAACGATGTCCCATGAGACGGCGGCGCCCATTTCCTGCAGTGCCTCCTTCTGCAGTTTCCATGCCTTCTGATTTTGGGCGAGAATGGCGGGGTCGCAAAGTTCGACGCGGTGCCCTCTGTTAAGCGCACCGATTGTTGTGTTCTTGACGCAGGCATTGCCATCCAGACCTGTCACAATCAGGTGGTCAACTTCTTGATTTTTCAGGAACTCAGCGAGCGCCGGTTCGCCAAAAGCGTCGCTCTTTGATTTCACAAGATCCAGATCTGGCTCAACAGAAATGCGTGGATCCATCTTTAAGCCATCAGAGCCTTTTGCCCCCAAACCTCCTCCTAACAGCCGGACCAGAAGGTTGGTGTACCACCCCTTATAAACCTGCCGGATGGAGATAACGGGCCAGCCTTTTTGCTGTGCCAACTCACCAAGCGCGTTTATGTAGTTGAGGCGGGCTTGCAGATAGTCGGGCTCCCAACTTCGAGAGCTGGTTTCCTTGATGAAGTCACTTTGAACATCAATCACCAACAGCGCAGTGCCTCTGCGGCCTTCAAACATGATCGACGGGCCGTTGGTTGGTGTTTGAATGTTGAGGACACCCCAAAAGGTATAGGCAGCAAGGGTTACCACGCAAAGCAAAGCTCCTAAAACCAGAATAAGCACCGTTCGCTCCCCAAGCCAAGACATGCCAGTCCCCACACCATATCATGCTGCAGAGGGGGGCTGACATTTCCAAATTTTGGGGAGCAAAGCCGTCAGGACCTGTACACAATCCAGCTGGTGCTAATGGTCCCGACGGCGGTCTTCGATCTTAGTAAGTTTCGTTCTCTGCCGGGAATTGCTCGCGGCGAACGTCATTTGCAAACGCCTTTACGCCTTGTTCGATCTGGGATTTCAGTTCAGCGTACTTGCGCACGAATTTTGGCGTCTTGTCGAACATGCCAAGCATGTCATCGGTGACGAGGATCTGGCCGTCGCAATCAACGGAAGCACCGATACCGATGGTCGGAATTGGCACGCTGTCAGAAATTTCGCGGGCGACTTCGTCTTTAGTGCCTTCAACGACAACACAGAATGCACCTGCATCGGCTACCTGACGTGCGCATTCCAGCTGTTCTTTGCGGCTTTCTTCGCTTTTGCCAGCAACCTTATAGCCGCCTTCCACATGCAGGTACTGCGGGCGCAGGCCGATGTGAGCCACCACGGGAATACCGCGGTCTACGAGAAAGCGGATGGTTTCTGGCGCTGCAGAATTGTATTCCAGCTTGACGGCCTGACAGCCGGTTTCCTGCATCACGCGCAATGCATTGCGGTAAGCGGCCTGTGGGCTTTCTTCAAAGGAGCCGAAAGGCATATCAACGACAACAAGTGCGTTTTGAGAGCCACGCATAACGGCTTTGCCGTGCATGATCATCATGTCCAGCGTGACTGCTGTCGTGTCTGGCAAGCCGTGGAGCACCATGCCGACACTGTCGCCCACCAGCAGCAGATCGCAGTGCTCATCCAGCATCTGTGCGATTGGTGCAGTGTAGGCCGTGAGGCAGACCAGCTTGTGATGGCCTTTTGCCTTCATGATGTCTTTAATGGTTTTCCGCCGAGTCGCAGATGTATGAGACATTGTTTTAGGTGCCCGTTTCGTTCATCCAAAGCAGCTGGCCCTTTGTCTGGAGCAATCCAACTGCCTTCATTCTTTGTTATTCCGCGCACTCATTGCCAGTCCGTTCAGCATCAAACCGGCGTACGCTTATTATTATTGGTTTTTGATCTGTGCCTGTGCTTTCAGACTTATGTCTTTGCGCGACCTCACCGAAAGCCACTCTTTGTCTTTCGGAATTGCGCAGCGCAACATGTGCTTCCTGCGCCTTTATAAGGAATTTTCGGAGAATATAAAATAACGTTGAGATACCCAATGGGACTTTTGGTGCGGTATGTACCATTCACAGTTGAATTGCGGACTTTCTAAACTGGCTTGGTGTCTCCCCTGTCCATTGCTTAAATGCCCTTCGAAACACCCTTGGATCCGAGTAGCCGAGCTCTGCTGCGATCTGTTCAGATGACAAGCGCGACCATAAGAGCAGCTCCATGGCTTGCGACTGGCGGATCTGCGAGAGGATATCGCGGAAGGAGACTTGAAAAGCGGCTAGTTTGCGCCGAAAACTACGTTCACCCATGGAGAACCCACCCGCAATTTCTTCGATTGATGGGTTGCTTTTCAGGCTACGGCGGACTTCTTCCTCCACGGTTTTAAGGAAGCCCAGACGGTTGCTTTCTTCCTGCATCATGCCTGCCAGAAGTGTTTCAACTTCCTGCACAACAAACCTGTCTGCGGTTGCCAGCGGACGTTGCAGGTGCTCTGCGTCAAAAAATATTGCATTTCGTGACGCATCAAACCTGACAGATGATCCAAGTGCCTCCTGATAGAGGCTTCTCTTTGCTGGCGGTGTCTGCATCATCTCAATACGCTGGATCGCTTGCTTGCTTCCTGTTGTGAAGCGGACAACGCCTACCATGGCGGCAAACAGTTCCTGCACGAAAAACGTGAGCAACACTGGCTCATGGAACCGGCTGCGTGCGATCATTGTGAGCGCATTATCAGCTGCTGGCACCAAATCAATCTCAAGCATGCTCCCAGTCAAGCGGTGGTGTTTTATGCCGAACTCGAGCGCCGCTCTTCCCGTTGCACTTGCCATAACGCCAAGGCTGACGAGCCCGAGAGAGGTGATGGACTGACGGTGGCCGACAGCAAGGCCGAGGCTTTCATCTCCCGTCAACGCCAGCGCCTTGAGGATGATGAGACGGCTCTGCTGATAGGTCAGGCGGGCCTCGTGAGACAGAAACACCGAGGGGTCAGTGTTTTGGCTCAGGAATGTGTGAGGCAGCACCTTTTCTGCGGCGATGCCGCGTTGCTCCAGCTCCTGCAACAGATAGCGCAACAGGTGTGGTGGAACCTTTGAATGCTGTGCCACCTCTGGCGGTGCCAACTGGCCAAATTCAGAATGCATGCCCTCTCCCAAAGCAGTCATGCTACGGAAACACGGGAGTGACCGCAAGATATGACCGAATTTGTCCGCCCTACGTCCGTATATGTCCTTCTAAACGTCCCTCTTATTGCCGTAGGGTAAGATTTTCACAGTTCGGGGAGGGAACGGTGGAGATTATAGATAGGGGTGACGCGGTCTGCATTGCTGGTGCAGGCCCTGCAGGGCTTGTGATGGCCCGCGCATTACAACACAACGGCATTGAATGGGATCAGTTTGACCCAAACCCGGATGTTGGTGGTCTCTGGGACATCAAACACAAAGGTACGGCCATTTATGAGAGTGCGCATTTTATCAGCTCTCGCAGCTTGTCTGGCTTTGCGGATTTCCCGATGCCGGAGCATTTTGCCGACTATCCCAAGCACACCGAGATCCTGAAGTACCTGCATGACTTCGCAGAGGCTTATGGGTTGCAAGAGAAGATTACCTTTTCTACCAAGATAGAAAAGCTGACCAAGACCGAGAATGACCGCTGGCAGGTTCATCTGTCTAACGGGGAGTGCCGCGAATATAAGGCCGTGGTCTGCGCGACGGGCTCGCAATGGCAGGCCAACATGCCGGAGTTGCAAGGTTCGTTTGATGGCGAGATCCGCCACAGCCAGACTTACAAGAACATTCGCGAGTTTGACGGTAAGCGAATTCTGGTGATTGGAGCGGGCAACTCTGGCTGCGATATTGCCTGTGATGCAGGCGTTTTGGGGGAGAAAGCCTTCCTTTCCATGCGGCGCGGTTATTACATCGTACCCAAGCATGTTTTTGGTATGCCAGCAGATGTATTTGCTGATGGTGGTCCTAACTTACCCGTCTGGATGATCCGGCCGTTCTTCACGCTGTTGCTGCGTATGTTTAACGGTACTTTGCAGCGGTTCGGCATTCCCAAGCCGGATCATAAGCTGTTTGAGACGCATCCTCTGCTCAACACTCAACTGGTGCATTCGCTGCAGCATGGGGATGTGACGGTGAAGCCGGATGTGGACCGACTGGATGGATCAGAAGTGGTGTTTAAAGATGGCAGCCGGGAAGAGATTGACCTGATCCTGTGCGCGACCGGTTTCAACCAGCATCTGGACTTTGCTGGTGAATATTTCAGCTATGAGGGCGGACGGCCCAAGCTGTTCATTCAGGCAGCTTCTCGCGAGCACAAGAACCTGTTTGGCATCAGTTATATTGAGACCAACTCCGGTGCCTACAAGCGGTTTGACTACATGGCCGGACTGGTCGCCAACTATCTGAAAGACCAACAAGATAATCCATCTCGCGCCAGCCAGATGCACGCGATTATTCGGAGTCAAACACCGGATCTTTCTGGTGGCATCCACTTTTTGAAGACGGACCGTCATGCGGGATATTGTGATGCCACAGCGCACACCAAGTATGTGAAGAAGCTTTACAAGCGGATGGGCTGGACCTTCCCTGAGGATATTCGCTTCAAGCGCGCTGCGCCCAAGCCAAAGGGTTCGTCGAGTGCAAAGAAAGTGGAGGTAGTTGCATGAGCACCTATCGTTTTCAGGGGCGTACGGCGGTGATAACCGGTGGTGGTGGTGACATCGCCGGGCACATCGCCAAACGCCTGCACGAACGAGGGATGAATCTTGTTCTGGCAGACAAGAATGGCCGCGCCGCGCGGGAGCTTCAGGCCCAACTGGACAGTTTGCGTGTGCATGTGTTCGAAGGAGATCTGACACAACGCGAGGAGATGACCCGACTCTTACGCGAGGTGGAAGAGAACTTTGGTGTTTTGGATGTGCTGATCAACAACATGGCGATCACCAAAGTGGATCGGTTTCATGAACGCACACCAGAAAGCATAGAAGAAGAGATCACCATCAACATGATCTCCCCGTTGGTCTTGAGCCGATTGGCGGTGCCTTATCTGCTGAAAGGTGATGATCCACGCATCATCACGACCACTTCGCTTGGCGGCATCCAGCCACTTCGGGAAACCCCGATTTATGCGGCGACCAAGTTTGGCCTACGCGGGGCCATGCTTTCCTTTGCGCTGGATGAAGACCTGCACGGCATCAAGGTCAGCTG
Organism: Pseudovibrio sp. Ad46; assembly: GCF_001623065.1. Lineage (NCBI taxonomy): Bacteria > Pseudomonadati > Pseudomonadota > Alphaproteobacteria > Hyphomicrobiales > Stappiaceae > Pseudovibrio > Pseudovibrio sp. Ad46. The sequence continues at coordinate 70,812 of NZ_LMCG01000040.1, read as the reverse complement.
CGTTCTGCCAACCGCTACAGACACCTACATGCTGCGGCAGGAAGCGTTGGAAGGTGGCAGCGTGCTCAACTTCATTGATGAGCCACAATCGCCCAGCGTGGTGGCTGATCAGTTCGTGAAGCATCTGGAAAAGCCATGTCTGGAGCGCTACCCAAAAGCCAGCGACTCCTGGCTGACACGTCTGGCCATGCTGTTGCCCAACATGATGCCTCGTATTCTGCCGTTCTTTGAAAAGAAAGGACGACGAGGCATGGCAAAATATGTGGCCTCGCTGCGCAGGCAAGGATTGCTGGTGGAAGTCGACGGCAAGCTTTATCAGCGGCAACGGCTGTATCTGGACAAGCCGGAAATGGAGCAAGAGCTGGAAAAGAGCTGAGTACCAGCCTTAAAGCCTGTCCCGCAGGCTGTAGTAGAGCATGCCCAGAACCATCAAAGGCCAGCGTAAATGGCGGCCACCGGGGAAGACGTGGGTTGGGACTTTTTCCAAGACGTCAAACCGGCTGGCTTGCCCGTCGATCGCTTCTGCCATGAGCTGACCTGCCAGTGTTGCCATGGCGACACCATGACCGGAGAAGCCGCTGGCGTTGAGCATGTTAGGGGCGAGTTTGGCGAAGTATGGCATGCGGTTGAGCGTGATGCCCAGTGTTCCGCCCCAGCCATATTCGATGGGTACGTCCTTGAGCTGCGGATAGACCTGCAGCATAGGTTTGCGAACGAAAGCCTTTATATCGCGCGGGAATTGGAAGCTGTAGCTTTCCCCTCCCCCAAACAAGAGACGGTTGTCTGCTGACAGACGGTAGTAGTTGATCACGAACCGGGAGTCTGCCACGGCTACATCATTGGCGATCAGAGAGCGGGCCAGATCGTCTCCCAGTGGTTCGGTGGCAATGATGTAATTGTTGATGGGCATAACCCGCGCCGCGACGCGCTTCTCAAGGCTATCAATATAACCGTTGCAGGCAAAGACCACGTAGTGGGCAGTGACGTGTCCATTGGCGAGTGTCAACCTGGCTGGCTCACCCTTTTCAATCTCCAGCACTTCAGAATTTTCAAAGATCTGCACACCAGCATTCTCGCAAGCCTCAGTAAGACCCAGTGCGAAGTTGAAGGGGTGCAGGTGAGCTGCCCCCATATCCAGCGTGCCACCATGATACGCCGTTGTATCTAGCATCTCTTGTATTTCGGCAGAGTCTACGAAGCGGATTTCATCGTAGCCGTAGGTATCTGCCAGCTTTTCGGCATAGGCCTTACTGTGGTTCACATAGCTTTGTTTGTGATCTGCGTGGAGAATTCCCGGTTTCAGGTCGCACTGGATCTGGTGTTTTGCAATGAGATCTTTCGTCAGGGACTTAGCGGTTTCAGCAAGGTTCCAGAGTTCTTTGGCACGCTCCTGACCAACAAGGCTTTCCAGCTCGTCCTGATCTTTTCGCTGGCCGCTGCCAAGCTGGCCACCATTGCGGCCTGAGGCTCCCCATCCAACACGGTGCGCATCAAGGAGATGGACTTTGTAGCCACGCTCGGCCAGATGTAAGGCAGAAGACAGGCCCGCATAACCAGCGCCGATGACGCAGACGTCGCAGGTATGCTCGCCTTCCAGCGCGGGAAAGGAGAGATGCTTGTTTGCGGTCGCGGTGTAGTAGGAGGCTGGGTATTGGCCTGCCTTATCGTTGGCGTGAAGAAAGCCTTGGGAAATAGCCATGTAAGTCCTTGAGAAGGCTCAGGTTGCAAACCCGAGCCTCTTAAACAGCGCAGGGCAACAGTTAGTGCCCTTCTTGCTTTTCTTTCACTGCTGCCTGCTGAATGAAGTTTACGATCATGTGTGCGACCTCACCAATCTGCATTGGCGCTTCCGAGGAGGCGATTGCATGATCGGCGATGTCTTCAGGAAGTGTGTCACCCCGGCGTTCCTTAAACAAGGCTACTGAGTAGTCCTTGTTGAACTCCGGATGCCCTTGTAGCGTGAGCGCCCTGCCCTTGTAATCGATCGCTGCAAACTCGCAGAAATCTGAGGACGCGATGACCTCTCCATCTGCTGGCAGTTTTGTCACCTGATCCTGATGATAGGCTTCAATGGAAAAACTGGTCAGGCCCTCTGGCACCCAATTGGGATTTTCCAGGACATAGTAAGTGAAGACGCCACAACCCCAGCCTTTGTTGGACTTTTCAGCTTTACCGCCCAGCGCTTCTGCAAGGATCTGATGTCCGAAGCAAATGCCGACAATTGGCACGTGCTCGTCATAGGCCGTTTTCAGAAATGTCTTAAGCCGGTCGATCCACTCAAGATCATCATAGACACCGTGCTTGGAGCCGGTGATCAGCCAGCCGTCGCAGTCATGAACGTTTTGAGGCAGTTGGCCATCCACCACAGGGTAAGACATGTAATGCCAATTGCCCCCCTGATCCTTCAAGAGCGTTTCGAACATTGACGGGTAATCACCGAATGTCTTGCTCAGGTTCTCGGGTGGTCGGCCAACTTCCAGAATTCCAAGTTTAAAGGTCAAAGAGCACTCCAAAATTCAAAGAGGCAAATGCCGCATAATACATCTGATTGGACTACTCAGTTATATCCTGTCGGCTTTGCCTCTGTAAACTCTTGGAGGCCACTTCAGGCAAAATCTCATGCCGCTCTTTTGGGCTGTTTCAGTGAGACCGGTTTGTTCAGCTGGAAAGCGGGTAAATGGCTGATGGCCTGCTTCAGGGCTTCCCGTTCCGGCGTTGCCTCAAAGTCAGGGAGCAGCTCATCAAACCGTGTTTTATCCATCCAATGCGGGGTATTCCAAAGATAGCGCATTTCCAAAAGGTGTTTTGCCATGGGCCAGAAAGGTCGGCTCAAGCGTATCAGCCACCAGCTGAACTGTTTGATGCTCACATTCTGTTTGGTGACTTCTGTGAGTGCTTTGCGGAGTTCATTCCCCGTCCACGTGTAACCGGGGAAAGAGATGTCTTCATAGGTGTTCAACTGGTCTCGCATTTCCAGCAGTTGGACGGCAGCACGCGCCATATCCGGCAAATACGCCCATGCATGGGGTATATCGGTCTTGCCGGGATAAATGAGCTTCCCCTTCTCCAGCTTGGTGGACATGATCAGGTCAAACCAGTTGCCGCTGGCGGAGGTGTCGATGAAATCTCCGGCTCTGAGCAGAATGGTCCGCACACCCGATGTTTTGTAGAGGCGTTCCAGTTCTATTCTGATCACACCCAGCTCGTTGGTTGCTTTTTGAGGTGTTTGCGGGCCAATGGGGGGGATCATGTTTGGGCCGAAGCAGTAGTTGTTGCCCGGGATGATGACTGTGGCTTTGGCATGTTTGGCTGCTTCAATCACCTTATGGGTGAAGGGAAGCACATCCCGCTTCCAGTGCGGATATTGCGGATTTGCTCCATTCACGATGACATCAACACCTTCTGCAGCTTTTTTCATATTTTGGTTTGCACGGTCAAAGGCGCGGGTTTCCCAGCCTGCAGCTTCTAACTGCTCAGTCATGTTTTTTGAAAATCTGCCAGAGGCACCTAAAATCAAAGCTACGGGTCTCATGACCGCTCCTGTCCAATACTCTTTTCCAAATCGCATATTCTTATCCGAACATCGGTAGTCACGTTTTGGGAATACGCTTTAGACACGATAGTAGGCGCTCTATTTCCTATGTAAATTCGAATGAAATGCAGGTATGATATTCAATTATGAATAGAAGACTACATCATCTTTCCTGGGATCTCATTGGTGTTTTTGTAGCGGTTGCGGAGACAGGTAGTCTTTCAGCTGCAGCCAAGAAGATGAACCAGAGCCAACCGACAATTGGGCGACAAGTGAAGGCGATTGAGGCGGAGCTGGGCGTCTCGTTGTTTTACCGTCATCAGCGCGGGCTTGGCTTGACAGAGGATGGGGAAGCGTTGCTGCCGCACGCCAAGGCTATGCATTCAGCGGCGGCTCAGTTTCTGCTTCATGCAGAAGAGCGCAAGCAAAGTGGTTTTGCTGGGCCTGTGCGTGTCACCGCCAGTCAGGTGATCTCTCATTATGTGCTGCCAAAGCTTATTGCAGAATTTCGGCAGAGCTACCCTGAGATCCAGATTGAGCTTCTCCCTTCTGACGATGCGCAAAACCTGTTGTTTCAGGAAGCTGACATCGCAGTGCGCATGTTTACACCAACGCAGCTGGACATTTTTGCCAAGAAGATTGGCGAGACACCATTGGGGCTTTTTGCAAGCCGCACGTTTGTAGAGCGGGTTGGCATGCCGAGCACAAGAGAGGAACTCTTAGCGCTTGATTGGATCGGGTACGACAGATCTGACCTGATCCTGCGCGGCATGCAGGAAGCGGGCCTGAACGTGGACCGGGACTTCTTTAGTGTGCGGTGTGATGACAGGGTGACTTACTGGGAATTGGTGCGTGCTGGATGTGGGGTTGGTCTTGGTCAGATTGGAATCGGCCTTGAGGATGACAGCCTTGTGCGCCTTGATCTGGAGGACCCATTGCCTGCTTTGCCTGTTTGGCTGGCTTCGCCGCACACTCTCAAGCAAATTCCACGCATAAAGCTGTTTTTTGACTTCTTAGCCGGGAAACTGCCTAAGCTATTGTGATTGAGAGGTTCTGGGTGCTGAACCTCACTGGTCCCGTGTTTTACCCCTAAGAATGCATGGGATAACTTGCCGTAGGGGAAATTATCCCACTATCCCCTTTCGTACACACGCTCACTCTCAAACTTTCGGATATGTTGGTTTGGAGAGAAACGCTGTGTTCATTGGGAAACTTGCGATTCCGGACAATCAGAATTTTAAGGCGCTGATCTTATAGCGAATGCCTTGGTAAATACACTCCTGCTATTTTTGCCCCCTTATTTGACAGTACAAGTTCCCGAGATTGCCACATTTTACTCAGGGTGTTTTCTTAGATCCCACAAGAACACCGAAACTTCTTAGCGGGAACTGAGAGATTACTTGATACCTGTAATGCGTTGTATCTCCTAATCTTTCTGCTTCTCGCAAGAAGACCAAACAAAGCGTGGCCCCTCGAAAAACAAATAAATGAAACTGCGATTACTGTCATAAATCAAGGGAACACGCCGTGAGTGATTTTCGCTTGTCCAGCCCTCATGCCCTCAATACTGAGGAAGGTAGCCATCCAATGCATGAGGTGCTGGACGCCCTGCTTGAAAGCGTCGCTTATGTCTCCCGCGCCCATGGGAATTTCCTCAGTAAAACAGCGTTGACTGCCGGGCTTCCGCTGATCAATGGGCGGTTACAATTCTCTCAGGTAGAAAAAGCCTCCGAGAATTGCGGGTTACAAGCCGAAAAGCAACAGATTGTTCTTAGCAAGATCTCCAGCAGCAGCCTTCCGTGTCTGTTGGTGTTTCATGACAGAGCCTTGCGCCTGCTGGTGGGTTATGACGCAGCCACACGGCAGGCTAAACTGCTGGACCCCTTAGATTTGGAAAGACCGCAGTATCTCAGCTTGGATATTTTGCAGCGCGCGTACTCCGGGTATGCGATCTTGTTTTCTTCTCTTCATGCACGCGACAGCAGTGGGCAGGTTCATCAAGACAGCAAGCATTGGTTCTGGTCCGAATTCACAAGGTTCTGGCCTGACTATGGAAATGTTGCGCTCGGGACCTTGCTGATCAACTGCCTTGCCCTCGCCTCTCCCTTGTTCATCATGAATGTCTATGACCGCATCCTGCCCAACTTCGCTGTGGCGTCGCTATGGGCTCTGACAATTGGTGTGGCGTTGGCACTGGCGGGAGATAGTTTGCTGAAGGTGGCACGATCATCCATCCTCAACAGCCTTGGTAAAAAGGCAGATCAGCGACTGGCTTCCAAGATATTCTCTCATGTGCAGAATATTGATTTTTCTGCCAAAACCAAGAGTGCCGGTGAATATGCCGGGACTGTTCATGATTATGAAAAGCTCCGCGAGTTCTTCAGCTCAACTGCCTTGATCGCCCTGCTGGATTTCTGCTTTGTCGGGCTTTTCATCTGCATCCTGTTTTTCATCGTTGGCCCTATCGCCTGGATTCCCCTGCTTGCTGTGCCCGTGGTTTGCCTGCTTAATCTGGCGGCTCAATTGCCTTTGGAGCGAACCGTTCAAGCCTCAAGCCTTGAGGGGAATAAGCGGCAGAACATTTTGATGGAGACATTGGGCGGGCATGAGACAGTGCGTGCTCTCAATGCAGAAGCTCATATGCAATCCCGCTGGGAGCAGTCTGTTGAGCGCAGCAGCGAGATCCTGTTGCAGAGCCGTCATTGGTCCAATCTGGCGATGGTGGGAACAGGGCATGTGCAAGGCATGGTGTCGGTGCTGATTATTGTCTGGGGTGTTTATCAGGTTGAGGCAGGTGCTGTGAACATGGGCGGGTTGATTGCTGCGATGATGCTGTCGTCGCGTGTGCTTGCGCCGATCTCCTCTATCGCCAATGCACTGGTCCGGTTTCGTCAGGTGCTGCACAGCTATCGCCAGCTTGGAGATTTGCTGAGCCAACCAACAGAACGCAAGACAGGAAAAGCAACTGCAAATCTGCGGTGCTGCCGTGGTGAAGTTCAGTTTCAAAATGTCAGTTTCTCTTATCCTCTCAGTGAGAAGGCCAGCCTGACCCGCTGCAATTTCTCGATTGAGCCAGGAGATACCATTGGGCTGGTTGGGTGTGTCGGGTCCGGAAAATCGACCGTAGGCCGGCTGATGAGCGGGCTTCGGTATCCTTCTGAGGGTGCTGTTCTCATTGATGGAATTGACACGCGCCAGTTTGATCCATCAGACCTGCGCCATTTTGTTGGGTATCTGTCTCAGGACAATACGCTGTTCCAGGGCACGCTGAGAGACAACCTTTGCCTTGGGTTGCCTCACCTTTCCAACGAGGAGATCGAGGAAATTTGCCATATAACGGGGCTGCATAGTCTCGTGAACAAGCATCCGGCTGGTTACAATCTGATTGTGGGTGAAAACGGAGCTGCGCTTTCTGGTGGGCAGCGGCAATGTGTGGCGTTGGCTCGTGTTCTTTTGCGCAAACCTAAGATCCTGTTTCTGGATGAGCCCTCCAGTCAGTTGGACCTTTCCGCTGAGCAGCGTTTGTTGCGTGGCTTGCGGCGCTATAACAACGGTTCTCTGACACTCATTATCAGCACACACCGCCCTTCCCTCCTGAAGCTCACCAATCGGCTGATCGCTCTGGATCAAGGCCGCATCATTGCAGATGGACTGAGCGAGGAAGTGAAGCAATCCATGCAGCAACCGCGTCTGCATGAAGTGCCACAGCCTGTGCAGGTTCCGATTGAAGAAAGGCTGAGAGCATGAAGGGTTGGTCGCTTCCCGTTACACCGCTGCATTTGCCAGAGTTTCACAGCCCAAAGCAGTCCAGAGTTCTGATCTTCTCATGTGCCGCAATTATGCTGTTGTTGTTCGTCTGGTCAGCATTTGCGCATGTGGAAGAGGTCACACGAGGCAATGGACGCATCATCCCTTCCCGCCAGATGCAGATTGTGCAAGCCCCGGAACGCGGGATTGTCTCTGAGGTGCTGTTTTTTGAGGGTGAGATCGTTGAACAAGGCGCGGTTCTGGTGAAACTGGATAATACCGGCTTTGCCTCTCAGTTGGGGGAGTTGTTGCAGAAGAAGTATGCGTTGCAGGCTCGTCTTGCGCGGTTGACTGCTGAGGCCCATCAGGCAAATCTGGCGCTTGATCTTTCAAACACGCCTGCCGATATTGCCGCATTCTTGCAGCGAGAGCTGGCGGTTTATAAAGCTCGCAAAGAGCAGCTTGCTGCGGAAGTTGCGGTGCTTCGCAGTCAGTTCAGCCAGAAAGAACAGGATCTGAAGCAGCTTGAAGCTGAGGCACAGATGCTGAGCGCCAATCTTACCATCATTGCGCGGGAACTGGAGATCAACCAGCAGCTCTATAAACGTGGTGTCCTGCCAGAGATCGAGTTCTTGCGGCTCAAGCGACAGTACACAACTCTGGAGGGGGAGCGGCAGATGTTGGATGCTTCTCTTGCAAGTGCCCGCTCTGCCAAGGAAGAAGTTTTACAGAAGGTAGCATCTGCGCAGACAGCATTTGCCTCTCAGGCACAGTCAGATCTGGTGGCGACCAAAGCGGAACTTGCTGTGATTGAGGAGCGGCTGCGCGGGGCGGAGGATCGGGTGCATCGCAGTGCGTTGGTGGCACCAGTGCGCGGGGTGATCAACAAACTTAATGTCAGCACCATTGGGGCGGTGGTTCAGACTGGTGAGCCACTGATTGAGATTGTTCCGCTGGAAGACACTTTGCTGATTGCTGCTAAAATCCAGCCACAACATGTGGCCTTCCTGCATCCGGGTCAGGATGTGAGCGTGAAGATTACGGCCTATGACTATTCTATCTATGGCGGATTGGATGGAGTGTTGGAGCGGATCAGTCCGGACACGTCAGAGGACGAGCAGGGACAGGCGTTTTTCAAGGTGATTGTGCGGACCAAGCAAAACCATCTGGGATCAGAGCAAAACCCGTTGCCCATCACGCCGGGCATGACTGCCAGCATTGATATTCTGACCGGTGAGAAAAGCGTGCTGAGCTATCTCGCCAAGCCACTGCTCAAGGTGAAAGCGGAGGCATTTCGCGAGCGGTGAGGCAGCAGCTCCTCTCGCAGCAAACTAGAGCATATGCGAGAGGAATGAGAAGGATTTATAGTCCGGTGCGAGCAGTAGCATATCGACCAAGTCAGTGTTTTGCAGAGAGGCCACAGACTGTTGCAGTCCCATCAGAGCAGCCGGATTGGACAGGCTCATGCGCAACACTTCTTCTGCCGGAAACTGAAGCTCAGTTATCATGCGCGCAACAGACTCCAGCATGGTGACATGTGCCCCCGCCAAAGATCCGGCTTTGTTGATGAGCTTGCCGTCTTCCAGATAGACCTGATGACCGTAAAGGTTGAAGTTTTCCGGTCCGCCGACAGTTGGCATCGCATCGCTGATAATGATCATATGATCTTTGACAGGGCGCGCACGAATGGCAAGGCGAAGCATGTCGTCAGCCACATGGTGCCCGTCTACGATCAGCGAGCAATAGGCGGTGCTGTTAATGCCGGTTCCAACTGCACCGGGCTCGCGGTTGACCATCTGGGACATGCCGTTGAACAGGTGTGTGAAGAGGTTTGCGCCCTCTTTCAGAACTGGTTTGATCTGCGCTGCGCCTGCATCAGTATGGCCGATAGAGACAACTGCGCCCATTTCAACCAGTCTTGCAACATCACCTTTGGCAACGCCTTCTGGTGCGACCGTCATGAGGACCGGGATGTCCCGATCTCGCAGGTCGCGGACCAGCTGCAAACTGCGCTCATTAAGCGGACGAACCCAGCTGGCTTCGTGGGTGCCTTTGCGCTCTACACTGATGTGCGGGCCTTCGATGTGGATGCCTTTGATGCCATGGGTGCCGTAAGCATCCTTCATGGCCTCAACGGCGTCCTCCAGCACATTTGGCGCGTCGGTGATGACTGTTGGCAGCAAGGCTGTGGTGCCGAATTGGCGGTGCGCCGCTGCAATAGCAGCCAGACCCTCTGGTGATGGTGAAGTGTTGTAGAGAACCCCGCCGCCGCCGTTGATCTGGATATCAAAGAAGCCCGGCGTGATGAGGCCAGAGAGCTTTTTCACGGTCACATCGACGGGCAACTGGTCTGCTGAAGACAAGCCTGCGCATTTGCCATCCACGAGATGAATGGCGGTATCTGTTAGCAGGTTCTGGCCGTCAAACAGCTGATCTGGACACAGCCAGATATCTTGGTTGCCCGGTGCGGTGCTCATAGAGCCTCCTCAAGCTGAGGTGCCTCAACTCTCTCAAAGAAATATGGGTCCAATGCCTGCTGGATTTCAGCAAGCACCAGCGCCTTCTCTATGCCAAAACCATGGCTCTGCAAAGCCCGTGCTCGTTCAACAGTGCGAGATGCAAACAGCTGAAGCTGCAGTACCTTTGGAATCTCATGGGTTTGGAGGGCAGTAAAGAGTGCCTTAAGGGCATCCTGCACCTTTTCTTGCGGCCAGTAATACCGGATGCGATCTGCATAACTGAAGTGGCGCAGCAGGCGCAGTTCCTGATCCGATCCCTGATAGTGAGAGCGCCAGTACTTGGGCTCATACAGCATTTCTGCTTCCAGAATCTTTGAGATTTTTGGCGCTGTTCGTTTGTCCTCTTCCAACCAATCCAGCATCTGGTCCAGTCCATAGATGGCCTGTCTGTAGGCGAAGGTGAGCGCAGGGCCGACTTTCAGGATCGCAAAACCCATGTTGGCGAGGCGTGGGAACGCATTGTCCAGCTGGTAGTCGGTGCTGTGCGCTTCGAACACAACATTCTGGAATGGGTCAAGCGCTGCTCGCAGAGCTTTGCCGTCATCAGCGGGTAGATGATCGATGTGGAAGGGTGAGAACTCGACACCCGGCTGCACGACGAGGCCGCAGATCCGGTCTTTTGCGGCGTGTAGGCCCAGCTCATCAAACTTCTCAAAATGCATTTGCAAGGTACGGGAGGCACGCGCGGGTGGGGTTGGCTCAACGCTATGAGCCTCGCCTTCTTCACGCGCGCCCCCGGGAGGAGGAACTTCCGTACCGACGATGTAACTGAGGCGACTTGGATCTGGTGCATATTCTTCACAAACAGCAGCCAATTGCGCAGCACGGCTGGCGCTGAGTTCATCACCGACCTGAGCCTCTTCGCCTGCGCAGCCTTCCGAGCAGTCCAGATGGATTTTGGTGAAGCCAGCCTGAACGTAGGCTTTCATCAGCTCTTTGGCTTTTGCCATGGCCTGATCGGCAGGCATGGAGCGCCAAGCTTGTGGGCCGAGATGGTCGCCGCCGAGGATGAGCGCGTCCTCCGGCAATCCGGCAGTTACGCAAATGCTTTTGACGTAGCTGACAAAGTCGGCTGGCTTCATGCCTGTGTAGCCGCCGTCCTGATTGACCTGGTTGCTGGTCGCTTCCAGCAGCAGGGTCGCGCCTTTTTCTGCTGCGAGCAGAGCGGAGGCAAGGATGACATCAGGCTGAGCGGAGCAGATGGAGGGAAGCGCGGCTCTGGCGCCTGCACGGTTGGCAGTGATCACCTCAAGCAAAGGGTTGCTCATGACGGCTCCTCCAGTATTTGATAGTTTTGGACAGCTGCAAGCGCCGCTCCGCGTGTGCCGCTGCTGTCACCATATTCCGCAACACGGATTTCCGGCGGCTCGGTCTGGTCCAGCAAATGGCCGGGCAGAGCTTGGGCAATGAGGCGGTCGATGTTCGGGATCTTGGAAAGGCCACCGCCGAGCACAATGCAGTCCGGGTCCACCGTGCATTGAAGCGCCGCAACCAGTTCCGCCGCGATACGGGCCCACATGCGTAAGACCTCTTGCATCTGCGGATCACCAGCAGCCGCTGCCGTGGTGATGATCTTCGCATCGACGTCTTTGCCTGTGACGTGTCTGGCAAGACGGCGCATGCCGGGGCCAGCCAGATAGGTCTCAAAGCAGCCGGTGCGACCACAACCACATTGGATACCGTCGAGCCCGAGTTCCTTCATGGTCATGTAGGGAATGCCGAGGTGACCGTATTCTCCAGCAGCCCCATTCAGACCCGAGATTAACGTGCCATTGGAGCAGTAACCGCCACCAACACCTGTGCCGATGATCAGGCCGAAGACACTGGCGTAGCTGCGCCCAGCGCCGAGCATGGCTTCAGAGAGGGCAAAGCAGTTACAGTCGTTTTCAAACGCGACGGCTCTGCCCAACTTGTCGATCAGGTCCTGATGGACGGTGCGGCCTGAGGCCAGCAGGTTGGCGGTGAGGAACTTGCCGGTTCGTTTGGAATGGAAACCGGGAATACCAACGCCCACTGGCAAGCCTTTTGAGCCTGCGGTTTCTTCCAGCCACACGACCATCTCGCAGAGAGCGTCAACCAGATTTTCGTAGGAATCTTGAAGGGTTGGTATGCGTTTGGTTTCAACCACCGCCCAATCACTATCAAAGGCGGTTGCCTCAATTTTGGTGCCGCCCAGATCAATGCCGCCAGCTCGAACCATATCAGGCCTCTTCCAGTGCATAGAGCTTGACGCCCGAGACAACGCGGGTCAGCGTGCCCTGCCCTTCAAACGGATTGTCGACGTTGAAACCAAGCTGATCAGACCAAGCCACTCCCAGCCACTGCGCAATGAGTACATGGAGCACGGACATCCAGCCATCCTCCAGTTTGCATGGAATGTGCACATCTGCCTTTGCAGAATTGCCAATGGTGGTGACTGTGTGCTCGCCGAACTGTGCCTTCACTTCTTCTGCCAGATCCTCGTCGTAACGGCGGGAATGCAGGTTGTTGGAGAGAAACACGAAAACCTTGGTCTGGTCATCGACAAAGGACTTTGGTCCATGCCGGAAACCGAGGGAGCTGTCCCAGATAGACGGGATTTTTCCTGCGGCCAGTTCCATCACTTTGAGCGCACTTTCGCGGGCAACAAAGGCAAGCGGGCCGGAGCCTACGAAGACGGCGCGCTGCTGGATGGTGAGTTTGCCTGCCAGTTGATCCGCTTGCGCCAGCACAATCTCAGCTGCATGGCTGATCTCGTTCATATTGGCGGCAAACTCTTCCGGTGTTTCCTGCCCAAACACTGCCATGGCTGTCAGGATCATGGTGGTGAAACTGGAGGTCATGGCGAAGCCGCTGTCGTGGCATTCGTCCGGCAATACAATCACGCGTTGGCTGGCCTTTGAGGCAGGTTGGCGGGTTGCCAGTGCACTGTCTTTGTTGCAGGTGATATTCAGCCGTGGGGCTTCGGGAAAGATTGCGTCCAGCAAGTCCAGCGTGCCGATGGACTCGGTGGAGTTGCCGGAGCGCCCGAAGGAGACGACCAGCGGGATAACGCCGTTGCGTTTGAAGGCATGCGGGGCGCTGACGAGATCGGTTGAAGGAACGGAGCGCATTGGCAACACGGAAGTTGCGTCCAGCGCTCTGCAGAGGAGGTCGCCGATATAAGCGGATGTGCCTGCCCCGCAGAACCAGACTTCCGTGGCTCCGGAGTTGGCAACCCATTCGCTCAGATCACTCAGACGCGCAGCGAATTCCTGTCCCCAACTTGCCCAGATTTGCGGTTGCGCCTGAATTTCGCGCGTAGTTGCCCATTTGGTCAGATCGACCATCGCAGCATTCCTTCATAAAATCAAATAGTTACAGTTACCTTAGAAAGTGTTTCCGGTTGGTCTGGATCCAGACCCAACTGGAGAGCAGTTTCCAAAATCACTGGGTACAATGCACGCAGCAGCATGGCCGAGCTTGCTGCGGGGGTAAGGCCCTGCGCACCAACGGTTTCTGGTGTCAGGCGAAAAACATTTGCGCCGACAGAGCGGAACCGCTCCTCCGCCAGGCTCAAGCTCTGGTTGCTGACCTCTTCCCCCGTATCCAGGATGAGGACACAGAGCGGTTTTGTGGCCAGTTGCAGCGGACCGTGCAGCACCTCAGCAGCGGAATACGCTTCTGCATGAATGGCTGTTGTTTCCTTCAGTTTCAACGCAACTTCCTGCGCTGCGCCAAAGCCGCAACCGCGTCCGATCACGTACACATGCGGCGTGGACTTCACGGCTTCAATGATCTCGTCAGCCTGCTCAAGTTTCGCCTCAGCGCTGGCCAGCATGGCTTTTGCCGCTGCTTCACAGGCTTTGGCGTAGTCTGGTTTGAGGGCGGCCAGCATAGCCATTCCGGCGGCAATGGTGCAGATGACTGTTTTGGTGGCCGGAACGGCTTGCTCCAGCCCTGCTTTGATATCGACACAGGCGTCCGTTTCAGTTGCTAACGGAGAACCCGGTGTGTTGGTGATGGCGAGCGTTTTACCGCCGCCGTTTTTGAACCCGATTGCAGCACTGACCAGATCCTTGCTTCCTCCGGATTGGGAGAAAATAAGGGCGCCAGCATTGCCCAACTGCAATCCATTCCCCAGACTGAACACAGAGGGCGGCAGTGTAGTTACCGGCTTTTGCAGTTCGGCCATCAGTTCATAGGAGATCAAGTTGGCGGCGGCGTCTGAGCTTCCACGCGCAATGGTGTAGAACGTGTCGAGCTTGTCCAGCGCTGCTGCTTTGACACTCTCGGTGAGGTCCTGACGGACCCCTTCTGCGAATGCCGGAATTGCCTGATCTATCTCAGCGCGCATGTACGCGCCGGGGAGTTTGGTCACTGTATTGATTCCATCTTTTTTGTTGTTGCTGCGGTTTCTCGCAGGTTGAAACTATCGAATTTCTGCCAATAGGACGTTAGATCCACGACCTGACCGGTTGTGCGCGCCTGATCGAGAGCCAGTGCGGCAACGCCTGCTTCCAGCGCATCCACGACGGAAACTGGCAGGCTGTCCATTTCACCGCGCAGATAGGCGCAGAGGTCCTGACACATCATGTCATCAGCGCCGTAGTGTGCGCCAGGGCGGTCAATGGACTTGTTGTAATCTTCATCCACCAATGTGCTGCGGGTGTGGGCATCAGTCACTTTCAGGTAACCGCGCACGAAGTCACCTTCTGCCATGCCCTTGGTACCAATCACGCAGAACCGGCGGTGTTCGTCCGGTACGTTGATGTTGGTGTGGAAGGCCATGGTGGCGCCGCTCTCGTATTCGAGGATCGCGGTCTGGTGATCGACGATATCGCCATCGGAGAGGAACGGGTCTTCCGCAGCTTCCCAGATGGACTCTTTAACATGATACACTTTCGTATCTGTTTCTTTTGCTGGTGCATTGCTTGGGACAAAGGACTTTCTGCCGCCAAAGCTGGCTACACGGCTTGGGCGTGAGCCGGTCACCATGTTGTAGATATCAAGATCGTGGCAGCATTTTTCCAGCATAAAGCCGCCGGAGTATTTTTCATGACGGCGCCAGTCACGCATGAAGAAAGCCCCATGATACGGCGCAATATGCTCGTTGGCCTCAATGGAAACCACATCACCGATCTGGCCAGCCGCCTGCGCTGCGCGCAGATCTCTTGCATGCTGGGCGTAGCGGAGAACCAGACCGATGAGCACCTGATCTGCACCGTGTTTGGAAAGCAGCTCTGCCAGTTCCATGGTCTCGCTCATGGAGATCACGACAGGTTTTTCTGCAAACATGCGGATGCCAGCTTCCAGCCCGAGGCGGATGTGCTCCAGATGCATGTGGTTTGGAGAGCTGACGAACAACAGGTCCGCCTTTTCACCAGCCAGCATCTCTTCCAGCGTGCCGTAAGGTTTGATGGCCTCGTGGTTTTTGAGGCGTTCAATCTGGTGCGGTTTGGGGTCTACATAGGCCACCACTTCCGCTTCACTCATGTGAGCCTGCAGTCTTTCCAGAACACTGACAGCTCGCAAACCCAAACCAACAACGATGATACGCATGTGTTTCTCCTATGCCAGTTCCAGAGCACCAAGGCGTTGCAGCGCAACTCCTCTTTCGTCAAAGACGTAGGCATCCTCTGGCTTGATACTGAGTTTTATGGTTGTGCCTTCCAGAATCTCAGCCATGCCAGGCAAGGATGCACAAAACGCGCCGTCCCCTTCAACTTTACCGTAGGCGATGGAATGGGCTCCCAGACGCTCCAGCACTTCTACATGCATGGAAACTGGTCCATTCTCATCAAGCTGCATATGCTCAGGGCGGATGCCGATATCCACGTTGTCACCGGCCTTCACGCCCTCTGACGATACTGGCATACTCATGACACCGCCATTGGCGAGCTTCACGTGCAGCATGCGGTCTTCGACGCGGCTGACGATGGCGGGCAGGAAGTTCATTTTTGGATGGCCGATGAAGCCAGCCACGAATTTGTTGCGCGGGCGCAGGTACAGATCCATCGGGGTGCCGCACTGCTCCACCACACCACCGTTGAGCACCACGATACGGTCGGCCATGGTCATGGCTTCCACCTGATCGTGGGTGACGTAAATCATTGTGGTATCGAGGCTTTTATGGAGCTTGGAGAGTTCCACACGCATGTCCCCGCGCAGCGCTGCATCAAGGTTTGAGAGCGGCTCGTCGAACAGGAACACTTTTGGATTGCGAACAATGGAGCGGCCAATGGCAACACGCTGGCGCTGACCACCGGAGAGCTGCCCCGGCTTATGGTTCAGGCGCTCTTCCAGTTGCAAAATAGCGGCCGCCTTGTTGACGCGGTCCTTGATCTCCTCTTCCGGGCGCTTTGCGACGCGCAGCGGAAAGGCGATGTTTTCAAAAACTGAGAGGTGAGGATAGAGCGCGTAGCTCTGGAACACCATGGAGATACCACGGTCAATAGGGTGGTCGTCGGAAACGTCTTTGCCATCAATGATGATGGAGCCTTCGGAGGCTATTTCCAAACCTGCCACGATCCGCAGGAGCGTTGTTTTTCCGCAGCCAGAAGGGCCAACGAAGACGACGAATTCCTTATCCTCAATGGACAGGTTGACGTCTTTCAACACGGTTGTTGGTCCAAATGATTTTTCGATGTTTTGTAGCTGGAGCGTGGCCATAATATTCGTCTTCTCGCACTAAGGAACGGGGAGAGGCTGTCGCCAGCCTCTCCGGGTTTTGCTTACTTGAACTCTTCGAGTTCTTCAGCGGCGATTGCCACCAGGTTTTCAGCGGTATCGTCTTTCAGGATGATGCCCTGAATCATGGAGTTGATGGTTGTCTGCATCGCTTTGTAATCAACAAAGAGAGGCTCCGGACCACCAGTTGGGATGGAGTCTACAAAGACTGCCCAGTATGGGTCATCCATGTAGTAAGGCTTCTCATAGCCAAGCTCTTCGTATTTCAGGATTGGTGTGAGGCCCCAACCGTCTGGTTTGTCCAGCGTGTACTGAGAGTCGCCTGTGGTCATCATGCGCGCAAATTCCATCGCCAGTTCTTCATGGCCAGAGCCTTTGAAGACAGCGAGGGAGTCAGTGATGAGAAGCGTACCACTGACACCACTTGGACCTGCTGGAATTGGAGCAGCCTTGGTGGTGATGCCTTCTTTATGCTGACCGCGTGCCCATGGGCCGTCGATGTACATGCCGACTTTGTTGTCGTTGAACAGATCACGGACCTGCGTGCGTTCAAATGCAGTTGGACCTTCCTGAGCAACTTCCACCAGCTTGCCGTAGAACTTCAGAGTTTCCAGAGTGTTCTTGGAATCCAGAGTGATTTCGTTGGTGGATGGATCGATGACCTGACCGCCGTTGGAATACAGGTAGTTGAGGAACTGGTGCATGGTGTTGTCGAAGTCTTTGCCCGTCAGACCGACACCTGCTTTACCGGTTTTGTCCTTGATGGTCTTCGCAGCCGCATACATCTCGTCCCAGGTCTTTGGTGCTTCACACGCAAGACCGGCTTCCTCGAAGATGTCACAGTTGAGGAACAGACCCTTGGTGGAAAATGCACGCGGGAAGCCCCAGAACTTGTCGCGGTAGCTCACGGTGTTCAGAACGCCTGGCTGATAGGCTTTCTGCTGATCTTCAGAGATCGTCACATCAACAACGAGGTCGTTGTCTGCCAGCTGTTTGAGCGTACGTGAGCCCATGTAGGACACAGATGGCGGGCTGCCTGCGGATGCAAGTTTCAAAGACTTATCCTGACAGGTGCCCCATGGAAGGCTTTCCATGTTGACGGTGTTGCCGGGATGGGCGGCTTCAAATGCGGCAATAACCTTGCGATCTTCATCCAACCCGTTGTCCCCACAACGGATGAAATGTAGTTCAGCTGACTGTGCAGATGTTGCTGCCATCATTGCGCCTGCCCCTGCAGCCGCTGCAAATAGTAGTTTGGTTCTCATGGTTTCTCCTCCCAGTAGTAACCATTGACACTTTTAAAAATCACTCCTTGATCGCACCGGCTGTGAGACCGGCCACCAAGTAGCGCTGTAAAAATAGGAAAATTACGAGTACGGGCAGTATTCCAACAATGCTTGCTGCCATCATCTGGTTCCATTTGACTGACTGATAGCCAATGAACTCGAGGATGCCCGCTGGCAGAGGCATGAACTCCTTGACGCTGTTGAACGTGATCGCGAACAGGAACTGCTGTGCGTAGGCTGACAGGAACACAGCCACACCCACCACGATGAGACCGGGAACCGCCAAAGGCAGAACAACGCGGCGCAGAGTGTACAGACGGCTGGCGCCATCCATGAAAGCTGCTTCTTCCAGTTCGCGCGGGATTTTCTCCAGATAGGATTTCAGGAGCCAGATTCCCATTGGCACCAGAAACGCTGCACCGGGAACAATCATGGCGAAGTAGGTGTTCAGCAGGCCGTAGTTTCTCAGGAGCTTGTACAGCGGAATAAGCAGGACAGCACCGGAGAACATGTTAACCGCCAGAAAGATGCCGAGGCTGAGTGATTTGCCTTTGAAGTCAAACCGGGCATAGGCATAAGCGGCGGGAATGACGAAAGCCAAAGCCAGAGCTGTCACCGAAATAGAGATCAGCATGCTGTTTGCGATGTAACGCGGCAGCATTGGCACTGTCTCCCACATCTGGGAGTAGGCTTTGAACGAGAAGTCGTCTGACCAGAACTGGTAGGGCGAGCGGAACAGGTGTTCCAGTGGCCGCAGCGAGGTCATGAACATCTCAAAAAACGGCAGCAGAATGAAGCCGAGGAATAGCACCACGCAGAAGTAGAGAAATACTTTATGTGGCAGCGAGTAACGATCCATCATTTTAGGCTGCCTCGAAACGTTTTTTGATCTGGTGAAGTGCGAACAGATAGACCAGTGAGAACACGCTAAGCAGTGTCACCACGATCACAGCACGTGCTGCCCCCTGCCCGAACTTGAAGTTTGCAATGGCCATCTTGTAGGTGTCGATGATCAGCGTTGTGGTTGCGCTGCGCGGGCCGCCTTCTGTCAAGATCCAGATGATCTCAAAGGAGTTGAAGGTCCAGATGATCGACAGGATCGACATGGTGATGATCACCGGTAGAATTTGCGGAATGGTGATGCGGCGGAAGCGGTACCAACGGGATGCCCCGTCCACATAGGCTGCTTCATAAAGATCGCGCGGCACGCCCTGCATGGCTGCCAACATGAAGATGGTCACCATGGGCAGGCCGACCCAGACATCGGTGACAACGGCGGAGTAAAACGCGCTTTGCTTGTAGGCGAGGAATTCAAACGGGCCATCCAGAATGCCTACGTATTGCAGGGCTCCTGAGATGATGCCGAAATGACCGTTGTAGAGCCATAACCAGCCGAAACAGCCAATCGCAACAGGCACGATCCACGGCGGCATGACCAGCATGCGAAACAGCGCCCGCCCCGGAATTGCCGCGTTGAGCAGCGTTGCACCGATCAGGCCGAAAATGATTTTGAATGAGACAGACAGGAACATCCAATAGAACGTTCTGGACACTGTCTGACCGAATTTGCGAGAGCTGAGCAGCTTCTCATAGTTAGCAGTGCCGATGTAGGCTTCGCCGCCAATGTTGGCGTTGGTGAAAGACAAACGGACTGTCTCTACCAGCGGCCAGGCCACGACTAATACGAGATACAATGCTGCCGGAGCAATCAGTAGCCATGCAAAGGTTGCCTGTGAGCGCATGAGCCCTTGCAGCATCCCTTGTTTCTTTTGTGCCGAACCGCCGCGCTCGCCCTGATAAGGCAGCAGGTCCCCTGACGCATGTGTCATGCGCTCTCCCCAATTCCCAAAGGTGATCGCTTGTCACTCGCCGCTTGCGTCTTGTTATCGCCAGGGAGACGAACCGCGTGTTTTTTGCGAGCACCAAAATAATACCAAAACAAATCCATTTGTCTACCATTTCAGTACCTCCTGTGAAATATTTCTGTTTCAGACGAAAAAACTCCGATTTTTCAAGAAAATCGCAAGGGGATAAGCTTCATTTCTTTCATTGGTATCCCATCGGTATTGTTTTGCATTGGTATCAAAAAGGTATTATAGATAATACGGATTCACATAAAGAAGAGCAGAATGAGCGCACAAGAAGATACCCATACCGATCTGTTCTCAACGACATCCTGGCAGCAGAGGAGTGGCGGTCCACGCTACTTACAGCTTTACCGACACCTTGAATCTGCCATTAAAGATGGACGGTTAGCAGCAGCGACCACTCTGCCAGCCGAGCGTGAGCTGGCGACACTGACCGGGCTGTCCCGCGTGACGATTCGCAAAGCCATTTCGCAGTTGGTGGTGGATGGTCTGGTGATTCAGCGCCGGGGCTCAGGTTCTTATGTGGCTCCGCAGATGAAGCGCATGGAACAGTCCTTGTCGGCGCTTACCAGCTTTACCGAGGACATGCAGCGGCGCGGGAAGACATCCTCCTCCGAGACGCTGTCCTGTGGGATTTACCTGCCCTCACCTGAGGAAATTGTTGCGCTTGGGCTTGCGTCTGACGGTCAGGTTTCGCGGATTACCCGTCTGCGCCGTGCGGATGGTATTCCTCTGGCGATTGAGACCAGTTCGCTCTCAACCGAATTCGTGCCTGATCCGTCGCGGATTGAAACGTCTCTCTATGAGAAATTGTCTTTGAACGGTATGCGCCCTTCCCGTGCTATCCAGCGTATCTCCGCCTGCAAACTGACAGAAGAGCAAGCTGACTTGCTGGAAGTTTGTGAAGGGGATGCGGCGCTTTACATTGACCGAACGGCTTATCTGGCGAGTGGCCGGGCGATCGAGTTGACCACAGGCGTTTATCGCGGTGATATCTATGATTTTGTTGCAGAATTGCGCAACGTCTGAGATATCGAAAGCCCCGCTGCCAAAATTTGGAGCGGGGCTTTTATTGTTTAGTCCCTTACATCCTGACGCCACCCGATGGCAGAGAACAGCTTGCTGTAGCACGCAGCCTTTTGTGTGATCTCATCTGCATCCGGTTTGTTGGCGCGGGTCGCCCAGCCGATTTCAGAAATACCCAGAATGCGCGGAGCCATCATGGTTTCCATGTTGGCGTCTCGCAGGACGACCTCTGACCACAGGCAACCCTGGGCGCCGATGATCTTGCCTTCCAGCTCTGGTTCATTTTCCGGCACCGGATCCCAGTTCACACTGTCTGCAAGGCTGGTG
This sequence comes from Pseudovibrio sp. Ad46, assembly GCF_001623065.1. Classification (NCBI taxonomy): domain Bacteria; kingdom Pseudomonadati; phylum Pseudomonadota; class Alphaproteobacteria; order Hyphomicrobiales; family Stappiaceae; genus Pseudovibrio; species Pseudovibrio sp. Ad46. The sequence goes on along the minus strand of NZ_LMCG01000040.1, from coordinate 49,859 downwards.
ATGCCTGCCCAGTTGAGGCCGATCTCGTTGAAGTTGCTGGAAGGTGCAATATCCCAATAGGCGTGCGCAGCTGGGGTCATCACCACCGAATAGCCTTTGCGCGCTGCTTCCAGACCCGGTCCTTGCTGTGTCCACGAGAACAAGATGGCGTCGTTGTTGATGCCTCCATTGGCACCTTTGGCAGCTTCTTCCCACGCTGCGGGGCGTACGCCCAGCGAACGGACGTAGGACGCCAGCTTGTCCATCATCCAGCCCTGCACGTCATCCGCTGTTTTGAGGCCCTGCTCTGCCTTCAACTGTTCGATGGCAGGAGACCTGGTCCATGCTGCTGGCGGGCGCTCATCACAGCCAAGGTGCAAGTGAGCAAACGGGAAGATGCCAGAGATTTCCTTGGCCAGCGCTTCCATATAGGTCCACGCTTCTGGCAAGGCGGGATTGATGGTGTTGTTCAGGTAGCCGTGGACGGAGATTTCACCGCTTTCATCCGCTGCATCGCGTAGTTCCGGGTGGATTTGAAGCACAGCCCAGGAGTGAGCGGGAACTTCGATTTCTGGCAGGACTTCGATGTTCAATGCTTTGGCGTGGTCCACCAGTCGCTTGGCGAAGGCAATGGAGTAAGTACCACCTTGCGGGCCATCCGCAGCCCCATAGATGCCGGGAACGACACGTCCTTCGCCGCGCATGCCAGACTTCTTCCAGAGCTCTGGATAGCTCTCCACCTCAAGACGGAAAGCCTCATCATCGCAGAAGTGCCAGTGGAAGCGGTTAAGCTTGAACAGCGCCATCATATCCACCAGCCGCAGCAGGGTTTCCGGCTCGTAATAGTGGCGTGCGCAGTCCAGATGCTGGCCGCGCCATTCAAACCGTGGTGCATCGGAAATCTGGCCGCAAGGGATGGTTCCACCGTAGATCAGCTTGAGGTTGAGCAGTGTGATGGAACCGTAAAAAGCACCGGCTGCCGCTGACGCAGAGAGCGTGATGCCCTCTGAGGTGATTGCCAGTTCGTAGGCGTCTTCGGCGAGTTCTTCGGTTTTGGCAAAGCGAAGCGCAATACCATCCTCAGATAGGAACGGACCAATGTTGTTGCGCTCTGCAAGGGCCTCCACAGCGTCCGTGCTGTCGGCCTCGCCTTCGGCATCCCAAGAACGGTCCAGCTTGTAACCTGCGCTTACGTCCAGCGTGTCACCGGAGGGCTGCCAGCTTTGCGGGGCTGGGACAAGCATCAGTTCACTGGATGCGGGATCGGCTTGCTGTTCTGGCAACTTGGTGCTGAAAGCCTGATCGATGCCGCATGATGCAATCTGGACTGGCGCAATGCTGCCATCCTCCAGACGCAGATAAGCGCCTTTTGGCAGCCAGCTGCGGTTGGAGGGGTTCATGCTTCGCTTGTATTTGAGCGTGAACGCCAGGGCCTGCCCTGTTCCCAGTACATCTCTGTCAAAGCCAAGCTCTATGCAGCCCGCCGTCATTTTCTTGACAGTGGCACCTTCAATCACCTCACAAGGCGCAAGCATGCTGAAGCATAAGGTGTAGTTGGAGATGGGTGCATCGCACTTGGCAGAGAGGATGCAGTTGATCTGCCGATCCTCCGTTCTCCATGTTTCCATTCTGATTGTAGTATCAGCACAGGCAGCAGCTTCCATGCCCACGACTCCTCACCAATTTCAGGATGTTGCAGTGAGCACACCAAAGGCAACGGATTGCCTGAGCGCATGCTCTAACTGCTGAATTTGCGAATGCTCTTATCAGAAAATCAGGTTTCATTTCCGGAAGAACAAGCACCAGCATAGCTTCTACTTGGCTGGAGCTGTCAACACCTTGGCAGACAAATAAATCCATAAATTTGAATTGGTATTACTTTCAAAATGCGCGGGCAGTTACTTTATTTTGAACAACTGAAACTTAAACAAACACTCATGGTGACAAATCAAACACAAACTTTTCAGGTTGTGTAAGTCTTTGACTGCAATTCTGTTTTCCAACACGGTCGCCTGCCTTATTGCATCAATACCGGAGCAAGGCATGGTGGTTGTTAGAGCTTTCCGGCTGATAGGCGATCAGCCTGTAAAATTTAGGACCAGTTATTCAAGGTGGCCCTCCTCACTTCGCGATTAAGACCTCATTTGCGGCTGGGTAACGTGTTGGGTTCTATACTTGCAGGAGAATGTTGAGTTGTCTGCGAAAGGCCAAAGAGGATGGAACGCAAGATTGTACGGACCCGAGATGGGGTGGAACTCTCCTATCTGACAGGCGGGCAAGGACGGCCTGTCTTTTTGCTGGGTGGCTGGAGCCAGACGGCATCTGTATATGAAGGACAGTTCGCCGACTTTTGCCAGAGCCATACGGTTTATGCTCTTGAGAACCGGGGGCACGGCGCATCACAAAAGCCCACGGATGGTTATCGGATCCATCGGTTTGCCAAGGATCTGTTTGACGTGGTTGAGGCGTTGGACCTTCGAGATTTCGACGCGGTTGGCCATTCGCTTTCCGTCGCCATGCTCTGGGCATATCTGGATATGTTCGGGGCTGAACGCCCTGCGCGCCGTCTAATTTTTATCGACGAGCCAGCGGCCCTCATGGCACGGCCATCCTGGACACAACAAGTGATCGCCGAGGCAGGTTCTATCCACCCTACTTTGGAGTCACTTGATGAGATGGTGGTGGCTATTCGCAGGACCCGCAGTGTTGAGGATCATCTTGAGATTATTAGCGGGATGTTCACCAGCAAGGTTGGTGATGCTGCCTTGCGCGCATTGGCAGCCGAGAACCTGAAATTGCCCCGCGTGCATGCTGCTGCTCTTATCGAAAACCTCATGATGCAAGACTGGCGGGCCTTTTTGCCTAACATTCACCAGCGCACTCTGGTATTTACAGGCGAGGCCAGTTGGCATCCGCTGGCTTCACAGCAGTTCATCGCTTCCTCAATGCCAAATGGTTCGCTTGAGGTGATCCGCGAAGCCGATGGTGGAAGCCACTTCCTGATGTTCGAAAACCCAGCGCTCTTTAATGAGAAGGCACTGGGTTTCCTGAACGCGTGAGAAGCTGCCTACTGTGTTTTCAGCGTGCTTTTGGAGATCATGTAGGCTGCACCGGCCAATGCTGTGCCGGCGAAGGCATCCATAGCTGCGCGAGAACGGGCGGAGACTGCGAATTTGGAGGCCCGAGTTCCGAGATAGGCGTAAAACAGCAGTGCCGGATATTCGAGCGCGATGTTGAAGATGGCCAGTGCCATCATGCGCAGGGCCATGCCATCGCCTTCCCCGGCAAACACAGGCAGCATCGCGCCAAATGACAGGACGGACTTCGGATTTGCGCCCTGCATTGCGAATGAGGTGAGGAAAAGCTTCAAAGTGGATGCCGGCTTCTGCTCTTTCGCTTCGCCCAGCGAGGCTGAGAAAGCGGCTTTGAAAGAGCCATATGCAAGATACAATAGATAAGCTACGCCAATCCATTTGACCGTCTCAAACAGGACTGGGAAAGACAGTAGCAGCGCGCTCATGCCTCCCGCGGCGAGGAGCGCATACATGAGGTTGGCTCCGAACACACCGGCCATGCTGGCGTGGGTTTTACCAATACCGTTTGTGATGCTGTCGCCAACCACTTTCAGGACCGCGGGACCGGGTGTGAAATTGAGCGCCATGAAGGTGACGATAAAACCAAAAATGAGTGTGGCATCAAAAGAGCGAAGAAGCTCCATGGTTTTTCCAATTCAACGCTAGAAACACATAAATAACGCAAAGCAACGCACATACGAACGCAACCCAAAACCCGGAAGGCTAAGGGGAGATGACTGATGGTTCATCTCCCCTCGCGCGCGGATTAGAAATTCACTTGCCGTAAGCCTTAAGGCCCGCCTCTCCAAACGTGGCACTGTGAGTTTCTGTAGCTGCCCCCTCTCCGCGCGCTGTTTGTGCAAACTCTGTTGGTCGGCACATTCGCAAGGGGCATGCCAAACTAACGATGACGCACCGATCTTCTGATAACTCATTGATGAATATGTGTATATTTCCGGATGGAACTCATTGAAGGAGGATCCAAGAAATCGATAATACTGCCCATTGTTTGATCAGATTGCCCGTCTGCTAAGCAATCAGACATAAAAAACCCGGTGTTTGAGACACCGGGTTTGGCTTTTCTGAGATGCAGCAGGTCTGTTCAGGCAGGTTCTGTGATCTTTACTGGTTCGGCCATTTCGCAGGTCTGGCTGATTAGATTGCGCAGTTTTTGTCTTGTCTCCGAACAGGTTAGCTGACCGTCGTCATTGGTCTTTGATGCCATATTACCGACAGCGACATATCGCGGATGCACCCAACAACCGTGGTCAGCTGCAAACGACGCCAGACGCGGAAGCATTCTTACACCCCCGAACGGACCCGGTGCAGCGGCTAGCAGACTGACCACTTTTCCCTCAAGCACGGAGTGGGACTTGCCAGCTGCCCGTCTGGACGCCCAGGTGAATATGTTATGGAGATGCGGAGTGTGGAAGCCGTTGTATTCAGGAGAGGAGATCAGGATTACATCAGCAGCTTCAATCTGTTGCCGTAGCATCGAGAGCTGGTTCTGTACGGCGGCATCTGCTTCAAGATCGGAATGGTAGAGGGGAAAAGAGGCAAGCTGGTGCGGCAGGCTGGTCGTCTGATGGTTCAGGTTATGCGCTTCTTCTTCAGCAGCATCCAGCAGGCTCTTGTTCAACGAGCCTTCTCTGGTGCTTCCTGAGATGAGGAGGATATTCATGGGAAACTCCATATGACAATATTTTTGTTTTTATATACATTTTTGTTTCTTTATTATGCAAGTACAAAAAAAGCGGCACTGAACTTCAGCACCACTTTTTGAAATTTGACCGTAAACACTTCTTTATTCTAGCGAGCACTTAAAGCAGTTCGCATTTAAGCTGAAACACTTGCACTGCTTTAGTCTTTGTTTTTGCGTATCTTTATCCGAAAACCGGTTTCCACTTTTCAGAGATACGCTGTAGGGTTTGATTGGTCTCAATCAAACCGAACGCACTTTAGGAGAAGAAGCGCTCAGTGATCTGCAGCATGATCTGATGACCACCCCAAACGCCAAGGATCGCTACACAACCAGACAGAACTGGTGGAGCGGGAATAGGCAGTTTGATTGCGGTGAAGATCGCTCCAATAATGAAGCCAGCAAGTGTTGACATAAGCAGTTCAGCCATGGTGTCTCCCGTTAATTCTTTCTTATTGTTCAGAAAACTCTGTTTTCTTTGAACTACAGCCCTTGCTTTTACTGCGCGCCCATACCCCTGCAGTCCCCTGAGTGTATGACCGAAAACCGTGAAGGACAGCCAGCTAAGGTCCTTGAATATTCAGGTCGCCCGACAAGGCGGACCCTACCCTGTAATTGCACTTTTAACGCAAAAAAAATCATTTGCAGAAAAAATATTCAAAATGCGATCAGTTGCCGCACTGTCATTTCCATTAGTTCATTTAAATCAATATGTTGGGTAGCAATCATTTATGTTAGTTCTGCGCAAAACTCCTGCATCTTCTTGCAGAACTTCTACTTATCGCCATTTTCATGAGCTCAGAATTGTGTTGTCAGCCCATCTCTCTGCCTTTACGTTAAAGTCAACATAAGCGCCTTTGCGGTCTTTTACTGGTATTCGCTCAGGCCTACAGCTCGACGCTTTTTTGTTGCACGACCATTCTTTTGGAATGCAGTGCGAGGGGGAATAAAATGGCAGAGTATAATGTGACGGCGCTGGCTATTCCGCTGTTTCTGTTTTTTATGCTGATGGAGTACGCCTACCTGCGCATGAGCGGGCGGGACCTGCACCGGTTTAGTGATAACATTGCCAGCCTTTCCATGGGCATTTGCCTGCTGGTTTCAGATGCATTGCTAAAAACCTTTACATTCTCGGTGTTTATCTGGGCGTGGTCGTCCTATCGGATGTTTGACTTTGGCTCAACCAGTTGGGCCACATGGGTCCTGTTCTTCTTTGGCGTGGACTTCTGCTATTACTGGTTCCACCGCATTGCACACACCTACAATTTTCTTTGGGGCGCCCATGTGGGGCATCACCAAAGTGAGGAGTATAACCTGACCACGGCGCTGCGGCAGAGTGCGTTTCAGTATGCGTTCTCGTGGGTCTTCTATCTGCCTCTCGCCTTCCTTGGCTGCCCGCCAGAAGTGTTCCTTGTGCAATTTATGCTGTTGAAGGCCTATCAGTTCTGGCTGCACACCCAGGCGATTGATCGTATCCCCCTTATGGAAGGTGTGTTTTCCACGCCCTCAAGCCATCGTGTCCACCATGCCAAGAACCCGATTTACATCGACAAGAACTTCGGCGGCACGCTGGTGATCTGGGATCGGATGTTTGGCAGTTGGCAGCCGGAGGTCGCAGAGCACCCTTGCCATTATGGCACCACAACGCCGCTGAAAACGTGGAATCCGGTGAAAGCCAACTTGCAGCACTGGTCCATGCTGTTTCGCGACAGCCTTCATACGCGCAGCTGGTGGGACAAGGTCCGGCTGTGGTTCAAACCAACGGGATGGCGACCGGAAGACAGGCGGCGGAACGCCAGTAAACTACAGAAAACAGGTGTCACCAACCGCCCTAAATTTGATCCGGTGATCTCACCGCTGACCAAGCTGTACTGTGGCATCTCATTCGCGCTGCTGGTGCTGCTGGTGACCATGTTTATCTTCCTGTCCCCACAACTGAGCGCACGGGAGCTGGCGTTTGGTGTGGTGCTTATTCTGGCTGGTCTCGTGATGATCTCGCAGTTTCTGGAGGGCAAATATCAACTGCGCTTTGTTGAGGTCGCGCGAGTGCCAGCTCTGCTCTGGTTTCTCACCGTGCTTTGGACTTTGCCGATTTCGACGCAGGTCTCGCAGCGGATGGATGTTGCAAAAGGGGTTTCACCTGAGATTAAACTCTCTGAAGAAACAACGCTTTCTGCACTGCCGTGGCTGGAGAAGCCAGTGGTTTTGGATGGCAGCACACCTGCGGTGCAGCAGGTGACGTGGCATCCTGACGGGGAGCAGGGACAGCTGGAATATACGCTGCGCTATGAGCTCTCCTCTTTTCCGGAGCATGTTGCGAACATCATTTCAGCTCGCAACGCGCTGGAAGAAAGCAGTCGGGTCTGGTTGCAGGAGCAGCTTTAGGTAGCCCTCTTATCCCCCATGCGGGGCAGTGACAAAGGGAAGGTGACCGGACTTGATCCAGAGCTTGGCGCCCTCTTCTCCTGCTGTGATGTTGAGGTCATAGCCGATGGGTACACGGAGCCAAGCGTGTTCGGGAAGGTCCTCTCCGTCTTCGATGATTGAGCCTTCCAGCACGAAGATCTCTGCTCCGCCGTCAGCCTCAACCGCATGGTTTGCACCTGCCTGCCAGTGCTCCATGCGCACGTTCTCGCGTTCATCCTGAAACAGAGGTGAGACGGCAACGCCTTCGCGCGTAGCATCGTTTACGCGGCCAAGTTTGTTGGTGTCCACGCGCACATGGGTGCGGTCTGCAAGGTCGAACTGCCAGAGTTTGACGAGGATGGTACAGCCGGGTTCAGAGGCTGGTGTGTGTTTGGATTCAGGTGGGTTGCGGATGTAGGAGCCAGCCGGGAAATCCCCGTGCTCATCCTGAAATACTCCCGCTAGCACAACAAACTCTTCTCCGCCTGTATGGACATGCTCAGAGAAGTGGCTGCCGGGTGCGAAGCGAACAACGGTGGTTGCTCGTGCAACTTCATCTCCCAAACGATCAAGCGGTCTACGCTCAACGCCTTTCATTGGGGACGCGACCCAAGGAATATCGTCGCTGAACTCAACCACTCGCTTTGAAAAATCACCGTTGATCTTCACTGAAGCCTCCATCACATGATGCTCTCAAGTTAAGCACTCTTGTCGCTCATTTACAGATGTTAGCGTGCTGTTAGGGATCACTTCATTGTTAAGCTGTTTGTTGCATTCAGTTCCCAGCAGTCCCTTGTTAGGCTTCCGGCGATTTTCTGATGCACTGCGCTGTGCAACTACGGGACGCCTGACCATGAGCCTGCTGGCAGATTTACTTTCTACCCTTTTCGATCGTCGTTATGTTTTTATGGGCAAGCGGGATGAGCGCCCCCTTACCGAGCTTTGCAATGCCTTGATGAGCAGTCAGGGAGACGTTTCCGGTGCTGCCATTGCTCACGAGATTCTGGATGGTTATGCCACCACAGACACTGAGGGAAAGCGGTCGTTTTTTGAGCATTTGAACCGCGAAATGGACATTGATCCAGATAAGCTGGAGACCGTTGTTTCCAGTTATAAAACAGAGCGGACGGAAGCCAATTACCGAAAGCTAGTAGAGGCTGCGGAGCCTAAGCGGCAGGAGTTGGCGCGGCGGCTCAATCAGGTTCCCGGTGCCACTCATCAACTGGTGCATATGCGCAAGGACTTGCTGGGTTTCATGAAGGAGCAGCCGAATCTGGCACGCACAGATCTGGATTTTCAGCACCTGTTCAACTCGTGGTTCAACCGTGGTTTTCTGGTACTGCGGCCTATCAGTTGGGATAGTCCGGCGCAGATACTGGAAAAGATCATCGCCTATGAGGCCGTGCATGCCATTGATAGTTGGGATGATTTGCGGCGGCGCTTGCAGCCTGAAGACCGGCGCTGTTTTGCGTTCTTCCATCCGTCTTTGCCAGATGAGCCGCTGATCTTTGTGGAAGTGGCGCTGACCAAAGGGGTTCCCTCCTCCATTCAAGGCGTGCTTGCAGAAGAGCGGGATATTGTGCCAGTTGATGACGTGGATACGGCGGTTTTCTATTCGATCTCCAACTGTCAGAGCGGACTTGCCGGTGTTTCCTTTGGTAACTCTCTGATCAAACAGGTGGTGCAGGATCTTTCGCGTGAACTCAGCCAGTTAAAGACGTTTGTGACGCTGTCTCCGCTCCCGACCTTCTGTAAGTGGGTTAAAGAGCAAGAGATTGAAATGCCGGAGACTGATGCAGCTTTGAAGGAACTGGCCGCCTATTACCTTCTTGAAGGCAAGCGGAAGAACGATATGCCGTTTGATCCGGTAGCACGGTTCCATCTTTATAACGGCGCACTGGTGCATGATGTGCATGTGGGGGCGGACACTTCCGAGAATGGCAAAAAGCAATCGGCAGGGGTGATGGTGAACTACCTGTATGACCTGCAAAAAATCTCGCAGAACCACGAAGTATTTGCGAATAAAAAGGAAATTGTGGCGTCCAAACGCGTACAGGCGCTCGCAAAGGCTGGTGTTGTGCAAACAGCGTCTCAGCCCAAGAGCGATGTTGCCTAGCCGACAATCTTTCTGAGTGCTTTGTTCAGCGGGGCAAGCCTGCGCGGCATGGGCAGGTAGACATCCTCAAATAGCTTCTTGTAGAGCTGGACCGTTTTCGGGTCCGGCTTAAACACTTCATGCTGCCGTGTCATGGCTTTCATGGCCTGCGTGAAGTCGGGATGAACTCCAGCACCCACACTTGCGGCAATGGCAGCGCCCAGACCTGCGGTCTCAAAGGTATGCGGGCGCTCAGTGGGCAGGCCGAAGATGTCTGCGGTGATCTGCATGATGGCGTCAGATTGAGAGCCGCCGCCGGAGACACGTAAGACTTTGATCTTCTCGCCGCTTTTGCGTTCGATCCGCTTCAGACCACGATGCAGTTCCAGCGTGATACCTTCAATGATAGCCCGGTAGATATGGCCTCTGGTATGGACATCTCCAAAGCCAATAATCGCGCCTTTCACTGGCGTAGAGCGTCCGTTATCGCGGCCCCATTTGGGCAATAGGGTCAGGCCATGGGAACCAGGAGGCGTGCTGTTGAGCAGGTCATCAAAGAACACTTCGACCGGGCTGCCAATCTCTTTGGCTTTTTCCTGCTCTGGGTGGCCGAACTCTTCCTTGAACCAATTGACCATCCAGTACCCCAGAATGACAGAGGTTTCTGGCGTGAACATACGCGGCATTCCGCCAGCATAGGCAGGCAGAGGGCGTTCCACCTCGAAGTATTTTCTGGAATGAATGGTCGCCGTTGCCCGTGTTCCGTAGCTCAGGCAGCCAACGCTGGCATCTACTGCGCCGCAGCCGACGGCTTCGCATGCTTTGTCAGCAGCTGCGGAGATGACCGGCAAACCTTCTGGCAGTCCAGTGTGCTGCGCGGCTTCTTCACTCACATATCCTATGGGATTTCCGGGCTCTATGAGCTCTGGTAGGTGGCTGCGTTTGAATGCGAAAAGCTTCCAGAGAAAGTGGTTATCACTCGCCCACTGCTGCTTTTTGTAGTCATAGGGAATGTAGCCAACCTGAGCGCCTGTTGAATCGCGAAAGAGGTCCGTTAGCTTGAAGTTGAGGTAGCCGGAAACTTGTAGGAACTTATAGGTCTTCTTCCAAATTCCGGGTTGGTTCACCGCGATCCAGTTGACTTCGCATTCGCTGCGTACACTCTTGATGGACCGGGACAAGCCTGCCACGCCGAAGATTGTTTTCCAAAGCAGTGGCAATGGTTTCTGCTGGTCCTCAATGCGTTCATCCATCCATGTGATGGCAGGGCGCAAAGGGATGCCTCTTTCATCAACTGAGATTTGGGTGCCGCGTTGTGTGGTGACACTCATGGCTTTGACGGCAGCTGGGTCAGCTCCTCGGTCCCATAACTCACGGCAACAGCGACCCAGCAGCTCCCAGAGGATAAGCGGGTCAATCTCTGACCAACCGGGGTTGTCGCTTCGATAATCCGTGATCGGCTTTTGCACCTTGGACAGGAGCGTCCCGTCTGGAGAGAACAGCAAGGCCCGGATGCTTTGACTGCCGCAGTCGATGGCGAGAAGTGTTTCCGTCATCCAGCAGTCACCTCATGCATCATTTCCTGCTCTTGCGATGTACATGTTGACGGCAAGCTGTAGTGATCTCGCCAAATCTTCCGATATCGCGACCACTCATCCTGCCATTTGTCCATGGACCACCCCAATTTATCTCTCAGCCGTGTTTCCAGCTCACCAGCTAATGCTGCCCCGCCTTCTTCCAACACTAAGCCAATTCGCGTGCGGCGCAAAAGGAGATCGTCCAAATGCACGACTTCTTCATGCATGACTGCCCACTCAAGCTCTGCCCAAATACGATTTGTACCGCTGATGAAGGAAAGGCCATTGGGAGACATTGCTGCAATAAGTGTTGGAAGATCAGCGCCATAGTAACCCTGAAGCCGTTTGAGTTCTGCTTCTGGCAGGTCCCTACTGGCTTTGTCGTCAAGGGTGCTTTGCTGGGGTTCGAACACATAGTCTCCAGCACGCGCCGTGTTCTTCCCTTCCAGATAGGTCGCACAGGTTTCCAGCACTTGCTCTGCCATCACGCGGAAGGTGGTGAGCTTTCCGCCTGTGACAGTGATGGTGCCATCATCATCCCACACCACATGGTCGCGTTTGGCTTTTGACGGATGTAATTCTTTGGGATCGACGCCCTCATTGCCTACGATTGGCCGGACGCCAGACCATGTTGAAATGACGTCTTTCTCAGTAAGCTTTGTGCCGGGGAAGTTATGGTTGGCACCAGCTAGAAGATACGCCACCTCCTCCGGCTTGATCGCAGCTTCCTGATCCAGATCCTCCGAGTGATCCAGATCGGTCGTTCCAATCACCGTGCGGCCCTGCCATGGGTAAATGAAGACGCCGCGTTTGTCCTGCGGGTGCAGGTAGGTCAGACATTGATGGACTGGCATGCGCCAGGACGGGACGACTATGTGGCTGCCCCGTAAAGGGCGAATGCGTTTGGTCTGGCCTAGCTGCTCACGCAGGTCATCCGCCCAGACCCCGGTCGCGTTGATGACTGTTTTGGTTGAGATTGCAAAGACTTCGCTGGTTTCCTGATCTTGCACCTCAAGGAGTTTTGATCCTGCCCCGTCACTATGGATCATCTTCACAGCAGCATAGTTGAGCGTGGTTGCGTCGCTTCGACTGGCGTCAGCAAGGACGCGCAGGACAAGGCGACTGTCATCTGTGAGGGCATCAGTATATTGCGCTGAGCCCAGCAAACCATGTTCATTGAGCCCCGGCAAAGCAGCGATGGTCTGGTCGCGGTCCAAATATTTGTGGTCGCGTTTTCTGGCGAAGTATCCATAGATGTTGAGGAGGACAGAGAAGGCGCGACGGGTTGGGAATTGCTTTTCACGGAACGGAAAAAGGTAGCTCATGGGTTCAATGAGGCCGGGAGCTTCCTTCATCAGTCTTTCGCGCTCACGCACAGATTCCCGTGCCAGCCGGAACTCGCCCTGAGACAGGTAACGTAAGCCACCATGCACCATCTTGGAGGAACGGCTGGACGTGCCCCATGCATAATCCTGCTTTTCCAGCAGCAAAACATCGAGGCCAGCTCGCGCTGCCATCAACGCAACACCAGCTCCGGTGATGCCACCACCAACAACAACCATGTCCCAAGGCTTACTGCGCTGTTTTATGAGCGACAGTTTTTCGTGCCTGCTGAGTTGCCCTGTATTTGCCATTGCACCCTCCTCCAATATTGAGAGTTATGCGGGTTCTGTGTTGCCTACGGTTTCCTCGGAGATCAAAACGCCGGGGTTCATGCGCTGGTCAGGATCGAAATTGTGGCTCAGTGCTTTTAAGGCACTCATGCCCAGCGCGCCTTTTTCTGCAGGCAAGTACGGTGCGTGGTCACGCCCTACACCATGCTGGTGGCTGATGGTACCGCCATGGGCAACCACGGTTTCAGACGCGACTTTCTTGATGATTTTCCAGCGTTCCAGCGTCTCTTGGTAGGTGCTGGCAACGGGGAACAGATAGGTGGTGTATGCGCTGGAGCCCTGCGGGTAGACGTGAGACAGATGCGTGAACGCAAACACTGGAATACCTTGCTCCTTCAATGCTTTGGTGACGTTCTGTTCAACCACGTTGATGTAGGGGCGCAGGGCCGACCAATCCATCGCCGTCTCAAAAGTATCGACGCCCACACCATGTTCCCATAATGGGTGGCGCAGGTATGGTCCTTTGAAGCGGCCTTCCTTCCATTTGTCGCCCAGCATCTTGGAGAGAACGCGCTTGGCGCCGTGTTGCTTCAGATAGGTGTTCGCAAGTTTCTGGTTTACCGAGACTTGCTTCTTTGATCCTGTCAGCCCGAAGGTGAGCATGCATTTTTGATCTGTCAGGCCCTTGAGCTTGAAGAGCATGTTGAGCTTGGAGAGCTTCTTCTCCGGCACGGCCAGTTTCAGGCTGACATCGGTTTCTGTTGCATTGCTCAGGCGCATCATGGAGAGCGGAATGCGGCCCTGCGTGATGGCCTGCACTGCTGCAACACCGCTTTCCCAATCCGGCATGAAGACCGTGTAGAACTGCTCCGCCTCAGCCAATGGCGTGACGCGCAGTTTCACTTCAGTCAGAATGCCAAGTGTGCCTTCTGAGCCGAGCACCATTTCCCGCAGATCAGGGCCAGCAGATGATGCGGGGAGACTTGGAATTTCCAATGTGCCCTTTGGCGTTTCCAGCGTACCACCGGCAAAGAGCTGCTCAATGCGGCCATACCGCAGAGATTGCTGGCCAGAGGAACGTGTGACGACCCAACCGCCTGCGGTGGAAAGCTCAAAGCTTTGCGGGAAGTGGCCGAGCGTGTAACCGATGGCTGCCAGTTGAGCTTCAAGATCCGGCCCGCGCACGCCAGCTCCGAAAGTCGCGATCTGACTTTCCTTGTCGAAGTCCAGCAGGCGATTCATACGCGTGAGTGCGATGGTGATCTGTGGTTTCTCGCCAGCAGGACATGCCAGATGGCCGACAACGGACGTGCCTCCGCCATACGGGACGAGGATGACATCTTGCTGCGCTGCCCAGTCCATAAGCTCACGGATTTGCTGGGAGGTTTCCGGGAAAGCGACTGCATCGGGGATGTTTTCAAACATGCCACTGCGCATTTGCAGCCAATCCGAAAAGCTCTGCCCAGATGCATGCCTGATGCGCGTTGAGGGCGTTTTATCCAGTAAGGGATGGTCTGGTGCGCGAGACGCCGGAACACGCTCAATGGCGCTTTGCAAGGTGGCGTCAGATAGCGGATGAGTCTTGCCTAAAAGCTCTGCGATCAAGGCCTTAGCAAAATCGGCCAGCTCCGCCTGGTGCGTATCATCGCCCCAACCGTTCCATCTTCTCATCTTCGTCGCTCCCCCACACGTATAAACTGTGCTGCGTGACGCATGCTACACAGAGTTTACGCATAGGGAAACTATGCAAGTGGATTATTTTGAGTGATGGCCAAAATACACCGCGTTACACGATAATTTTCTGGCTCATCTGTTTGCCGACCCCAAAAACGCGCTTGTAGCGTTCAATTTCTTCTCGTGATCCCATAGCTTTATTGGGATTGTCGGAGAGCTTGACCGTTGGTTTGCCGTTTGCAGAAATGGCTTTGCAGACCAGTGAGAACGGCGCCAAGGCATCATCTGGCACCAACCCGCGGAAGTCGTTGGTGAGCATGGTTCCCCAACCAAAACTACACCGGACACGGCCATGGAACTTGCGCTGGAGGTGGGCAATCATGTCTTCGTCCAACCCATCAGAGAAGATGACGCGCTTTTGTGTTGGATCTTCACCGCAGGCTTTCCACCATTTGATTGCTGCTTCTGCGCCTTTGACTGGGTCACCGCTGTCGATGCGGATGCCTGTCCAGGAGGACAGCCATCCCGGAGCACGTTTCAGGAAGCCTTCGGTCCCAAACGTGTCGGGCAAGATAATGCGCAGGTTGCCGTCGTGCTCTTCCTGCCACTCATTCAGCACCTGATACGGGGCGTCGGCAAGTTCATCATCACTTTCTGCCAGAGCGGAATAGACCATTGGCAATTCGTGCGCGTTGGTGCCGATTGCTTCTACTTCGCGGCGCATGGCGATCAGGCAGTTGGATGTGCCGACAAACTTCTTGCCGAGGCCTTCCATCATGGCCTGCACGCACCAGTCCTGCCACAAATAGGAGTGGCGGCGGCGGGTGCCGAAATCTGCCAGTGAGAGGTCTTCAACCTTGCGCAGGCATTCGACTTTTTCCCAGAGTTTGGTCATGGCGCGGGCATACAGGACCTGCAGCTCAAACCGGCCCATGTTTTTGAGCACCGCGCGGGAGCGCAGTTCCATCAGCACAGCGAGAGCCGGGACTTCCCAGAGCATCACGGCAGGCCAGTCGCCTTCAAAGGTGAGCTCGTACTGGTCGTCTTTGACTTCCAGATGATAGGGCGGCAGGCGCAGGTTTTCAAACCACTCCAGAAACTCGGCGCGGAACATGGACCGCTTGCCGTAGAACATGTTACCGCGCAGCCATGTGCTTTCCCCGCGAGACAGGGAGAGCGTGCGGATGTGGTCCAGCTGGTCGCGGAGTTCCTTTTCATCAATGAGCTTTGCCAGCGGAATGTGCTGCGCTCTGTTGATGAGGCTGAAAGTGACCTGCGTGTTCGGCTTTTTCAGAAAGACCGACTGCGCCATGAGCAACTTGTAGAAGTCGGTGTCGATCAGGGAACGAACAATCGGGTCGATTTTCCAATTGTGGTTATAAACGCGGGAGGCAATATCAATCATTGTGCAACCATCTCGCCAGAGAATTTGACGCCGTGGCTTTGCATCTCATTCAAAGCCTCTTTCAGGGATCCGTTCAGGTCAATCGCTCTGCAGGCATCCAGATGTACAATCACGTTGAACCCCAGCTTTGCTGCATCCACGGCTGAGAACCGGACGCAGAAATCCGTGGCCAGACCAACCATGTGCAGTGTATCGACACCGCGCTCGCGCAGGTAAGCTGACAGGCCGGTTGGGGTGGTGTGGTCGTTCTCGAAGAACGCGGAGTAGCTGTCGATGTGCGGACGGAAGCCTTTGCGCAAAACAAGGTCGGCGCTGTCGGTCTTCAGGTCTTTGTGAAACGCTGCGCCGTTTGTGCCCTGCACGCAATGGTTTGGCCAGAGGACCTGAGGACCATAAGGCATATCGGTCATATCATAATGCTGCTTGGCGTCGTGATTGTCCGCAAAGGATTTATGATGCTGCGGGTGCCAGTCTTGCGTCAACACTTTGACGGCAAACTCGTTTTGCAGCTCATTGACCAAGGGGACGATCTGCTCACCGTGCTTTACAGCCAGAGCTCCGCCCGAACAGAAATCGTTCTGAATATCAATCAGAATCAGAGCTTCGTTTGTCGGTCGTGTCATGGTTGCTTCCTGTTCGCGATGAGTAGTCCTGGATGAGTAGTCCTGTATGAGTTTCGCAGAGCAAAATGCGAGGACGTTTAGATACACCGAAGTGGCCAGCGCGAAATATTGCGATAATCTCCGCCAAACTCAAGCAAAATATGCGGGATTAATCCGCAACCAGAGGTAAAATCTATAATTTAGGCAATGTGTGTCTTGGGCGCCTTACTCCAAGGCCATCTTTGTGCACAAGTCACTGCGAACACAGCGTCCGGTTACTGCTTCCAGAAGGCAAACTGAAAGCCAACAACGAGCTGACGCAACCCGATTGCTGCTCCGGCGATGATAGAGAGCATGACAACAGGTGCGCTGACTGCGAGTGTTGAGAAGGCTGATATGCCCTGCCCGATGGTACAGCCCAGAGCAATCACGCCGCCAGTGCCCATCAGAAAACCACCAAGGATCTGGCGTCTGAGTTCGCGTGGGTCGTCACAGGCTTCCCATCTGAAATGGCCTTTGATGAGTGAGCCAAGGAATGCTCCGCTGAGGACCCCGAAGACTGAGCCCACGGCGAAAGACAGACCACCCCCAGATGCGGTCATGAGATACATGAGGGTATCGCCCACCGGGACTGTGAAGGAGTGACTGGCCACTGCAACTTCTTCAAAGCTTTCTTCAAAGAGATAGCTGGTTGCAACCCAGCCGAGGAGGATCGCAAGAGCAACAGTCAATGAAGCGATAATGGCCTTTGGACTTTGGCGGAACTCTTTGTTGCTGACAGCGAAAAGGCCAATGGCTCCGGCAATGACCAGGGCAATTGTCAGTTCGGAAAGCTCCAGCCGTTGGGCAAGAGCGTGCGCGATGCCTGTTGAGCTTGCCTCTGAGAGTTCGGTCGGGAACAGGAACACACGCAAGTAAGCTGTTGGGCCACCCACGGCCATAGCCGCTGAAATGGCGATCACCAGAGAGAGCACGAAGTACCGCATATCTCCGCCGCCCAAGCGTGCCAAAGCGCCAAAACCGCAGGAGCCAGCCATGGCCATGCCATAGCCAAACATCAGGCCGCCGACGATGCAGGCGAGCGGGTTCCAGCTTTGGGTGAGATAGATGGTTTGGTCCAGCGCAATCAGACCAAGATCCGCCAGCAAAAACGTTGATGCAATGGAGATGGCAATGGCGAAGGCCCACATGCGCATGCGCAGCCATTCTTTGCCATAAAGGGCGTCTTCAATTGCGCCAAGTGTGCAGAAGCGGCCAAGACGTGCAGCAAGGCCAAGCAAAACACCACCCGCAAGGCCTGCGAGTGCCGCCAGAATATCCTCGGACATTTGATCCCTCCCAAGACCAAAACGCCGGAGCTTAAATATTACTTATCGCTGTTTTCTTCGGTGCAGAACAACTCGAAAATCAGGTCCAGGACCCGAGCTGCGCGTTCATCCTTCAGGCTGTAATAGACTGCCTTGCCGTCCCTTCGGCAATTTACCAGACCATCCAGGCGCAAACGTGCAAGTTGCTGACTGACCGCAGACTGACGAGACGACAGAAGCTGCTCCAGCTCTGTTACAGACTTTTCGCCCGTAACGAGATGACACAGGATCATCAATCGGCCTTCGTGTGTCAATGCTTTCAGGAAATCAGTTGCATCTTTGGCATGGCCGACCATGCGCTCGATGTCTTCTTCTTTCATCCCACGTTCAATCATGGGTATAGCCATTAAACCAAATCCTGCAGACCAGTCGGAACGGAATGGCAAGGTCAGCTAAAGTTGAATAAATTAAAGCTGACCTTGCAGCACACCTTTGAAGTGGTGGCATACGCTGAATGCAATCATTTTTCAACCATTGCACGGCGATTACCTTTTAGAAGTCCAGCAAATCCGAGATTTCCTCTAGGCCACTTTGGGCACATTCCTCATCAACTTTTGGAGAGGGCGCACCGGAGACACCAATTCCGCCAACAATAGCACCTGCAGATTCGACTGGGAGGCCACCACCCAGTGCCACAGCACCCGGGATGTCACGCAGACCTGCCGACAGATTGCCTGCCTTGATCTCCTGCTGAATTTCCAGTGTAGATCCGCGGAAACTGACAGCCGTCCATGCTTTTCCGCGTGCTGTGTCGACTGTATGAACGCCAGCATAACGATCCCGAATTGCCGCTTGTGTCTGGCCGAAGCGGTCAACGACAACAGCAGAGATCTGATAGCCGCCTTCACGGCAGGCTTCCATGGTGGCGACGGCAAGCTTCATGGCGATTTCCGGCTTCAATGACTTGAAGCTGACAAAGGCGGATTCATCTTCGGCCTGCGCAATGCTGAAGCCTGCGGACATTGCGAGCAATGCCGCCCCTGTGATGAATGATTTCATGGAGTTCTCCCAACTGAATTATGCCCCGGACTGGCCGGGAAAGATGAATTTCTTTTCAATATTGTTATTGAGCAGACTGAAGCATCTGGTTCAGGGCGGGGTAGAAGAAGTCTTCTCCCGGGTAACCTTCAATCCGCTGGACTTCGGCGCCGTCAATTAAAAGGATGAAGGTTGGCGTAAACCGCGCCTTTCCTTTCAGGGTCACGTCTTTGGGAATCGGATCATCAATATCCATCCGCATCAAAGGGGCTTTTTGCCCCTCCTCTGTTTTGCCGTAGGCGCCACCAATATCCTCTTCCCAGCGTTCACACCAAGGACAGATTTCGTCCTCGACCATGAGCAATTTCATGGTCGAACCAGCCGCTTGAGCGCTGCTGAAAAGAAGGGCGAAAATGACAAATGAGATCCAACCAAAATTGCTCATGATATCCACGATTGACATTTTAAAATCTATGATATCTAAATATTCTAATAATAGAATGTGTTTTTAGCAAGTGCCCATATGTATCCAGATCTAACTATCATTGCGGCGGGGAGCGCGGGGTTACTCTCGTTCCTATCGCCTTGTATTTTACCAATTGTGCCGTTCTACCTTTGCTACATTGCAGGTATTGGAATGAACGAGCTTTCCGGTGACGGGGTGACCCCTGCCATCCAGCGACGTGTTGTTTTTACGTCGTTTTTCTTTGCTGCCGGCATTCTGACAATCTTTGTCGGCCTTGGTGCAACGGCAACGGTCTTCGGCCAGTTGCTGCGAGACTGGTTTGATGTGCTGCGCTACATGGCTGCTGCTGTCATCTTCATTCTCGGCCTGCATTTTGTCGGCATCATCCGGCTCAACCTGCTGCTGAGAGAAGCCCGGCTCGACAGCTCTTCGGCTCCGGCTGGAATCATTGGCGCTTACTTTGTGGGACTGGCTTTTGCCTTTGGCTGGACGCCCTGTGTTGGTCCGGTTCTGGCAACTATTTTGTTCACGGCTGGCGCCAGTGATGATGTTTCTCAGGGCATGTTGCTGCTGTTTGCGTATGGGGTTGGCATGACGCTGCCGTTCATTCTGGCGGCTGTTTTCTCAAAGCCATTCCTGAGTTTCATGGGCCGTTTTCGAAAGTACCTTGGTGCCATCGAAAAGGGCATGGGCGTGCTTTTGATTATTTTTGCGGTGTTGATTGGGACGAACACCGTTTCCTGGATTGCAGAGCAAATGATTGAGTATGCGCCAGGGTTAACATCTTTAAGCTGAGGCGTTTCCGCGTCCTGAAACCATAGAGGGGTTCTTGGGAGCGGTGCGTTATGGGAGGGATCGATGCTTAAAAAATTAATGCTTGCTGCAGCGATGATTTTCGCCAGCATGACACTGAGCTTTGCTGAGGTTGGAGAGGACGGTCTCCACAAACAGCCATGGCTTCGCCTTACCTTCAAAGACCTTAGAGAGGACCTTGCCGCTGCCAATGAAGAAGGCAAACGCATGGTCATTCTCTTTGAGCAACGCGGCTGCATTTACTGTTCGCGCTTGCATAAGAATGTCTTCAGCGATCCGGAGGTTCGCAAATTCATTGAAGACAACTACTTCGTGGTTCAGATGAACCTGTTTGGCGATGAAGAGGTGACGGACTTCGACGGGGAAGTTCAAACCGAGAAGAACATCGCACGTCGCTGGGGCGTTGTGTTCACGCCCACCTTCCTGTTCCTGCCTGAAGAGGTTGGGACTGGCAAAACAGCAGGGACTGCCTCTGTGCAGACCATGCCTGGTTCATTTGGAAAATGGACCACCCTCAACATGCTCCGCTGGGTCAAACAGAAGGGCTATGAGGGCGAAGAACATTTTCAAAAATTTCATGCACGTGAATTTTTGAAACAAAAAGCAGCCTCAGAATAGCGTTTTCACTCAACTACTTAGACTAAGGTCGATATATTAACATATTCAATTATGTGAATTTTAAGTTGAGTGTTTCTACGTATCTGAGTAGCATAAAAATATTGAATCGCTGTAATTGGGAGGGAGCAATGAAGGCGATTGCCAAAACTATAGCGGCTGCAACGCTGCTAATTTCAGGAAGTGCCGTTGCCGGAGTTGTTGCTCCAGGTGACGTTCAATTTGTCGAGGCAGCAGTGCCGGTGTCTTTGACCGGTGCAGTTGGTGACCCAGCCAAAGGACGGGAATGGTTCGCCAATCGGAAACTGGGAAACTGCCTTGCCTGTCACGCGAATGATGATCTTGCTGAAGAGCAATTCCACGGAGAGATAGGTCCGTACCTTGAGGGTATCGGAGACACCTATACCGAAGCGGAATTGCGGGCGATTGTTGTCAACTCGAAGGAAGTCTTCGGGGAAGCGACCATTATGCCTGCCTTCTACAAGAGCGAAGGTTTGAACCGCGTGGCAAAGAAGTTTGCGGGAAAGACCATTCTTTCAGCAGAACAAGTTGAAGACATCGTCGCTTATCTGGCGACTTTGAAAGAATAGGCGCGTTTGCCTTGAGCGTGCTGCGTTGCTGACCGGTTACGCATCACGCTCAGAATTATTGCTTAAGCGTATTTTCCCAAAGAGTGCTCAGCGCCTGTTGGGGAGATACGCTCCAAGGAGGATTTTTAATGACTGTTACCAGACGTGAAGCGCTTGGTTTGGCAGTGGGAGGCGCAGCCGCTCTGACGACACTGCGTTTTACCGCGCCGGCGTTTGCAGCAGGCAATGCTGTTGAAGATGCAATTGTGGAGTTCACTGGCGGCACAAAGCCGGGAAGCGGTGACATTACCATTGGTGCGCCAGAGATTGCTGAAAACGGAAATACTGTTCCGATTGAAGTGTCTGCGCCGGGTGCAGCCTCCATCATGCTGCTTGCAGCAGGCAACCCGAGCCCGGGTGTTGCGACATTCCATTTCAGCGCTCTTTCCGGTGCTCAGGAAGCCAAGACCCGTATTCGCCTTGCGAAAACGCAGGACATTGTCGCCATTGCAAAGATGCCGGACGGGTCCGCCATCATGACAAAGCGTAGTGTCAAGGTCACCATCGGTGGCTGTGGCGGTTAATCAGAAAAGGCATTGAGAAACACATGGCAAAGGTAAAACCACGCGTCAAAGTGCCTAAGAAGGCAAGCGTAAACGAGGTCGTGACCATCAAGACACTGATCTCGCATCCGATGGAATCTGGTCAGCGCAAGGACAAGAAAACCGGCGAAACCATTCCACGCAAGATCATCAATAAGTTTGCTGCCAGCTTCAATGGCGAGCCCGTGTTCATGGCAGATATTGAACCTTCTGTTTCTGCGAACCCTTACATCGAGTTTCAGATGCGGATTCCAGAGTCTGGAGCGGTTCGGTTTGAATGGACGGATGATGACGGCTCGGTCTACGACATGGAAAAGAAAATCACGGTCGCCTAGGCAGCCATTCTTTGGGAGGAGAAGGGTATGAAAAGGACGGTTTCAATACTCGCTGGGGGGCTTCTTTTCGGCACACTTAGCACTGCTGCGCTTGCTGATGACGGACGCGAACTTGTCATCGATGGCGAAACAATTGCAACCACTGCTGTTCCGGCGGATGACCATCCACTGGACGAGCTGATTTCAGGTTGGCGTTTTCGCTCTGCTGAAACTCAGGCACTGCAAATGGATGATTTCGAGAATCCAGCGTTTGTCGCCATTGAGTATGCAGAGGAAATTTGGGAAACGCCCGCCGGAAAATCCAATCAATCCTGCGCGGATTGTCATGGAGATGCGGATAACTTTACCGGTTTGCGAACCAAGTTGCCGCGCTGGAATGACGAGATGGGCAAGCCAGCCACCATGGAAATGCTGATCAATGCGTCTATCGAGACACATCAGGGAGCAGAGCCGTGGAAGTGGGAGAGCGCCGAGATGCTGGCCATGACGGCTCTGATCGGTTTGCAATCCCGTGGCATGCCAGTCGCTATAAAGACCGACGGACCAATTGCAGACTGGGTCAAGAAGGGTGAAGAGCTTTACTACACCCGTGTTGGCCTGCTGAATATGGCCTGTGCCAACTGCCATGAAGACAATTACGGCAACATGATCCGTGCTGACCATTTGAGTCAGGGTCAGATCAACGGGTTCCCGGTGTATCGTCTGAAATGGGGTGGGCTTGGGTCCATTCACCGCCGGTTTAAAGGCTGCATGGATCAGGTGCGAGCTGAGCCTTACAAGCGCGGAAGTGATGAGTTCATTGCTCTGGAAGCTTATGTAACATCTCGCGGGATGGGACTTTCAGTCGAGACCCCATCTGTTCGTAACTAGGCGCATTCCACTTGATTGAGAAATCAAGTGATAAGAATTCGCTCATGCTAAATAGTGATTTTGGAGGTTGCTCTTATGCAGCAACCTCCTGATCTAAAACAATTTTCGAAATTCTAATAACCTACGGAGGGTGCGGAGATGATCTCGCGCCGTGATTTCTTGCAAGCTGGTGTCGCTGCAGCCGCTATTTTTGGGGCTGGGAATTTTCCAGTGCTGGCTGCACGCCAGTCCCTGACACAGAACCAACTTCTAGACTCCAAAACCACCGGCAACGTGACCATCATCCACTTTACGGATTGTCATGCTCAGGTGAAGCCGGTCTGGTTCCGTGAGCCCTCCGTGAATATTGGTGTGGGTGCCCAAAAGGGATTGCTGCCACACATCACCGGTCAGGATTTACTGAGCGCGTTCAACTATCAGACCGGAACGCCGGAAGCCTATGCCCTCACCTCTGAGGATTTTGTCTCGCTGGCCCGCAGTTACGGTAAGATGGGCGGGCTGGACCGGGTGTCGACCATTGTGAAGTCGATTAGGGCAGAACGTCCTGATGCGCTGTTCCTTGATGGCGGTGATACGTGGCACGGGTCCATGACTGCGCTGCGCACTGAAGGTCAGGATATGGTCAACCTGATGAACGCGCTCAAGCCGGATGCCATGACCTCCCACTGGGAGTTCACCTACGGTATTGACCGCGTCAACGAGATCGTTGAGGAGCTGCCCTTCCCGTTTTTGGGAGCCAACATCTTTGACAATGAGTGGGACGAACCGGCGTTTGAACCCTACAAGATTTTCGAGCGCGGCGGGGCCAAGATTGCTGTGATCGGTCAGGCCTTCCCCTATATGCCAATCGCCAATCCGGGCTGGATGTTCCCGAACCTTTCCTTCGGCATTCGTGAAGCTCGGATTCAGGAGATGGTTGCGGAAGTGAAGCAGGAAGGCGCTGATGTTGTTGTGCTGCTCAGCCACAACGGCTTTGATGTGGACCGCAAGGTTGCGCAGCAGGTTTCCGGCATTGACGTGATCCTGAGCGGCCATACCCATGATGCGGTGCCGGAGCCGGTGAAGGTTGGCGAGACCATGATCATCGCGTCTGGTTCTAACGGTAAGTTTGTGTCCCGTCTGGATCTGGACGTGGACAAGAACGGCATCAAAGACTTCACCTACAAGCTGATCCCAGTCTTTTCTGATGTGATCGCACCAGACCCTGAGATGGCGGCTCTGATTGATCAAGAACGCGCGCCGTTCAAGGAGGAGCTGGAAGAAGTCATCGGCACCACAGACAGCCTGCTTTATCGCCGTGGCAACTTCAACGGCACGTGGGATGACCTTATCTGTCAGGCGCTGATTGAGGAGCGGGAAGCGGACATTGCGCTGTCTCCGGGCTTCCGCTGGGGCCCCTCCCTGCTGCCAGGTGACAACATCACCCGCGAAGACATCCACAACGCTACCAGCATGACTTACCCAAATGCTTACCGCTCCGAGATGACTGGTCAGTATCTGCATGAGATTCTAGAGGATGTGGCCGACAACCTGTTCAACCCGGACCCTTACTACCAGCAGGGTGGTGACATGGTGCGCGTGGGCGGCATGGGTTACTCCATCGACGTTTCCAAACCGGTGGGTGAGCGCGTTTCCAACATGACGCTGCTGAAGAGCGGCGAGACCATTGATCCTGCCAGGACCTACGTGGTTTCGGGCTGGGCCTCTGTTGGTGAGGACACCGAAGGGCCTGAGATCTGGCAGGTGGTTGAAGATTACATCAGCCGCAAAGGCACCATCACAATGGACCCCAATTCTACCGTTCGCGTCACAGGCGTGTGAGGCGAACCCTTACGGATTTTGAGATGACGAGTAATTGACATGAGTGAAAGACTAAAGTCACCTACCCGCCGAAACCTCCTGAAAGGCGGGGCCTTGCTGAGTGGCGCTGCCTTGACTGGCGCTGTGCTTCCGGCAAAGGCGAATGACCCGGCCATCACCAATCTGCAGCCGTGGATGCAGGAGCTGGGAGACGGTGTTGATGCCATGCCTTATGGCGTGCCCTCGCAATATGAAGCGCATGTGAAACGGCGCACTGTGGAATGGCTGACGGCTGACCGCGTGAGTTCGATCAACTTTACCCCACTACATGAGCTTGACGGAATCATCACGCCGAACGGCCTGTGCTTTGAACGCCACCATGGTGGGGCTGCTCATATTGACCCTGCCCAGCATCGTTTGATGATCAACGGTCTGGTGGACAAAGAGCTTGTGTTCACCATGGAAGACATCCTGCGCTTCCCACGGGAGAACCGAATCTACTTTCTGGAATGTGCAGCTAACTCCGGCATGGAGTGGCGCGGGGCGCAGCTCAACGGCTGTCAGTTCACCCATGGCATGATCCATAACGTGATGTACACCGGCGTTCCACTGCGGTTGCTGCTGGAAGAAGCTGGCCTGAAGACCAACGCCAAGTGGTTGATGCCGGAAGGTGCTGACGCCTCTGCCATGACCCGCTCCATTCCTTTGCAAAAGGCTCTGGATGACTGCCTTGTTGCCTTTAAGATGAACGGTGAAGCGCTGCGTCCCGAACAAGGCTATCCGCTGCGACTGGTGGTTCCGGGCTGGGAAGGCAATATGTGGATCAAGTGGCTGCGCCGCATCGAGGTAGGCGACGAGCCGTGGCACCACAGGGAAGAGACCTCCAAATACACCGACCTGATGGAAAACGGGAAGGCGCGACGGTTTACATGGGAAATGGACTGTAAGTCCATCATCACCAATCCAAGCCCTCAGGCCCCTATTTTGCACAAGAGCGGTCATACGGTCCTGACTGGTCTGGCATGGTCTGGTCGCGGCACCATTCCGCGCGTGGACATCACGTTGGACGGCGGCAAGAACTGGCATGCTGCCCGAATGGATGGCCTGAGCTTCGACAAGTCCATGCACCGCTTCTATTTCGAGTTTGACTGGGATGGAAAGCCGCTGCTGCTGCAATCGCGTGCGCATGATTCCACGGGCTATATCCAGCCAACGAAAAACGAGCTTCGCGCTGTTCGCGGCGAAAACTCCATCTACCACAACAACGGAATCCACACCTGGTACGTTGGCGAAAATGGTGAGGCGGAAAATGTTGAAATTTCTTAGTGTTCTTGCGACTGGAACGCTGCTGCTCACCAGCGCGGCGACAGCCGGTTCTTTCAATATTGGCCGTGCAGCCACCCCTGCTGAAGTGGCCGCATGGAATATTGACGTACGCCCTGATGGCCAGGGATTGCCTGCCGGGCGCGGAAACGTGGAGCAAGGCGAAGAGATTTTTGCCGAACGCTGTGCCGTGTGCCACGGAGACTTCGCAGAGGGTGTTGATCGCTGGCCGGTTCTTTCCGGCGGAGACGGCACGCTGACATCCGATCGCCCCGTTAAGACCATCGGCTCTTACTGGCCGTATCTCTCAACCGTGTTTGACTATGTGAACCGTGCCATGCCGTTTGGCGAGGCTCAGTCTTTGAAGCCAGATGAAGTCTACGCCATCACGGCCTTCCTGCTTTACGCCAACGATCTTGTTGAGGATGACTTTGAGCTGAGTCAGGAGAACTTCACCTCCGTTCGCCTGCCAAACGAAGACGGTTTTTACATGGATGATCGCGAAGAGTCGCCTGTCTTCAAGAAGCGCGAAGTCTGCATGAAAGACTGCAAAGCGGACGTGAAGATCACTGCACGGGCTCAGGTTCTAGATGTGACACCGGAAGAGACGAAAGCAGCTGAGGAAGCAGCAGCTGCGACTGAAGCCCCAAAGGCTGAAGAAGTTGCTTCTGCAGAACCAGCAGTTGTTGCAGAGCCGGCTCCGGAACCCGTTGCTCTTGATGATGCACTCATCAAGAAGGGCGCCAAGGTTTTCAAAAAGTGTAAGGCCTGCCATCAGGTTGGCGAAAAAGCCAAGAACAAGGTTGGCCCGATCCTAAACGATATCATCGGTCAGCAGGCCGCTGTGGTTTCCGGCTTCAAATACTCCAAGGCCTTGAAAAAGCTCAATGGCGACGGCCTTGTCTGGTCTGACGAAAATCTGGATGTTTTCCTGACCAAGCCGAAAAAGTTTGTGAAGGGCACCAAAATGACATTCGCTGGTTTGAAGAAGGAAAAAGACCGCGTTGCGCTCATCGAATTCCTGAAGAGCCACTCCCAATGAGAGCACTGATACCTGCCCTCGTCCTCACACTTGGCTTTCTGTCAGGGGCAACTTCGGTTGCCTCTGCTCAGGATATTGCGCGCGGCGAACGCCTGTTTAATGCTTGTTTGCGATGCCACGATGTTGGCAAGGATGCCAAGAACCGCATAGGCCCTCACCTGAATGGCGTGTTTGACCGGAAGGCTGCAACGATTGAAGGCGCGACATATTCAAAGGCCATGAAGCGTGCTGGCGCTGATGGCCTGCGCTGGACAATCGACACGCTGAACATCTACATTCAAAACCCTAAGAACCTCGTCTCCGGTACACGCATGAACTACCGGGGAATGAGAAAGGAAAAGGATCGCTCTGATCTGCTCGCTTATCTACGCCAGTTTTCCGTGAGCCCTGCCAACATTCCAGAGGCTTCTGCCAGCCTTTTGCAGCAGGATGCTCCAAGTCTTCACGAAGAAACTTATCTGGATGGAGATGCTGAGTATGGCGAATACCTTTCTGGCGAATGTACCAGTTGCCATCAATCCAGTGGAGCGGACAAAGGGATCCCTTCCATCACGGGCTGGTCGCAACCAGACTTTGTGATTGCGCTGCGGGCCTACAAAAAGGGACATAGACCTCATCCCGTCATGCAGATGATCGCCAAACGGCTCTCGGAGGAGGAGATTGCTGCGCTGGCAGCTTATTTTAAAGAATTGCATTAGAGCCGGGCCTCTTTGACTGGCTTTGCTCAAATAATTGTTTTCACGCGTATTCCTATCAAAACCGGAGATACCTCCGGGCATACGCTTTAGGGGAGGAATTGACATATGAGACTGAACCGACGTCGTTTTTTAGGGACTGCAGCTGCAAGCGCGGCGCTCTTGTCCTCTCCTATCGCCCTTGGGCAAAAGCGGCCCCGTGTGGTCATCATTGGCGGCGGTGCTGGCGGGGCGACGGCTGCCCGCTACATTGCCAAGGATTCTGATGGTGCGATTGAGGTGATCCTCATTGAACCCTCCCGTACTTACTACACCTGCTTCTTCTCCAACCTGGCCATTGGCGGTTTCCAGCCCATGTCCAAGCTAGCACACTCCTACGGCACGTTGGCCAGCGAGTATGGTGTAACCGTCGTGCATGACTGGGCCTCTGCTGTGGACCGCGAGAAAAAGGTGGTTCGGCTCGCAGGCGGCG
Source organism: Pseudovibrio sp. Ad46 (assembly GCF_001623065.1). Taxonomy (NCBI): domain Bacteria; kingdom Pseudomonadati; phylum Pseudomonadota; class Alphaproteobacteria; order Hyphomicrobiales; family Stappiaceae; genus Pseudovibrio; species Pseudovibrio sp. Ad46. Next base: position 21,788 of record NZ_LMCG01000040.1, on the reverse strand, counting down.
ATGCCATCTCCTATGATCGCCTTGTCCTGTCTCCGGGTATCGACTTTGTAAAAGGAGCGATTGAAGGCTGGGATGTAACTGGCCAAACCAAGATGCCTCACGCCTATAAAGCTGGCACACAGACCCAACTGCTGAAGGCGCAGGTTGAGGCTATGCCGGAAGGTGGCACCTTTGCCATGGTCGCTCCGCCCAACCCGTACCGCTGTCCTCCCGGCCCCTATGAGCGCGTCTCCATGGTTGCTCATGTGCTGAAACAGCGAAACCCGACTGCCAAGATCCTCATTCTTGATCCAAAGGAGAAGTTCTCCAAGCAAGGCTTGTTCATGGAAGGCTGGGAGAACCACTACACAGGTATGGTGGATTGGCTGACCGACGAGTTTACCGGAGGTGTTCAGCGTGTTGACCCGAACACCATGGAAATTGTGTTGGAAGACGAGACCATCAAAGCGGATGTTTGCAACGTGATCCCGGCGATGCAGGCTGGTCGCATCGCACATCAGGCAGGCCTGACCAACGAGGCGGGTTGGTGCCCGATCGTTCCGGCAACACTGCAAAGCCAGATGGATGAAAACATTCATGTGCTTGGTGATGCGACCCAGAACGGCGACATGCCAAAGTCCGGCTATTCTGCCAACAGCCAGGCCAAAGCTGCGGCCATGGCGATCCGTCATGCCCTCACCGGCTCCCGCGCCTTCAAACCACGGTTCTCCAACACCTGCTGGTCGCTGATCTCACCAGACAACGGCGTGAAGGTTGGCGCAAGCTATGTGGCCACGGATGAGAAGATCGCCAAAGTGGATGGCTTCATCTCCCAAAACAACGAGGACGACGCCCTGCGCAAGCAAACCTTTGAGGAAAGCCTCGGCTGGTACGCTGGCATGACTGCGGACATGTTTGGGTAATGGGGATTGAGTTGCGGAGTGCACAGCGGGTTTGAGGTGATGCTGAAAGGACTGCTGAGCACCTTGTTAATGGCGGCCGAACTGGGCTGAAGTGAGTTGAACACCTGCTTATGTGTTGGACGCTTGATGTGACCGATTTCTCAGAGCTGCGGGCACGTGTCGATTGGCTTGTGAGAGGTGAAGATTCACGGAGCGGCATGGTTCTCTTGCTGGGTGTGGAAGGATAGCCACAGCAGTTATCTCGAACACGTATCAGGAAGGTGCCACGCTATCACCGTACATGTGAGGAGCTCACAAGCTGGCAGGGTAGAGTTGTGCTGTTGTTAAATGACTGCACTTGGCACTCAATGAGCTCAAATCACTTACCCCCGGCATGCATTCCAGAGCATTTCACCGACCTCATCTGAGATAGGGGGATAGATCAATTCTATCCCCTTTTCGTGGCATCAGTGTAGAGCAGATGCTTGCGGGAGTTATCCTACAGAACACGGTCTATCGTTGACGTGTTGCCAGAGCTACTTTCGTGAGCTGTATAAACATAGCAACGCAGTCCCAACGCTAATAACGCAAACGAACGCACATAGGAGCGCAATGCCGTCACCGCCAGCCGCAATTCTGGTGGTCAGCGCCGTTTTATGCGTGCAGACATCCGCCGTCTGTCATTTGCGTTAGTCGCACAGGAGTTTGGCTTCACCATCAAAGAGATTTCAGATCAACTCGGGACACTTCCCCCAGGCCGCGCGCCAAACAAAGCTGATCTTGGAGGAAGCGGTATCAGGAAACCTTTGACCTCCTCACATTGGTAGCTTGCATTGATCATGCGCGTAGTCGGTTCAAGATTTTTAAGCAGCGTATTTGCCGTATTTTGGTGCAACATCGGTCAACGCAGCGGCGGTTTCCACCTGAGCGTGCGGACGAAGAACACCTGGTCGCGAATATGATTAAGCTGACGCATCAGTATGACTAACATCGGACAACTGCCTTATTGAGAGACACTGACTGGCTGATCAACAACAAGAAGCTGTTCTATACAATGTCATTTAATAGAACAAAAAAAGTTACTTACACCATAAACCCCCTCTCTCTTCACTGGCAGCTCATCGCTTTTAATCAGTAGCTTCCTAGCCGAATACCTTGCACTGCGTCTCAACTATGCAACCGTGGTAGTTTCTGTATTTCAAGAGAAACACTCTCTTTAAAGCCCTGCAATGTTTGATGGATCAGCTTGACAGAACGGTTGCAAAATTATACTTGAATGTATTACTCATATTTAATACACACCTCCTGATTGTATTGAGAATAGTGGTCTCCATTGTTTAAACCTGCGATAATTATGCCTGCCATTGCGGCGAGTACATTCCATCAAGCGTGTCTGGTGGTCATGGTGCCGTTGCTGCAAGACGCCTTTGATCTGACACTCAGTATGATTGGGGTTGTTGTAGGAACAGGCTTGATGGCAACAGCGATCAGCCTGCCAGCTTGGGGACGGGTAGAAGCATATATCGGAGCTCTCGGTGCCTTGAGGATCATATTGAGTTTCGCGGTATTAAGCGTGTCTGCAATTGCAATCAGCTTTTTGCTAGTCAGTTATGCTTTAATCTCCCCTCTTCTCGGATTAGCTGTCCTCATTACGGCACGAGTTGCTTATAGCATTACAGTTCCAGCTCTCCTTCCGCTTACTCAAGCCATACTCGCAAGAAATACGCAAAACTCTTCCAAGCTTCTGGCTCCTATAGGTCGTTTGAGTTCTATGACAGGTCTTGGACGACTTGCAGGAAATGCAGCTGTAGCTCCGCTCTTGCTTCTTGGAGGAGCCGCTCCGCTTGTTGCTCCAATTCCAGTCTATGCGGTTTGCTTATTTTTCGCATTCAAGCAGTCATCACCGGCAACGATAAAACGCCCAAAGAGCCGCGAGCAAAAAGACCGTTTCACACTTCCCAAAACTGCACTTTTGATTGGATTTGCCCTGCAATTGTGTCTTGGTGCAACATATGTGTTGCTGGGCCCGCTCATAAAAGACAGCATGCAGCTGGACTCAACTGAGGCAACCACTTTTGCAAGTTATTGTCTTACCGCTGCTGTTCTAAGCGGATTGGTTGCTCAATTGGGGCTCTTACAAATCTTTCGCAAACATACAAGCATTGTGCAAATCACCAGCGCAATGAGCTTTACGGCAGGCCTCAGTCTGCTTTGCGTAGCGCATACGCTGCCTTTTATCGCGATGAGTGCAACTATCATTGGCGCCTCAGCAGCGCTGCTCTCAGCGACTAATTCAGTATATTTGCTGAAACAATTGCCAGCTTCATTCAAAGCAAAAGGTTCGACCACTCTTTCCTGTGCTCAGTTTGCCGGATTAGCCACAGGTTCCCTTCTTGGAGGCTTTGGTGGAGAGGCGAGTCTGACCCTAACTTTTTCATTTGCCGCCCTAATCGCACTTGTTTTTTGCGTGGGTGGCTCCGGGTTCGTGATCAGCCACAAGCCAGTTGCGCGACCTTTGCGTCCCTCTGATATTTAACAGAACACAAAGGAGCCTTGAGATGTCCCAGATCGTCAAGATGCCGAAGAACACGCAATCAGTTTATGACCTGATCGGACTAGGCATAGGGCCGTTTAATCTGAGTGTTGCCGCACTGGCACAGAGCTCATCACGTATTCGTGCAGCATTTTTTGACAGCAAGTCAGAATTCAGCTGGCATCAGGGATTGATGTTTTCGCGATCTGTTTTGCAAACGTCGTTCTTGAAAGACCTTGTCACAGCAGTACAACCGACCAGTGCATACTCGTTTATGGCGTTTCTGGTTGAGAAGAAGAGGTTCTATGACTTTTTAGCTGGCCGTTTCACCGGAGTAACCCGTGTGGAGTTTAATGAATATCTTGCATGGGCTGCTGGCAAGATGAACCATCTTCATTGGAACCACACTGCCCAGGAAGTCTCGGTGAAAGACAACCGGCTCTCTGTGGCGTTTGAAAACGGACGAGTTGAGCACACTCCCAATCTTGTTGTGGGTACAGGCATGAAGCCTTTTGTACCACAATGGGCGACCTCTTACTTGGGTGAAAATTGTTTTCACGCAAGCGGTTACCTCAACAAAGCACGGCAGACAAGAAGTAAGCGTATTGCAGTAATTGGCGGCGGACAAACCGGTGCGGAAATTGTTCTGGACCTTTTGACAAATACGCAAGCAGCTCCATTGGAGGTCCAGTGGATTAGCAATTTGCCCCGGTTCTCCCCCCTCGAAGAAGGTGGGTTTGTTGATCAGGTTTTCACACCTGCTTATGTTCAGAGCTACCAGACACTGCCCAAGCAAAGCCAGCGACAAGAATTGGTAAACCAGAAGCTCGCAAGTGATGGCCTAACCCCAAGCACAGTCGATGAGCTGTACGCAGAAATCTATCGCCGCAAGCATCTTTGCGCGGATCCTTGCACCATCACCTTGCTGCCGGGACGGGACGTAAAAGCCATGGAACAGCAGGGAACCGGCTATCGGCTGACCTCAAACTCTACAATCAGCGGTCAGACGGAAACGCAGCACGTGGATCAGGTCATACTAGCGACAGGGGCAAAACCAGCGCTTCCGGAGTTTATGACGCCGCTCTTACCGCGCCTTTCATTAGATGAAAATGGCCTGCCGGAACTGGATGCATCCTACCGATTGCAATGGGACGGACCAAGAAACCTACAGATTTTTGGGTTAAATCTCGGCCTTTCCTCTCACGGCATTGTGGATCCGCAAATGAGCCTCATGACGTGGAGGAGTGCAACCATATTAAATGCTGTTGTCGGAGAGCCTCTCTTCGATCTGGAAGACGACAGTGAATTAATCGATTGGCCAAGTGTGCCACGAGCGGAAATCTTAAATCAGGTCATACCAGCCTGAACCGCTGATTAAATCATTAATTGCTCTATTCATCAGGTTCGCCATGAACAAAACCTTAGTTTACACTCAGGCAAACAATCGTCCTGTGTCTGCACCTCCGACACCTTTACAAAGGGCTGAGCATGCCACTGCAAGTGCGTTCTTAAATGCGCTCTTGCGCGAATGGTCAGGCTGGTCTTTTTTATCACACGAGCAAAAAGAGCTTTTATGTTTTTGTGAGGATACAGTTTGTCTTCCTCTGCAAAACAATGATCGCTTGTTGCTGCAAGTCCCTCACCATACGGCTGCTCGATTTGAAATACAGCTGCCCTTTTACCTCTGGAACAGAGAGGGGCATTGCAAGCCTGTTAGCCTCATGAGCGCGCTGACTGCACTTATTACAGATAGTACAATCAGCGGTGAGCACAGCGAAAAGCAGTTTATGCTTTTATCGAGGGTGTTGGATAGTCATCAGGCTCAAATGCAAGCTTATGAGCTGGATGCCAACAACTCTCCTCATGCTGCAGAGAACTGGAATTTTCAGGACGCTGAGCAAGCGCTTATTTCCGGCCATCCGACCCATCCAAACCCACGTAGCAGAGACGAGCTGGCCAAAGCCGATGCCTTGTTGTTATCGCCTGAATTAAAGGGGCAATTTCCTTTATTCTGGGTCTTGGCAGATCGTTCGATCCTGGTTTCAGGTTCTGGTGTGCAATTAACTGCTTTTGACATGTGCCAGAACCTTGCCAAAAGCGATGAAACCTTGCCGGAAACACTGCGGACCAAAGTTGATAAAGGTTACGTGCCTTTTGCCTGGCACCCATGGCAGGCAGAACGTTTATTGGCTCGTCCTCAAGTTATCCGATGGATACAGCAGGGTTTTCTCAGACCCTATGGGTCAGCTGGCCAACCATTTACAGCAACCGCATCAATGCGCGGAGTACACGCTTTCAAGGCGCCGTACATGCTTAAGTTTTCACTTTCCATGCGGCTGACAAACTCAAAAAGAGTACTTGCTCGCAAGGAGGTTGAACGCGGTGTGCAGATGGCAGAGCTGCTCTCTGGTCCCTTGGGGGACAAGCTGGCAAATAATTTCCCAAATCTGACCATCCTTACTGAGCCCGGATATGTTGCTCTGCAAGATGAAGACGGCGGCGCATTGGAGGATAGTTTTGTAGTCTTGCGGGACAACCCGTTCCATGAACCGACACAAACCGGCCCTGCGATGCTCGCCAGTTTATGTGAACCTCATCTTGGTGCTCCATCCCCACTTAGTGACTTAATTTATAGGCAGGCGGCGCAAAAAACACTCTCCCCTCAGGAATTGGCAGAACGATGGCTGGATGCATTCATGGAAGTGGCTATCCTGCCTCTGCTTGATATTCGCGCCAGACATGGCCTCCTGTTCGGCTCTCATCAGCAAAATATGATGATTGCACTGAAAGATGGTATGCCCGCTCATCTTTATGTCAGGGATTGTCAGGGGACAGGTCACTTAACGACCCATCATGATGTCCTATCTGCATACGTACCTGACATTGGCAAAAATGCTGAAAATGTGGTCCCCCCGGAGATTGGTGATGAGCTTCTTTGCTATTACGTGATTGTCAATAACCTACTCCACACCGTGAGCACTCTGGTTATTGATGGCTTGATGGACGAGGCCCGCGCCTATGACACGCTCCGCAGAAGATTTAAAGCTGCAGCTCAAAGTACAACCGGCGATCCAGCCTTTTATGACTATCTGCTGACCTCTCCAACATTGGTCAGTAAGGGTAACTATCGCACTAGCCTTAGCAACGTAAACGAAGCATCGGGCGACGGAGCTGGCCAGCTCGCAACATTCTTCAAAATAGCCAACCCATTTAATAACAAGAGAAATAACGATGACATTGCATAGGATGCCTATTGGCTCATCACTTTCGATTGCCCATGAAACACATGATGGCTCCTCTGATTGCAGATTAGCTCGCGTTGTTACATCCGGAGATTGGAATGGTGGACAGCTAACTGTCTTGCGAGACACCAAAGCTTTTGCTTGTGCTCATTTGGAGAATGCGACAGAGACAAGCCTGAGTTTTTCATTCTATTTAGAAGGTTCTGAAGAAGAAAAACTTGAGGCAGTATTGCTGTGTCTGGAGGCATGCTTTTCAGCACATCCAGAGATAGAAACTTTAAAAATCAGCCTGCCTGCAGACGTTATTGATCCGCGTGACCTGCCATTTCTTGCAATAGCAAATGGGCAGTATCAAGTGTATCGCTCCGGCTTCTATCAAAACCCACAGCTCTGGCTCCTTCACAGATCCACAGGCCGTCTTCGCACCGGTTTGGTCGAAGGGCCAGATGGTCGGGATCATCCATTAAGACCGCCACATCCAATCGGGCTGTGCTACGAGCGTTATGATCCCGTTGCTGACGTTGTCGTATCATTTCGTGCTGTTGATATAGACCGTGATCTGGACAGGTTTCATCGCTGGATGAACGATGGTCGTGTCGCATATTTCTGGGAGTTGGCAAAATCTAAAGATGAGCTGAAGGCATACCTGGAAACATCACAGGCCAAACCCCACACCTATCCACTAATTGGTTGTTTTAATGGTGAGGAAGCAGGTTACTTCGAAACTTATTGGGTGCGAGAGGATCGGCTTGGCCCCTATTACGCCTCTCAAAGTTACGACAGAGGCTGGCATGGCCTGATTGGCGAACGCAGGCACCTTGGAAAAGTGAAAACCGGCGCTTGGTTGCGCGGGCTGACACACTATCTTTTCTTGGACTGCCCGCTGACTGATAACATAATGGGTGAGCCCCGGGTGGATAACGCCAAACTGCTCTCCTACGCAGATTCTCTTGCCTATGAAAAACTCATGGAATTCGATTTCCCGCATAAACGCTCGGCACTCATGTGCTGTCGGCGGGAGCGTTTTTTTGGGGAGGTTCGTTTATGACCCTCGACAAATCGCATTGCAGCACAATGGCGGCGGACACGACGTGTCCCTCGCCCTTGTGGCCAAAAGTCTGCCAGACAGCGCTCGCAAAATTACTTAGTGAACTAACTTATGAAGAAGTGTTAGACCCTGCTTGTACTGGCGGCGAAACTTTTGAGTTACGCCTTTCCTCAGGTGTACTCTACACGTTTCAGGCGCAAACCATGGTCTGGGGGAACCTCTGGGTGGATGCAGGCAGTATCACCCGGGCTCCCGCATTGACACTGCCATTGTCTCCTCTTCAATTCTCAGTGGATGCACAGGCCGAACTTGGAATGAGACCGGAAACACTGGCCACCTTTTTGCGTGAAATGTCCAACACTCTGCGCCAAGATTTATTTCTGGCTCAATCCTGCGAAGGTTATGATGCTGACGCGCTCCTCCAGATGCAACCATATGAGTTACACGCGCTGCTGGAAGGGCACCCAAAAGCCGTAGCAAACAAAGGACGCCTTGGTTGGGGAGCAGAGGATGTCGCCCGCTTTGCGCCGGAGAGTCGGCAACCGATCGAGTTGTTATGGCTTGCTGCTCGCCGTGAGAACTGCGAGATCAGCGATAGCGATATCCATGCAGAAAAAAGCTTTCTGAAAGACACTTTAGGCGCAACTGAAATGGAGCACCTAATGGACACTCTGAAAAGCAAAGGAGGTACTCTAGAAAGCTACTGTCTCGTTCCTGTACACCCCTGGCAATGGGATCACGTGCTCCAACAAACGTACATCAATGATCTACAAACAGCAGACCTGATCATGCTCGGTAGTTTTGGTGGACGTTATGTTTCTGGCCCATCTTTGCGGACACTCACCAGTCTGGATCGTCCTGAAAGCCCGGATGTAAAGGTTGCTCTGACGATCCTGAATACTTCCGCTTGGCGAGGAATTCCTGGAAAATACATCGCTCATGGATCTGACTTGTCTGAGTGGTTGGATGGCATCGTTCAAGCAGATGATCACTTGAAGAATAAGGTTATCATTCTAAAAGAACTGCGCGGTGTATGGTATCGCCATCCGTTTTACCAGCAGCTTCGCGATATTCCCTATCAGCATGATGAAACTCTGGGTGTAATCTGGCGGGAACCTGCAGACTACAAAGTGGGACCAAATCGCAAAGCTTATCTTTACGCTGCCTTGTTGCACAAAGATGGTTCTGGCATTCCCCTGACTGCTCATCTCGCGCAAAAGGCAGATCTTGATTTAGCGGATTGGCTGCAAAAGTTGTTTGAAGTCACCGTTGTGCCGCTCTATCACATGCTCTGCGTATATGGGCTTGGTTTTATTGCTCACGGACAAAACATAACAGTTGTCCTGGAAGACAACGTACCTGTCGGTATAGCAATCAAAGATTTGCAAGGAGATGTCGATCTCGTAAATGAGGTTTACCCTGAGCAGTGCGATCTAAGTGATGAACTGCGCGCACTACTGCCAGCAAAGCCACCAGCTTACATTGTACATGACATTCAAACTGCTCACTTCGTCACGGTGCTCAGATTTCTGTCATCTTCACTGGCACAAGCCGGGCAGATGACTGAGGCATGTTTCTACCAAATTCTTACAGGTACGCTGAAGAACTATATTGCCGCCAACCCGGAATATGACGCGCGCTTTAAGACATTTGAGCTCTTTGCACCAACCATTCCCAAAGTGTGCATCAACAAGGTGCGTTTTGAAATTGGATATGGTGACAGCACTGAACGCCCCTTGCCTGCGCTTGGTATGGATTTGAGTAATCCCCTACTCTGCTAAGATGAAAAGGCAGCTCTGCAATGTGATAGAGCTGCCTCTCTGCCTAATTTCTGACAATGAAGAAGTTGGCTAGAACCCAACAAGAAGCGATCAAAGGAGAGCTGCATTCAACGAGTTTGTCGTCTCGCAGAAGCGCCCCTCTTACGAATCAGGCTTGCGTAGCCATTGCCTGCTCTTCCAGAACAGCACGAAGTTGTTGTGTTGCCTCCCACATATCTGCGTGCGAATGATAGAGCGGTGACAGACCAAATCTCACTGCATTCGGAGAACGGAAAGAAGAGGTTATGTTCTTCTTCTTAAGCGCTTCAACGATTTTGCTCCCATCTCCCGGAATGCAAACGCATACATGTCCGCCGCGTTCATCGTAATTTTCAGGGGACGCAAGTTGGACACCAAAATCACCGCATTGTTCTTTGATTAGCGTAACCAGTGTTTCACTCAAAGAACGATGCTTGGCCCAAACCTGACGCGGGTCAACCGAGTTCCAGATCTCTGCAGCACACCAAAAAATCTCATTTGCGATCACCTGCGGAGATCCGGTCATGTGGCGCAGAACACCTTCAGCTGGTTCAAACTGCTCAGAAAATGAAAATGTATCTGCATGACCGATCCAACCAGAGATCTCCGGCCAAATCTTATTCTGTTGCTTTTTGTTGATGTATAACCATGCAGGACCACCGGGACCGCCACACAAATACTTATAACCACATCCAACCGCAAAATCTGTTTGTGTACCCTCAACATCCAGCGGAATAGCACCCGCAGAATGAGAAAGATCCCAAAGTGTTAATGCGCCCACAGAACGGGCTTTGGCGTTGATTTGCTCTATATTGAAACGGCGACCAGAGCGGTAATCCACTTGTGACAGATAAACGACTGCAACATCCTCAGTGATGGCGTCGAGAATGTCCAACTCAGGGTCCGCATAGGCCACTTTCAGCTGGTCGCTGTGTGCGTTCTCCAGGCCTTGCGCTACGTGAAGGTTGGTAGGGAATGTGGTCTTCTCGCTCAAAATCACCTGGCGATCCGGGTTAAGCTTCAGCGCATCCGTCAGCAACTTGAACAGGTTTAGCGTGGTATTGTCGTAGGCAAGCGTATCTTCTGGAGCAGCGCCAATTAAACGACTTATCGCAGCACCAATTTGCATAGGCCGGGCCATCCAATTGGCCGCTGCCCAACTTGCACTGCGTTCATCTGCCCATTCACTTTGAAACACCTGCGCAAGGTGCACGGGAACTGACTTTGGCATAGATCCTAGAGAGTTCGCGTCTAAATGTATGACGCCAGGCCGTTCTTCAAACAACTCCTTGCAGTGTTTGAGCGGGTCACTATCGTCAAGCGCTATAATATCTTGATAATTCACTGAATTTCCAATCTTCACAATAGGATGCATGGAGGCAGCGAAGCCGTTTAAAAGGTAACGTCGTGAAGCTTGGTCTCAAAGCCTCCCGGCAACGAGACTTCCAGAATCTCGAGATCATCAGAACCATTCAGCAGAGATGTTTTCATCGTTGGCGGTATGACAAACGCATCTCCAGCTTTCAGTTGATGGGCTTTGCCCTCTTCATTGACCAGGGTAACGCTGCCTTCCATGACAAAAGAGAACAAGATATCCGAGGTGTGGCTGGTAACAGCCCCAGTTGGCCCCGTCGTTGCACGGGCAACTTGCACATTGGCAACCTGTTTTGTTGCTAAACCAATGCCTGTATCTCTGCATTCAAAGCCATCAAGGCGATGGGGCTGCCATATGGCGCTATCTAATTGATGATGAACAAATTTTTGCCCCTGAAACTCACGCTCTGGGTTCACAGTTCCATTCGGCAAGTCCATCTCGTGATCAATGCTGGTGATATGTTCTGCTGGAACGCCAATTTCGATCACCTCAAGCTCACCGGAGGATTCCAATACACGATGCCGGATCTCTGGAGGTTGGATAACACAATCGCCAGCTTTGAGGATAAAAGGTTCACCTTGATCTTCATAAACAAGCCGGACCCAGCCGCGATAGCAAAAAATCAACTGAAACCCAACGGTATGATAATGCACCATATCTGGAACAGGACCTGCATCTGGAATGCGGATGTGAGAGGCAATAATACTGCCACCCAGACGATCCGGGATCAGGTCACGATACTGCATACCAGCACGGCCAATCACCCACGGATCATTGTCAATCATATGCCTGACAATGAAAGAGTGCTGGGTTTTGGGCATTTCCAGCGCAGGAGAGGCGTCAACAATCTCAATCTTAGTGCCATTTGGCGCGATCAGTTCGGTTTGCCCTTCAGCAAAATCAGCAGGCTCTTTGCATAGCAAACGCAGTGTTCCTGGTTGTTCTGATGCACCCTTTTCTAGGCGCACCCGAAGACCGTGACCAGACATCACCGCAATAGCAGGATTATCAGCTGGGAAAATCATATCCAGCTTCATACCGAGCATCTTGCTGAAAAACGGCAAGTCCTCCTTTAAATCGTTGGTTGGCAACCGTATTTCAGCAGATGCAATATGATCTGTCTTGGTTTCTAACTGTGCCACTTGACGTCCCTCCCAGAATTTCAAATGTGATAAATAAAATTGAACGCGTGGTGCTTATTCACCCTCACTTTTGATGTGCGTGGCATCAATCGTCGCGATTACCAAAATACGCGCCGGAGTATCACCAGCACAAACGTAAGCATGCTTCATTGAGCTATCGAAATAGATGGAGTCTTCTGCCTCTAGAAGCAGAGGGGCATAGTGTTCTGAATGCAAATGCAAGTTTCCCTCCAGCACAATCAAAAACTCTTCACCTGGATGAGCATGCAATCCGCCAACCTCTTCCAGAGTTCGCCCTGCTACAATATCAATGGCTGGGTTCATCATTTTGTTGGTGATGTCGTTACTCAACACCTGCGCACTATAGCGTTCTGTTTCCAGAAAAACGCCCTGCCCTTTGCGCGTAATGCTGCGAATGCCACTGCGAGCCGGACTTGCCGGGTTTTCAAAAAATGCAGACATATCTACATTGAGAGCTTGCGACAAAACATAAAGATTGGCAGCACTCATCAGCGTTTGATCATTCTCCACACGGGACAATGTCGCCTCTGAAATCCCAGTCTGTATAGAGAGCTCACTGAGTGATAACTGCAATGCTTTGCGGAAGGTTTTCACGCGCTCGCCAATGTGCAGTTTCTCTTGCCTCTTCGCGTTCGTAGGCTTCCGAGAGATCGCTGCCGTATTATTTGTTTCACGTCGCAAAATAGATAACGCCTCGCTCATTTAGATTACTTGTTTGTTCGTGCATATAAGTGTTGTGCCACACAATAGAATGACTAATTTCATTAGCGCAAGAGAATTTCATAATTGAAATATGAAATAGTATCTGGCTCAGATGTCAGAACAAGTGAGTGACTTCTGATGATATCTCCCTACCATCAAAACAGGAAAACAGCTGACTGTGAGGACACTTGCACTTCTGGAGAGGTGATTGACAGCATCTTGCGCATATGCAAGTGTTTTTACGTATTACGCCGTTTGTAGCAGTAAGAATCTCCGATATTGGAGGAGATAGCTGAAATCAATGAGGCCAAAGCCTTCCGACGGTGCAATGCAATGGGAGGGATTTATGAATAAGACTCTTTTGATGCTGACGACAGCAGCATGCATAACATTTGCAGGTTCGGCTTGGGCCGAAGATATTAAAGTTGGGGCATTGATGGGCGTGACGGGGCCTCTTGCCAACTTTATTCCACCAATCCTCAACGGGGCAAAACTGGCAGAGGCAGACGTGAACAAAGGCGGCGGTTTGTTGGACGGGCAAACCATGAAGCTTGTTGTTGCGGACAGTCAAGCATCTGCACAGCCATCGGTTGATGCTGCAGGTAAACTGGTAAACATTGAGAACGTTGTTGCAATCATGGGAGCACTGTCTTCTGGCGCAACCATTGCTGCGGCAAATGCGGTTGCTATTCCAAATGGCGTGCTTCAGGTTTCCCCAACAGCGACAGCACCAAGTATGACCAATTTGGAAGACAACGACTATGTCTATCGCATTGTTCCAAGCGACAACTATCAGGGTAAAGTGCTCGCACGTGCTGTTTTGGAGGAAGGCTTTAAAAAGGTTGCAATTACATATGTTAACAATGATTACGGTGTGGGCATAGGCAACACCTTTAAGGTTGAATACGAGAAGCTGGGTGGGGTCGTGACCAAATCCTCCAAGCATGAAGACAAGAAAAACTCATACCGAGGTGAGTTGGCGACCCTGGCTTCCAGCGGTGCTGATGCACTTGTCGTCATCGCTTATGCAGCGGGCAGTGGCGCGAAGATCGTCAAGCAATCATTGGAAAATGGCTTCTTCGAGAAGTTCATTGGTACAGACGGTCTGCGGGATGACATCTTAATTCAGCAAATTGGTGCAGAAGCTCTTGCCAGCTCCTTCTTTACCTCACCCAGTTCCCCGAGCTCAAATTCAGCTACAGAAGCGTTCCATGCCCGGTTTGACGAGACATTTGGCGGCGGATCTGACAAGCCATTTGTAGATCAGGCCTATGACGCTACCATGTTGATTGCGTTGGCAATTCAACAAGCGGGTTCAACCGATCGTGCCGCTGTAAAAAATGCGCTTCGTTCAGTTGCGAATGCACCAGGGGAGATTGTTGGCCCGGGAGAATGGGCGAAAGCCCGTGAGTTGATCTCTGCGGGCAAAGACATCAATTACGAGGGCGTTTCTGGGGCCCACGAGTTTGATGAGAATGGAGATGTCGCAGGTTATATCGGCAAGTATATAGTTGAAGGCGACAGCTACAAGCAAACCAAAATCTTCAATTAGTTCAAACCTCTACCACAAAAGGTTGAATTTTACCGAATAATGACCGGGCTCTTCTGAGCCTGGTCATGTTGGACCGTGTCATGGCGGCGCGGTCAATGAGATTTTGGGAATACAAATGATCCAGCTTGAGAATGTATCAAAACGATTTGGTGGATTAACCGCCGTTCACAACTGCTCATTTTCAATTCCAACTGGCCAAATTACGGGAGTCATCGGGCCAAATGGAGCGGGTAAGACTACTGTTTTCAATATGATAGCCGGTCTACTGCAACCAAGCAGTGGGCAAATTTTTCTTGATGGAGAAGACATTACTGCCTTGCCAGCGCATAAGCGTCAGAGCAAAGGGCTTTATCGGACTTTCCAATTGGCGCACGAATTCTCACGCATGACTGTGGTTGAGAATCTGATGGTCGCAGCGGATGGCTCTATCGGAGAAAATGTACTCAATGCAATCTTCCGCCCCTCCGTCTTTTACAAGCAAGAGCATGCGGCCTACGATAAGGCTATGGAAACACTGCGTTTTCTGGAGATTGAGAAGCTGCAGGATGAGCTGGCAGGAAACCTTTCTGGCGGGCAAAAAAAGCTGCTGGAACTTGGCAGAACCTTGATGCAGACACCAAAAATCATCTTGCTGGATGAGATCGGCGCCGGCGTAAACCGCAGCCTGCTCAGTAAGATCGCTGTGAAGATCCAACAGCTGAATGACGACTTCGGTTACACTTTCTGCCTGATCGAACATGACCTGGACTACGTCTCGCGGCTTTGCGACGAGGTTGTCGTACTAGCGCAAGCCACTGTTTTAACAACAGGAACCATCGAAGAAATCAAACGTGACGAACGCGTGGTGGAAGCTTACTTCGGTGGTGGCAAGTATGAGGATGTCCATGCCTGACCCAATTTTGAACATCCAAAACCTGACTACAGGCTATGGCGCAACGCCTATTATTCATTGCGTTGATCTGTGCGTTGATTTGAAAGGAATAGTGGTAATTGTGGGACCAAATGGGGCTGGCAAGTCCACTTTGCTGAAATCAATCTTTGCGCTCAATAAATATTTTTCTGGCTCCGTGGAGTTCATGGGGCGTTCGATTGTCGGCGTCAAAACGGCAGACCTCGTCCCTATGGGCATTTCGGCTGTTCCACAGACCAGCAATGTCTTCGCAAACCTGACAGTGCGTGAAAACTTGCAGGTTGGAACTTATGCAGCACCACCGAAAAATCCAGCTTCAACATTAGATATGATCCTGACGCTGTTTCCTGACCTTCGTGAAAAGCTAAACCAGCCAGCGGGGCAGCTTTCCGGAGGTCAACGGCAAATGGTTGCCATCGGAAGAGCAATGATGAGTGATCCAAAGCTGCTGCTGTTGGACGAGCCGACAGCCGGTTTGTCGCCTGCATATCTGGAACGGATCTTTGATATGATCCTGAAGATCAGGGAGACCGGTATCTCCGTGTTGTTGGTAGAGCAAAACGCCAAACAGGCGTTGCGCATTGCGGACATTGGATATGTGCTGGTGAACGGCAAGAACGGATATACGGATACGGGCAAAAACCTTCTGGCTAATGATGAGGTCCGGCATGCATTTCTCGGCGGAGGGCTGCCAGCATGATTGATTTCATCAACTATTACCTCATACCAGGCATAACTCTTGGCAGCATTTATGCATTGGGCGCTGTCGGGATTTCGATGATTTTTGGCATTCTGCGCTTTGCACACTTTGCTCATGGCGACTTGATGACAACTGGCGCTTACATCGCACTAACTGCTGTTTGGACACTTGGTGTTCCAGCACTTGCAGCTATTCCGATTGCCGTTGTCGGGACGGCTCTGGTGGCAGTGTTTTTGGATAAGGCCTTCTATAAACCACTGAGAGATCTACCCAGCATCTACACTGTCATCGCATCCTTTGGGGTTGCTCTTATTTTGCGTTCAGCCATCCAGTTATTGTGGGGCACGGACTCTCAAGTCTATGTGGTCGGCTTTCAAAAACCGCTGGTCTTTTTTGATAGTTTCCGCATCGCTCTTCGGCATATGCAAATCATCGCGTTTACAGTCGTTATTGCCATCACGCTGCATTTCTTCCTCTCGTATTCTAAAACAGGAAAATCCATGCGAGCGGTTGCAGATGACCCAGAACTGGCAAGGATTGCCGGACTGGATACGGAAAAAATTATTCGATGGACTTGGCTAATTGGAGGTGGCCTTGCTGCCATTGGTGGTGTGTTTGTGGGGTTGGATACGGACATCCATACAAACCTGGGTTGGAACTTGCTGTTACCTATGTTTGCAGCAGCTTTGTTGGGCGGAATTGGCCGCCCCTTAGGAGCTATGCTGGGAGGCTTGATAATCGGCGTTGCAGAAGAGATTTGTACGTTCCCGATCATGGAAATAGAGATCATCTCGCCCAGTTATAAGAGCGCAATCGCCTTTATCATCATGTTGGCGCTGTTGTTGTTCCGTCCGCAAGGCCTACTAAAAGGAAGGGTACTTTGATGGAACTCACAGGTCTGTTCTTCTATTTCGTTTCCTTCCTCACCATGGCTGGCATTTATGCTGTGATTTGCCTGGCGCTTAACATCCAATGGGGGTTTGGCGGCCTGTTTAATGCCGGGATTGCTGGCTTTTACGCTATCGGCGCATACTCAGCAGCTATTATCACTTCCACGGCAGCATCAAACAATGTTGGGGGATTTCAGCAACCCATTTTTGTAGGTATGGCCGTTGCAGCTGTCATTGCAGGTCTTGTTGGCTGGGGCATTGCACGGCTTTGCGTTTCTCTCAAAAGCGATTACCTCGCCATGGCAACAATTGGAATTGCAGAGATCATCCGACTTGTCATCGTAAATGAGGAGTGGTTGACCAACGGGAGTTTGGGAGTTTCCAACATACCCCGTCCCTTTGAAGGGGTGTTCAAAGGGCAAACAGCCGAAATTGTCTTCGTTCTTTTCGTTTGGATAATTGTATTGCTGACTTATTTCATTTCTCAGCGCCTCCACAAAAGTCCGTGGGGCCGGGTTTTGCGAGCGATCCGCGACAATGAAGACGCAGCTGAATCCATCGGCAAGGACACTCACTCTTTCCGCACGCAAACGTTTGTGATTGGTGCCATATTTATGGCGTTGGCTGGAGCGTTGAGTGCGCACTATTTCAAGTACTTCAGCCCAGACGCAACTGAGCCAATCCTGATAACGTTTCTTGCCTGGGTGATGTTGATCGCAGGCGGAAGTGGAAACAATAAAGGGGCTATCGCGGGAGCGCTGATCGTTTGGGCGATCTGGTCAATGACAGAAATCCTAACAGGCTTCCTCCCCTCAGAATGGGCAACCCGATCCTCCTACATGCGCATGCTGCTTATTGGCCTATTCCTGCAGTTCGTTCTGCAACGATATCGCTCTGGCTTGCTACCAGAAAGAGCGCCAAAACTGGACCAGTTGAGACGCTCTTAGCTTGCTGGAGGCAGAAGGCACCATATTCCGCTATGAGCCCCGGATTTTAGTTCAATCCAGCCACCAACCATCCCGGCGGAGTTTATAAGGCAGTGAGCGATCCAGGCCCTCCAGAGGAATGGAGCGTTGACCTGTTCGAGTAATGGAGCAACGTATTGTCCGAACCATGCTGACAAGGTTTTGGCGGAAGCGCGCGACAAGACCCATAATCACGATCAAGAGCCCCATAATCCCTTCCGGTTCTGGCGCTGAACTTCCACTAAGGTTTGGATAGGCTTTTGTCGTTACTCCAGAAACTTGCGGCATTGGGACCGACGCTGAAACTGCATTTTCTGGGGCATGATTTACGGGGCCCTCAGAAACCGCAATGAACGAAGTGAAGCGGGTTTGCAGAGAATGATCCAGACCAAGCTTAATAATCTCGTTTTTTAAGGCCTGATTTGAACCGCCTCCAATCGTATATGCTCGATTTTTTGCAAAAATCTGCTCACGCGCCCAGATGATTGGAAGCGCTTTTTTTTCTGGGCTCTGTTGCTGAGTTCTCCCTGACAGATCAATCTCCAGCGGCATGCGAGCTGCCTTTCCATTCACTAAGCCACTTATGAAAATGGTGTGCTTTCCACTTTTTTGATAGCGCCCCAGAATTCGAAGTGCGCGCCCTTCGAACAAATCAGGCAGCTTTGTCGGGCTTTGCTCTTCAACTTCTAATCCGTTCCAATCAATTGAGACATCGGTCAGCACAGGCGTTTTCAAGTCTTTTGCAAAGGCCTCTGCAGTCTCATGGAAGCTCTCGTCAGCCTCAACGTAGCGTGCATATCCCCGTCCCTCTGTTGCCAGCGCCTCAAGCAGGAAGCGATTGACGGACGACCCCACTCCAAACGCATAAAGACGTGCGTTTCCAATGCGATTGGCAACCGTTTGGATTACATTGCGCTCATTGCCTATGTAGCCGTCTGTCAGGAAAACAACGATGCGCGTTGTGTCTTTAGGTTGTTGCGTACCAAACGCAGCATTGAGCGCTGCATTCAGTTCTGTACCGCCACCAGCATAAAGACTGGAAACATACTCAAGCCCTGCCTGTTTGTTATGCTCGCTTGCAATTAAGGACTGCTCTTCAAATGCAGTTGTCTCATTTGCAAACCGAAGGATCCGAAAGTAATCATCAGGGCGTAGATTATTAATCGCGGCACGCATAAAGGCTTTGCTTGCAGCTATCGGAGCTCCCCCCATGGAGCCAGAGGTGTCCAACACAAACACCAGCTCTCTTTTACCAATAGTCGCTTCTGCCGGAACTTTAGGCGGCTCGATGAGCAACGAAAAGAAGCCCCCTTTTTCTTCCTCGTAGTAACTGTCTAAACCGGCAGTCACACTCGTCTCAGCGGCCAGTTCGTAACGCAAGACAAAGTCTTTATTGTCAACCTCCCTAGCTTTCTCAAAAGTCGCCTGTTTTTTGTTTTCATCTCCGGAAATGCTCAACTTATGTGTTGAGCTCCAAAGGCCGGATATAGGCAGAGTTGCGGTCATGGACATATCCAGGGAGATCCGCCGACTATCGATAGCCTCGGATGTTGAAACGCCTAACACCTGAGGATATGTCGGTAACCGATCAATTTCCCAGCCGGAAACGACGGCAACTTCATCACTGCCAGACATCGCATCTGGCTTGCCCTGCTGGGCGGGCTCGGTTGCTCCTTCGTATCGCGGCCCAACCACCATGGGAACAACCAGTTCATAAGCCCCATCCAACTTCGGCACTGACTGCACATATTGCAGGTGCACGGTCACTGACTTACCCGGCATCAAGTTGGCGATATCCTGGGTGAACATGTTTGGTCGGTGCTGTGTCAGCAGAGATGCTGCTTTCCCCTCTGCCTTCGCTTGCTTGAATACGGCATTAGCTTCTTGTTTTTCTTTGATTTGCGCGACGATCCGCTGCCCTTCCAACTCCATCTCCATGGCATGCACGGCAGCCTTTTGATTTAGGGGAAACAGATAGGTTGCATGGAGCGGCACATCATTGGGATTGAGGAATGTCTGTGAAAGCGTAACCTGGGCGATATCTCCAACTACATCCACATCGTAGTGCGCAGAGAGCAAGGGCAACTCAACCTGTTGTCCATCTAACATGGCGACAATTGTGCCCGCCTTCTTTCCCAGTGGGTCTGGCTGCTCGGCACCAGCATCGGAGCTCGTGCTGACTACAAAAATCAAAAGCAAAGAGAGAAAGCGCGTTGTCTCAAACATCAAGAATATCCTCTAAATTTTAGGTCCTGGGGAAATCAAGGGCAGCAAAAACCGCGGCCTCAAACTGGTTTTGGTTGGAAAGTGCAGCCTGCCATGGCGAAACGCGCTGAATGCTGGTCCAAGAGAGCGACGGTTTTTGCAACCAAATCCAAATCGCTTCGGCCACGTTGTTGGTGACATGCCCGCCATCAGAGAAAAAAGAGACGGAGACCTGCCATTGCTGGCCGTTTTCTGCAGTCGCCCGATACAGCGCTGAAGGCATTGCCTCAAAACGAGACCCAAGAAACTCAACCCGGTAACCCAGGCCGCGCAAGCAGTCATCCGGCGCATGAAGATGGCGAAGCGGGGAGCTGGTATGCACAAGAGTAAGCGCATGCTCTCCATAGCGCTTTTTGACTGCATACCCTCCATACGCTTCGAGATACTGTTGTTCGACAGGAAGTAATGGAATGTCCTGACCGGACTGCCCATTCAAAAACAAAGGCAAAACAGGGAGTGTAGTTGCTCTCACCACATCAACAGCCTGTCGGGGCAGGCTGACAACAACAACAGCAAGACCAACAAAGGCGAGAGCCAGATATTTTTGAAGTGACTTAGGCAGCTCGGGACCTTCATCCGCATGAGAAGAAGCAACGAACATGCGTGCCTTAGGCCGATACAGCCTCAGGATTGGCAGAAGGGTGAGAGCAAGAGTGATGTACCCAATCACGCTATGCCATGGTTCCATCATCACGTTTACATCAAGAAGCCAATGCGGATAGGCGATGCCAAGTGCTAACGTGCTGATGCGAAGAGAGTTGCCTAAGATGCTGAGAACAAGCGTAATACCGACCCAAAGCAGAGCGACACTTAAGCGTGGGCGATAGATGGCATTCAACACCACAATAAATGCCAAGCTGAGCATAAGGCTGGACGTGCCAGAACAAGGCAAATCAACCAGTACCTCTTTGCCTTCAAGTGTCAGCCGCACGCCATTGCAGGAAAGGTTCTCAGAGACACCGCTGAGAAGAAAACAAGACGCTTTCGCAGACAGTTCCTGCAATGGGTAACCCAATAGCCTTTGAACAATCCGCTCAACAGGCAGGGAGAACAGGAAAAGCGCTGAGAGCCATAATGGAGAGAGTGCACGCTTGCGCTCCCCTACCCTCAAAAGCGTGGCAATCGCGAAGATATCAAAAGCCAGAGCCAACCCGCCAATAACATTGATTGCAAACACCTGACTGATCAGCCGAATGAAAGCGGAAGCAACAAGAAGCAAAGCTGCAGTTTGGCGGTGATGATTAGCGGAATGGTCCATGGGGCTCGACAGCGACCAGAGCAATAAGCCCGCGACCGCGACCAGATAGACAGCGCCGGAGGATGAATAAGAGGGATCAAACCATGTTCGCACCAGCCATAGCGCAGGCTCAAAAGCCAGAATGGCGGAGGCGAGCCCAAACCCAAAAGCTGTCACGCGATGATTTGCAAGAGTCTTTGTCATGCAAACCGTTGTGCCAACCTGATTTGCAGACCCTACTCACCATCTGTGCAGATTTTCAGCATTTCATTCAGCCAAAGGCACAAGCCTGTCGCAGCCTTTCTTCTCTGCAGCTGCGTTTATGATCTTCCAGCCTCATTTAAGGGCGTTTTCGGTGAAGGTACTGGGCCAGATGTACAGGGTTTTAGCCTTGAAAAGTGTTCCCCATCGAAGCCTTATGGACAGATCGGTTAATTTGAATAAGGGAGTGTTTTGGCTCATGATCATGAGATTAGGAGTGAACAATGGGGCACAACACACGGACCGCCAGCGCTGCAGCTGAGAA